>DATDMT010000159.1:0-10601 GCA_036518635.1 Rhodocyclaceae bacterium | reverse complement strand
GGCCAGATGAGCTTCATCAACGCCACCCTGTTCGCCTTCGCCTCGGCCTTCGGCTACAGCCTGGTGATGATCATCTTCGCCGGCCTGCGCGAGCGCCTGGTGCTGGCCCAGGTGCCGCGCCTGTTCGCCGGCCCGCCGATTGCCTTCATCGTTGCCGGCCTCCTCGCCATGGCGTTTATGGGTTTTTCTGGGATTGCTACGAGTTGAGGGTCATCAAATGGGAACGCTTTGTCCGATGAATGACGACGCCATCTTGGGCATAAACGCCCGCCCCCACCTGACCTCCCCCTCGCGGGGGAGGCAACTGATTGGCTCGCTGCGCTCGACGAATTTGGTTTTGGAGGTACTGTCATGCTGATCGCCACCGGAAGTCTCGCCGCCATGGGTCTCGCCCTCGGCGGCCTGCTGGGCACCGCGGCGCGCTATCTGGCCGTCGAGGAGAACCCCATCGAGGCCGAACTGCAGGCCATGCTGCCCGGCTCCCAGTGCGGCCAGTGCGGCTACGTCGGCTGCGCCCAGGCGGCGGCGGCCCTGGCCAAGGGCGAAGCGCCGGTGACCCTCTGCCCGCCGGGTGGCAAGGCCACCGTCGAGGCCCTGGCGGCCAAGCTGGGGGTCAAGGTGGACCTCTCCGCCGTGGCCGACAATGGCCCGCAACTGGCGACGGTCGCCGAGGAAATCTGCATCGGCTGCTGCCGCTGCATCAAGGCCTGCCCGACCGATGCCATCGTCGGCGCCGCCAAGCAGATTCACAACGTCATCCGCGAAGCCTGCACCGGCTGTGCCGCCTGTGTCGATCGCTGCCCGACCGAGGCCATGACCCTGGTGCCGGTACCGGTCACGCTGCAGCACTGGGTCTGGCCCAAGCCCGCCGTCGCCGCGGCCCACGCCTAAGAGAGCCATGATGGCCCCCCACGCTCACACTTGTTCGCTGCCCCCCACGGGGGGGCGCATGCCCCCTCGGGGCGGCCCTTCGGAGGCATGACATGGGAATCTTCGACCGCATCTTCAAGGAACCGCGCTGGGGCGTCCATCCCGACGACCACAAGCGTCCGGCCGCCGATGTGCCGCTGCGCACCCTGCCGCCCCCGGCCCGAGTCTACATGCCGCTGAATCAGCACGTCGGCGCCGCAGCGCGGCCCATCGTCCTGGTCGGCCAGCAAGTGTTGAAGGGCCAGGTGCTGGCCGAGGCCGGCGGCAACATCTCGGCGCCGATCCACGCCCCGGTGTCCGGCACCATTTCGGCCATCGGCGAAGTCACCGCGCCGCACCCTTCCGGCCTGGGCTTCACCGCCATCACCGTCGACAACGACTACCGGGATCAGTGGATCGCGCTCGATCCGGTGGCCGACCCCTTCGCCCTGGCTCCCGAGGAGATCGCCAAACGCACCGCGGCAGCCGGCGTCGTCGGCCTCGGCGGCGCCACCTTCCCCTCGGCGGTGAAGTTCGCCCTGGGCAAGCGCCTGGCAGTGGAAACCCTGATCGTGAACGGCGGCGAGTGCGAGCCCTACCTCTCGTCGGACGACCGCATCATGCGCGACCATGCCTACCAGGTGGTGGACGGCGCCCGCATCGTGATGCACGCCATCGGCGCCAAGGAGGCGCTGGTGGGCATCGAAGACAACAAGCCGGAGGCCATCGCAGCGATGCGAGTGGCCGCCGCGCCCTATCCGGAAGTAAAAATCCGCCCGGTGCCGGCGCGCTACCCGATGGGGTCGGACAAGCAATTGATCCAGACCCTGACCGGCAAGGAAGTCCCCGCCGACGCCCGCGCCGCCGAAGTCGGCGTGCTGGTGCACAACGTCTCCACCTGCGCCGCCGTGCATAAGGCGATCCGCCTCGGCCAGCCGCTGGTGGAACGCATCGTCACCATCAACGGCGGCGCCGTCGCCAATCCCGGCAACATCTATGCGCCCCTCGGCGTGCTGGTGGACGAGCTGCTCGATTTCTGCGGCCGCAAGGAAGACCCTGCGCGCCTGATCCTCGGCGGGCCGATGATGGGCACGCCCTTGCACCACGGCAAAATTCCGCTGGTCAAGGGCGCCTCCGGCATCCTCGCCTTCGATGCCGCCGAGGCCCACGTTCCCGAGGCCGGCCCCTGCATCCGCTGCGGTAGTTGCACCAAGGCCTGCCCGATGGGCCTGCTGCCCTTGGAGATGGCCGCCCGCATCCGCGCCGGCGATCTCGAAGCCGCCGAAGGCTTCATGCTCGGCGACTGCATCTCCTGCGGCTGCTGCGCCTACGTCTGCCCCTCGCATATTCCGCTGGTGCAGTACTTCAGCCACGCCAAGGGCGAGCTGTACACCCGCGAGCGCGCCAAGCTGCGCAGCGAGGCCACCAAGCGCCTGGCCGAGGCCCGCATCGCCCGCCTCGAGCGCGACGCCAAGGAAAAGGCCGAGGTCGCCGCCCGCCGCAAGGCCGAGCGCGAGGCCGCCAAGGCTGCCGCCGCGGCGGCAGCCAAACCCGCTGCTACACAAGCGCAAGGAGAAACGGCATGAGCCATTCCATCGGCATTCCCGTCGCCGCGCCCCATACGACGACCAGCAACAGCGCCGGCCGCGTCATGGCCACGGTGATGCTGGCCCTCGCCCCCGCCACCCTGTTCGGCTTCTGGCTCTACGGCTGGCCGGCGATCTATCTGTGGACCATCACCATCGCCGCCGCCATGCTCGGCGAGGCCTTCTGCCTGCGCCTGATGGGGCAGCCGGCGGCACCGGTGCTGTGGGACGGCTCGGCGGCCCTCACCGGCTGGCTGTTGGCCTTGTCGCTGCCGCCCTGGGCGCCCTGGTGGATCGGCGCCTTCGGCGGCCTGTTCGCCACTGTGCTGTCGAAGCAAATCTTCGGCGGCCTCGGCCAGAATCTGTTCAACCCGGCGATGGTGGCGCGGGTCGCGTTGCTGATCTCCTTCCCGGTGCAGATGACCGCCTGGGTGGCGCCGACGCCTCTGTTCTCCGCCGCCGCGCCAGGCCTGATCGACGGCCTGCACATCACCCTGCGCGGCATGCAGCCGGGCTTCGACGGTATGGCCAGCGCCTCCCTGCTGGGCTACGCCAAGACCGAACTGTCGCGCGGCATCGATCTGGCGCAATCCCTGGTGCATGCCCCGGTTCAGGCCTGGTATGGCAGCCGCCCCGGCAGCCTGGGCGAAACCGCGGCCTGGCTGATCGTCGCCGGTGGCGTGGCGATGATGTTCCTGCGCATCATCAGTTGGCACATCCCGGTCGCCATGCTGGCCGGCATCGCCCTGCCGGCGGTGATCCTGCATAGCGTCGATCCGGCCCGCTATCTGGATGCCAGCACCCACCTGTTCTCTGGCGGCGCCATGCTCGGCGCCTTCTTCATCGCCACCGACTACGTCACCTCGCCCAACACACCGCGCGGCCAACTGATCTTCGGCGCCGGCTGCGGCCTGCTGACCTGGATCATCCGCACCTTCGCCGGCTACCCCGAAGGCGTGGCCTTCGCCGTGCTGCTGATGAACTCGCTGACCCCCATCATCGACAGCTACGTCAAACCCCGCATCTACGGCCGCGACCGCAAGGGCGCCGCGCTGGAACCGGGCAAGTGATCAGGCAAATGAGCAAGGAGAATTGACATGCAGATCGGCGTCGCCTATTCCGAACCCAGCAACCAGATCTGGCTGACCATCGAAGTGCCCGATGACGCCACGGTCAAGGCCGCGATCGAGAAGTCCGGCATCCTCAAAATGTTCCCGCAGATCGACCTTGACGCCCAGAAGGTCGGCGTCTTCGGCCGCCTGGTAAAGCTGGAGGCGCCGCTGCGCCCCGGCGACCGGGTGGAAATTTACCGCGCCATCACCTGCGACCCGCAAACCGTGCCGCGTCGCGACGGCGCCGGGGGTGACGACGACGAATAGTTTTTGCAGTGGTACTTTCCTCTCCAAATTTAGGGCCGGCTTGCCGGCCCGTTTTTTTTTGGCGCGAATCGAAAGTGATTGAGCGATGCGCCGATAGTGCAAGCTGCCGGAAGGTTGCTATCGGCCAGGCAAGGTCATTCGGCTCGTTCTGCGAAACCGACCATTCAGCGCAAAGTATTCCTTCAATCACGCCCCCGATCTTGATTGACGAAACGACTCCCGCCCTCGCCAGCGTGAGTGCTAATCTGTTTTGCATCATTTACGGGGGCCGCTTATGGGCGATATCGACACAACTGAGCCGGTAAGGGCTCGCCTTGTAAGAGCAGCACTCGACTGCTTTCTCGCGGACGACTACCACCGGGTCACCACAAGGTTGATCGCCGAACGGGCCGGCGCCAACGTTTCGATGATTCGCTACTACTTCGGTAACAAGGAGGGGCTCTACGAGGAAATGATTCGGGAGACCCTGAGCCCGATGCTGGATGTTCTCGATGGGCCCTTGCTGACCTCAGTCGCCGGGTTTGCCGATTTCCTGAAGCTGTATTACGACACCATGACCGCTCGGCCCGAATTCCCCAAGCTGATTCTCAAGGTGCTGGCCCTCAATCAAGGTCCCGGGCGTCGCTTCATTCAACAACTACTGGAACGCGGGCGCACAAGAGGTGCGCGTAAAGTATCCGAACTCAAGGCCCAGGGGCAGATCGCATATGGCGTAGACCCCGACATTCTGCGAATGGCATTCGTCAGTCTGGCCATGACACCGATTCTTCTGAAGGGCATCTTTGAGGAGCAGATGGAGCGCCCAATGGATGCCATGTTTCTGGAGAAGCTGGCTGCCTTCAACGGTCACTTGTTCTCGGCCGGCTTGACGCCAGACGTTGCGAAATAGCGGGAGGGTAATTCAATGTCGTACCAGTTGAATGCAGGCGCCGTGCGCCGCTTTGCCAAAGCGATGAAGTTCGGTGCATGGCTGCAAGCCATTCCCAACAAGCTCACTTCCCCGCCGTTTCGGCTGATGCAGATCGGCTCGGCCTTCTGGCAGTCCCGGGCTCTCTATGTCGCCGCACGGCTGGATATTGCCACTGCGCTGGGTGACGAAGAACACAACTCTGAGGAAATCGCTGCCCGGGTGACTGCGAATGCAGACGCAATCGGGCGCTTACTGCGTTTGCTTGTCGCCATGGGCGTCTTCGAGGAGCAGACGGCACATCGCTTCCGTAACAACAAGATATCTGCGTTCTTGCGCACCGATAATCCGAAAAACGTGCGGGCGATGATCCTCATGCACAACTCGGATGTCATGGTCCGTCCTTGGTATGAGCGACTCGAGCAGGGCGTGCGCGAGGGCGTGCCGCCCTTTCAGCTCGCGCACGGCGAGGGGTTGTTCGATTATCTTGATCGCCATGCCGACTTCGACATGCTGTTTTCCGCAGCCATGGATGCCGTCGAGGCGCTTACCGGGGATAGCTTTGCTACCGATTTCGACTGGGGTCGCTTTGAGCGGATCATCGACGTGGGTGGCTCCCGCGGCACCAAATCGCTTGCCATTCTGAAACGCCACCCCAATCTGACCGCCCTTGTGGTGGATCGCGCCCAAGTGATCGCCGAAGCTAAGCAATACTGGGCTGCCCACCCGACGAGCGGAGTCGATCGAATGCGGTTTCAGCCAGGTGACCTGTTGGCTGAGATTCCCTCCGCGCTGAGCGCAAAGGATATTTATCTGCTGTCCGCGGTGCTGCACGGCTTCGACGACAGTACCTGCATCAGCGTTCTGCGCCGTCTTGCCAACGCCTGCGGTCAAAGCGGTGCGCGAGTTGCGCTACTCGAAATGGTGTTGCCGGAAGTTGGCGCCGATCTGCTTGGCGCATCCTTCGACATGCAGATGTTTATGGGTTCGCGGGGCCGAGAACGTACCCTGAAGGAATGGACGGCGCTATTCGATAGCGCTGGCATGGCGCTGGACGAAGCGGTGGGGCTTCAGTCGTTCGGGAAGATCCTAGTCCTGCTGCCGAAAAAGTGAATGGCAGCAATCGGTCAATTGATTTGACCGATTGGGCCACCAGCCGCAGTTCAAGCGAAATGCGGCTGGGCGTTGAAGAAGGCGAAGACCCGGTCCATGATTGGAGTTGCCTGGATTTCGTCGAGGAAGTGGATGCCGTAGTGGTGGCCGCCGTCGTTGGTGTTCTTGTGCCAGCGCAGGGCGCCGCGCAGGCGCATGGGCTCCTGGCGCAGGTAGTCGTCGAGATTCTTTTGCGGCATGCGCACCAGGACTTCGACGCCTTCCTTGCTGTCGGCCAGCGGGGTGTTGCAGGTGATGCCGAGGCCGGTGCGGGAGAAGTCCACCGCCAGGCCTTCGACCGAAGTGCCGTCCTGGGGAATCTCGATCAGCAGCGAACGATCCAGCCGCGGCTCGTGGCGCTTCTCGTGCTGCGCGCTATGGACCGCCAGGGTGCGGTCGAAGCGGAAGAACAGCATCTGCTGGTTGACCTGGTCCACAGTGGAATACAGCTCGTCGGAGATGGCGTGGGTGACCGCCACCTTGGATTCGGATTCCTTCAGTGCATCGAACAGTGCGCCGAGCTTGGCGCGCAGATCGTCGAGGCGCTGGGCTTGCTGGCGGGTGGCGTCGGCGATGCGCGAGTTGCCGTCCACGGCGGCGCGGGAGGTCTGGCGGATGCGCTCCAGGCCCTGCGAGGATTCGGCCGAGCGGGCGCTGCCTTCCTCGGCCAGGGACTGCAGCGAGACCATTGCCGCGGAGGCATCCTGGGCGTGGTTGTCGAGGCGGTCGAGGATGGTCTGGATGGCGTGGGCCGACTGGTCGGCGCGCTGCGCCAGCTTGCGCACTTCGTCGGCCACCACGGCAAAGCCGCGGCCGGATTCGCCGGCGCGGGCGGCCTCGATGGCGGCGTTGAGGGCCAGCAGGTTGGTCTGCGCCGAGATGTCGAAGATCGAGGCCAGCAGCGGATGGATTTGGGTGGCGACGTCCACCAGCGAGTCCACCGTGCCGCGCGCCGAGACGATGGCGGCGACGGCCTCGTTGAGCTTTGCCACCGAGCCGGAGATTTCTTCCACCGACTGGTCCACCTGGGCGCTGGATTCCACGGCGGCGCGGCGCAGCTCATCGGACATTTCGCTGCTTTGCTGCGATGAACGGCGCAGTTCCTCGGTGGCCTCGGCGACGCTTTCCGCGGACTGCTGTTGCTCCTTGGAGACGCTGGTGATCTCGCGGGAGATTTCGGCGATCTGGTAGGCGGATTGGCCGATGCGTTTGTTGGTGGTGTCGATCGAGCGCAGCACTTCGGCCAGACGCTTGGCCATGGTCTTTAGGTCGCCGAGCAGGGTGTTGTCGCTGGCCTGGATGCTGACTTCGAGATTGCCGTCGGCCACTGCGCTGACCGCCTTCGAGGCGACCGCGGGTTCGCCGCCCAGCTCGCGGTTGAGGGAGCCGTAGAGGGCGAGGAAGGCGAGGGCGGAGAGGATGGTCAGCAGGCCGCCGGAGAGGTTGGTGATCCAGCTCAGGCGCTGGCTTTCGGCCTCGCCCTTGGCGCGGGCGGCTTCGGCGGCCTTGTCCAGGTCGGCCGCCAGCGCCTCGGCGCTGAGGATCAGCTTGAGCGAGATCATCAGCGACTCGTCTTCGTTGGGACCGATTTTTTGCAGGGCCAGCAGCTTGCGCGTGGCGGGCTCGATCTCGGCCACCTTGGCCTTGGCATTCACCGCCAGGGCCTTGAGTTCCGGGTCGCTGCTGCCGTCCATGTCGCGGATGATGTCGGTCAGGCCCGCCAGCCGTCCGGTAAGGCGCTCGCGCGGGGCCTTGGCGCCCTCGGCGACGATCAGGGCATAGATGTCCTTGACGAAGGCGCCCATCTGCCCGGCATTGCGCGCCATGCTGACGGCGGAACGGGAGGCTTCGGAAATGCGCCCCAGGCCGGCCACGGAGATCAGCGATTGGGCGACGGAAAAGATCAGCACCATCGCGGCGGAAAAAATCAGGCGGCGTCGCAGCGAATAGCGGTTCAGGAAACCGAATAGGGCTTTCATCGAATTCTCTCTGTGTTGGAGCGGGGGGCTGTCTCTGCCTGGTTCTGGTGACCAGTGGCGTTGCGTTCTGGTCGGCCGTATTCGGCGCGGAGCAGCGCAATTATCTACTACTTTAGTTATGGATATACCGCCGCCGCTCCTAGCTAGGCGCAGAAGAATCGCTCGGCACGATCCACCATGCATACATCAGGCTGGCTTCATTGAATTCGCGCCCGCTTTCCATATCCCGCCACCACACTTGGCCGCGGGAGTCGGGGCCCAGGTAGCGCCAGCGTCGCTGTTCGCCGACGCATAACTCGACTAAGTAGATTTGGTCGAGCTCGGGCATTCGTTGTCGGGTAGGGGCGGCGGCGTGTCGGCTGCCGTCGGCACGTCGAGGCCCCAGTCGCCGTAGGTGTACCAGTCGTCGCCGAGCAGCTCGGCGGGATGTTGGGTGCGCCCCGAGCCGTTGCCGCAGCCGAGGGAATCGGCCGGGCAATATTTGTCGCAGCCCCAGCAGATGCGCTCGGGGTGCTTCGGGTGGAGGGGGAATTTCTTGGCCATCGCTGCGCTGCCGACTGGAGGATGGTTCGACAGTCTAGGTCGCGGCCGGGAAAACGCATTGACGGCCGTCAAGGGGCGGCAAGCCAATGCACGCTGAACAACTGTTGCGGGTCGCACCAGACGGCCTCGGGCGCGAAGCCGCAATCCGCCGCCAGGGCCTGGAAGCCTTCGATGCTGTACTTGTAGGAATCCTCGGTGTGGATCGAGTCGCCCTCGTGCAGTCGGAAGCCTTGGCCGTAGAGCGAGACCTGCTGCGGCGCGGCGCACATCAGGTGCATTTCGATGCGCTGCCGGCCGGGATTGTAGAAGGCGTGGTGGCGGAAGCCGGCGAGGTCGAAGTCGCAGCCCAGTTCGCGGTTGGCGCGGGCCAGCAGGTTGCGGTTGAAGGCCGCGGTGACGCCGGCGGCGTCGTTGTAGGCCTGGTTCAGCAGGTGCGGCGCCTTGATCAGGTCCACGCCGATCAGCAGGCCGCCGCCGGCGAGCAGGCGGGCCGCGGCGCTGAGGAAGCGGCGCGCCTGGGGCGGCGAGAAGTTGCCGATGGTGGAGCCGGGGAAGAAGCCGATCCGGCGGCCGTCGCCGGCGCCCAGGGGCAGGGCGGCGATGTCGCTGAAGTCGGCGACGAGGATGTCCACCGCCAGTTCCGGGTAGTCGCGGCGCAGTTCGGCGGCGGCGGACTGGAGGTGGGCGCCGCTGATGTCCACCGCGACGAAGCGGCGCGGTGCCTGCAGCGCCTGGAGCAGCAGGCGCACCTTCTTCAGCGAGCCGGCGCCGAATTCGATCACCTCGGCCGCGGGCCCGATCAGCGCCGCCATCTCGGCGCCGTGCGCGGCGTAGAGCGCCAGTTCGGTGCGGGTGAGGTAGTACTCGGGCAGTTCGCAGATGCGGTCGAAGAGTTGCGAGCCGGCGGCGTCGTAAAAGTATTTCGGCGCGATGCGGTGCGGGTGGTAGGCGAGGCAGTCGAGCATGTCGCGGCCGAATTCGGACAGCGCTTGCGGTATCGGCTGCGGGTTGCGCATCAGAGGTCTCGCGCCAGGCGGAGGCCGGAAAACTGCCAGCGGGCGGCGGGCGGGAAGAAGTTGCGGTAGCTGGCGCGCAGGTGGCCCGGCGGGCTCACGCAACTGCCGCCGCGCAGCACCAGTTGGCCGACCATGAACTTGCCGTTGTATTCGCCGACGGCGCCGGGCAGCGGGCGGAAGCCGGGGTAGGGGTCGTAGGACGAACGGGTCCATTCCCAGGCGTCGCCGAAGGCCTGCAACAGCCCGGGGCCCGGCGTCGCGGCCCGCGGCTGGAGCCAGCGCGGGTCGAGGAAGCGGCCGGCGGGCGGCTGGTCGGCGACGGCGGCCTCCCATTCGAATTCGGTCGGCAGGCGCGCCCCGGCCCAGGCGGCGTAGGCCGCCGCCTCGTAGAAGCTGAGGTGGCAGACCGGCTGCGCCGGGTCCAGCGGGTGCCGGCCGTGCAGGGTGTACAGGCTCCAGGCGCCCCGGTCTTCCTCGCGCCAATAGAGCGGCGCCTGCCAGCCCGCGGCATTGACCGCCGCCCAGCCGTCGGAGAGCCAGAGCTCCGGGCGCCGGTAGCCGCCGTCGGCGATGAAGGCCAGGTATTCGCCGCAGGTGGTCAGACGGTTGGCCAACTGGTAGGGGCGCAGCAGCGCGGCATGGCGCGGCTGTTCGTTGTCGTAGGCGAAGCCGTCGCCGGCGTGGCCGATCTGCACCTCGCCGCCGGGGAAGTCGCACCAAGCAAAGGGCACGGCAGTCGCTGCGGTAGGCGCGATCGTCGCGGTATATACCGGGTCGTAGGGATTCAGCGACAGGGCGTGCTTGATGTCGGTGAGCAGCAGTTCCTGGTGCTGCTGTTCGTGTTGCAGGCCGAGTTCGATCAGCGTTGCGGCGCGCTGCCCATCGGCGCCGGCCAGCAGCTCAAGCACGGCGCGATCGACGTGGGCGCGGTACTGCAGGATTTCGGCGGCAGCCGGGCGGGTGATCATGCCGCGCTGGGGGCGCGGCTGGCGCGGGCCGAGGCTCTCGTAGTAGGAGTTGAACAGGTAGTGGCAGCGCGCGTCCCAGGGGCGGTAGCCGCCGACCATGGGTGCCAGCACCACGGCCTCGAAGAACCAACTGGTGTGGGCCAGATGCCATTTGGTCGGGCT
>DATDMT010000158.1:0-35540 GCA_036518635.1 Rhodocyclaceae bacterium | reverse complement strand
GAATTCACCAACCGCGAGAACCGCAACTGGGTGGATTCCCTGGCCGATGGCTTCAACCGCCTGGTGCGGCCCTTGATCGCCTCCACGGTCATCTTCGTCTTTGTCCTGGCCTATGTGAATCCGGAATACTTTGCCCGGGTCACCCTGGCCCTGAGCTCGATTCCCAACGGCTACTGGGCCTTGCTCAGCGTGATCATTGGCTTCTACTTCGGCGGCCGGATGCAGATCAAGAGCCAGGATTTCGAGTTCCGCCAATCCCAGGTGGATGCGGTTAAGGCGCTGATCGAGACCAAGAAGGAATTCCGCCAGTTGGAGATGGACAACGACGAGCCGGACAAGCTGGCCGGCGACAGCCTGGGCAAGAGCGACGCCGTCGGCCAGGCGCGCCTGACCGTCAGTAACCGGGTGATCGACACGTTCCTGAAGACCGCGGCACCGGAACGGGACGCTCAGTTGAAGGCCGTGGTGCAGCAGATCGCCGACCCTGTGGACGATCCGGTGAGGCGGGTGCTGGGCGGTGACTGAGGGGTGCGCTGAACCTCGGCGGCGAACGACGATCTAGTGTAGGGAAGCACACACGTTTAGATAGGAGCCCGCCATGTTCAGAATCATCCTCATCGCTCTGCTGTCTTGTCTCTGCCAGGGCGCCGCCTGGGCCGACGTGCCGGCAGCCGGCAGCCTGGCGCCGGCCATCGCCCTGCCCGATCAGGGCGGCGTGCTGCGCCAACTCAGCGACTGGCGCGGCAAATGGGTGGTGCTGTATTTCTATCCGAAGGACGACACCCCGGGTTGCACCACCGAGGCCTGCGCCTTCCGCGACGACCTGGCGAAGCTGACGGCGCTGGGCGCCCAGGTGGTCGGCGTCAGCGTGGACGACAGCGCTTCGCACAAGGCCTTCGCCGACAAGTACCACCTGCCCTTCCCGCTGCTGGCCGACAGCAAGGCCGAGGCGGCGCGGCAGTACGGCGCCCTGGCGAACTATCTGGTGTTCACGCTGGCCAAGCGCTATACGTTCTTGATCGATCCCGCCGGGCGCATCGCCAAGGTCTATCTGGCGGTGGATGCCTCGCGCCATTCGACGGAAATCATCAACGACCTGACCCAGTTCAAGCAGGCGGCCCTGCCCCGGCCCTGATCCCGGCGCAGTTTTTTTCCGGCGCGGCGTTTGCTAGCTTGCTGGTTTCCAGCGACGAACCGACACGACCACGATGAACCACCCCGCTTCGGCGCCCGCAATCGGGTTCCTCTTCGACAACAGTTACGCCCGCGACCTGCCGGGTTTCTACGCGGCATGGAAGCCCGAGGCAGTGCCCGCTCCCGTGCTGCTGTACCTCAACCAGGCACTGGCGGACGAACTGGCGTTGGACCTGTCGACCTACGACGAGGCGGCGCTGGCCGCGCTGTTCGCCGGCAACCGCCTGCCGGACGGCGCCACGCCGATCGCCCAGGCCTATGCCGGGCACCAGTTCGGCCAGTTCTCGCCGCAACTCGGCGACGGCCGTGCCTTGCTGATCGGCGAGGTGATCGATCGTCACGGCCGGCGCCGCGACCTGGCTTTCAAGGGCTCGGGGCGCACGCCGTTTTCCCGTCGCGGCGACGGCAAGGCGGCGGTCGGCCCGATGCTGCGCGAGGTGCTGATCGGCGAGGCCATGCACGCCCTGGGCATCCCGACCACCCGCGCCCTGGCGGTGGTCGGCACCGGCGAGCAAATCCGCCGCGAGCGGCCCTTGCCCGGCGCCAACCTGACCCGGGTCGCCGCCAGCCATATCCGCGTCGGCACCTTCGAATTCTTCGCCCGTGGCGCCATCGAGGAGGTGCGCCTGCTGGCCGACTACACCATCGCCCGCCACGATCCCGCGCTGGCCGGCACGGCGAACCGCTACCTGGCCTTCCTCCGCGCCGTCACCGAACGCCAGGCGGCGCTGGTGGCGCAATGGATGCTCGTCGGCTTCATCCACGGCGTGATGAACACGGACAACATGAGCATCGCCGGCGAGACCATCGACTTCGGCCCCTGCGCCTTCATGGAGGCCTATCACCCGCGGACCGTGTTCAGCTCCATCGATGAGCAGGGGCGCTACGCCTACCGCAACCAGCCCGCCGTCGCCCAGTGGAACCTGGCGCGGCTGGCGGAAACCCTGCTGCCGCTGCTGGCGGACGAGCAGCAGGAGGCGGTGGCGCTGGCCACCGGGGTCATCGACGGCTTTCCCGAGCGCTACCGGCAGCACTGGCTGGCTGGCGTCCGCGCCAAACTCGGCATACCCGCTGGCGATGCCGCCGCGGACCTGGCCCTGGCCGAGGATTGGCTGGGCCTGCTGCAGCAGGACAAGGTGGATTTCACCCTGGCCTGGCGCCGCCTGGCGGACGCCGCAGAGGGTCGGCTGGCACCCCTGCAGGCCCTGTTTACCGATCACCTCGCCCTCGATGCCTGGCTGCAGCGTTGGCAGGTTCGCCGTGCCGGCGACGACGAAAAGGCCCACGCCGCAGCCATGCGCGGCGCCAACCCCTGGATCATTCCGCGCAACCATCGGGTCGAGGAGGCGGTGGACGCCGCCTCCGACGGCGATTTGGCGCCCTTCCTGGCGCTGCTGGCGGCGCTGCAGCGGCCGTTCGAGGAGAACCCGGCGCTGGCCCGCTTCGCCGAGCCGGCGCCGGCCGCCTTTACCGCCGCCTATCAGACCTTCTGCGGGACTTGAGCCCAGTCGGTGTTTGAGTCACTTGATCCAGCGCAAACCCCTGCCCGGCCCCTTTCGGCGAGATTAGGTCAACGCCCAGTGTTGGCGCGGCGTTAACTGCCTGCCGCCCGACGACCGTATCGAGGCCGTTCTGGAGGTGATTCGCAAGCCTCCCAAAGTCCGGTAAACTCAGCCGGCTTTTCTGCCTAACCTATCTGGAGCAAAAACATGAAGTCCATCATCGTTTCCCTGTTCGCTGCCGCTGGCCTGTTCGCCGCTGGCGCCGCCCAAGCCGCCGACGAAACCGCCCTGGCCACCTCCAAGGGCTGCCTGGCCTGCCACTCCGTCGACAAGAAGCTCGTCGGCCCGGCCTTCAAGGATGTCGCCGCCAAGTACAAGGCTGCCGACACCGACAAGCTGGTGAAGAAGGTTCTGGAAGGTGGTTCCGGTTCCTGGGGCACCGTGCCGATGCCCGCCAACAAGGCGACCGGCCTGACCGAAGCCGACGCCAAGAAGCTGGTGGCCTGGGTTCTGTCCGTCAAGTAATTCGGCCCCGCCTGAAAAACCGCTCTTCGGAGCGGTTTTTTTTTAGCCCTATCCAACCTTGCTGCGAGATTCCCGCCCATGAACACGCCCTTCCGCCTTATCGCCCTTTCTGCCGCCTCCGTCCTGGTTCTCGCCGCTTGCGGTAAACAGGAAGCCGCCTCGGGCGGGGACGTGGTCCGCATCGGCATGGCCTCGCCGCTGACCGGCCCGCAGTCGCACATCGGCCAGGACATCAAGAACGGCGCCCTGCTCGGCGTTGAAGACCTGAACGCCGCCGGCTTCGAGATCGGCGGCAAGAAGGTCAAGTTCGAGCTGGTCGCCGAGGACGACGAAGCCAATCCGTCGAAGGCCACCACCGTGGCGCAGAAGCTGGTGGACAGCAAGGTGGCTGGCGTCGTCGGCCACTTCAATTCCGGCGCCTCGATCCCGGCTTCGAAGGTTTATGCCGATGCCGGCATTCCGCAGATTTCCCCGGGTTCCACCAACCCGCGCTACACCCAGCAGGGCTACGCCACCACCTTCCGCGTGGTCGCCAACGACGACCAGCAGGGCCCCGCCGTCGCCCGCTACGCCATCGACGCCCTGAAGACCAAGCGCGTCGCCGTGATCGACGACAGCACCTCCTACGGCCAGGGCCTGGCGAATGCCTTCGAGGCCACGGTGAAGGCCGCCGGCGTCGAGGTGGTGTCCCACGAGCACACCACCGACAAGGACACCGACTTCGCCGCGATCCTCACCAACATCAAGGCCAAGAACCCGGAGCTGGTGTTCTTCGGCGGCATCGACACCCAGGCCGGACCGATGGCCAAGCAGATGAAGGCCCTCGGCATTACGGCCAAACTGATGGGCGGTGACGGCATCCAGACGCCGAAGCTGCTGGAGCTGGCCGGCGGTGCCGCTGACGGTACCATCGCCTCCATCCCCGGCCTGCCGAAGGACAAGATGCCCGGCGGCCAGGCCTTCCTCGACAAGTTCAAGAAGCGTTTCGGCGTCGGCGTCGAACTCTTCGCGCCGATGGGCTACGACGCAGTGCACGTGCTGGCCGAGGCGATGAAGCGCGCCGGCTCCAGCGAGCCCGCCAAGTACCTGCCGGAGCTGAAGAAGACCAACTACAGCGGCGTCATCGGCCCCATCGCCTTCGACGACAAGGGCGACCTGAAGAACGGCCCGATCACCATCAACGTGGTCAAGGGCGGCAAGTGGGATGTGCTGGAGACCGTCATCCCCGGCGCCGCGGCGCCTGCAGCGCCCGCAGCCAAGTAAGGCCGGCGGGTAGCCCGGACAAAACGGCGCTTTTCGGAGCGCCGTTTTTGCGTCAGCCCCCTTAACATCGCGGCCCATGGAAACTTTCATCCAGCAGTTGGTCAACGGCATCGTCCTCGGCGCCGTCTACGCCTTGGTCGCGCTGGGCTACACCATGGTCTACGGCATCCTCGGCCTGATCAATTTCGCCCATGGCGAAGTGGTGATGATCGGCGCCCTGGTCGCCCTGGCGGTGATCAAGCCCCTGGCCGCCGCTGGCGTGCCGCTGGGCCTGCTGCTGCCGCTCGGCCTGTTGGTGGCGGTCTGCGTCTGCATGGCCCTCGGCGCCGCTATCGAGCGCATCGCCTACCGGCCGCTGCGCAACGCGCCGCGCTTGGCGCCGCTGATTACCGCCATCGGCGTTTCCATCGTCCTGCAATACTCCGCGGTGCTGATCTGGGGCCGCACCTACCACGCCTATCCGGAGCTGCTGCCGGTGACGCCGATGGAATTCGGCGGCGCCCGCATCAGCGTCGCCCAGATCGTCATCGTCGTTCTCGCCGGGGCGGTGATGGCCGCCCTGCTCTGGCTGGTGCATCGCACCCGGCTCGGCCGCGCCATGCGCGCCACCGCCGAGAACCCCGCCGTGGCGCGGCTGATGGGGGTCAACGTGGATCGGGTGATCACCGCCACCTTCGTCATCGGTTCGGCCCTCGGCGCCGTGGCCGGGGTGCTGGTCAGTGTCAATTACTCGGTGGCCCATTACCAGATGGGCTTCATGCTCGGCTTGAAAGCCTTCACCGCGGCGGTGCTGGGCGGCATCGGCAATCTCGCCGGGGCCATGGTCGGCGGCCTGCTGCTGGGCCTGATCGAAGCCTTCGGCGCCGGCTACATCGGCGACCTGACCGGTGGCGTGTTCGGCTCCAATTATCGCGACGTGTTCGCCTTCCTGGTGCTGGTCGGCGTGCTGATCTTCCGCCCGTCCGGACTGCTCGGAGAGCGGGTGGCAGAACGTGCCTGAGGCCACGATGAGTCCGCGTACCAAGGCCCTGCTGTCCACCGCCGGCATCGGCCTCTTACTGGCCGTGCTGCCCTTCGTCGCCGGCGGCCTGTTCGGCGCCGCCTGGGTGCGGGTGCTGGACTTCGTGCTGATCTACATTCTGCTGGCCCTGGGCCTCAACATCGTGGTCGGCTATGCCGGCCTGCTGGACCTGGGCTACGTGGCCTTCTACGCGGTGGGGGCCTATCTCTACGCGCTGTTCTCCTCGCCCCACCTGACCGAGCACTTCCCGGCCATTGCCGCCATGTTCCCAGGCGGTCTGCACGGCCCGCTGTGGCTGCTGCTGCCGGCCGGCGCGCTGCTGGCCGGGGTCTGCGGTGCCTTGCTGGGGGCGCCGACGCTGCGCCTCCGCGGCGACTACCTAGCCATCGTCACCCTCGGCTTCGGCGAGATCGTCCGCATCTTCATGAACAATCTGTATGCGCCGGTGAACGTCACCAACGGCGCCCAGGGCATCACCCAGATCGACCCGCTGCACCTCGGTCCGGTGAACCTCGGCCGCGGCCTGGAGATCGGCGGCCTGCACGTCTCCTCGCTGCATCTCTACTACTACCTGTTCCTCGCCCTGGTGCTGTTGATCGTGGTGCTGTCAATCCGCTTGGAAGATTCCCGCATCGGCCGCGCCTGGGTGGCGATCCGCGAGGACGAGATCGCCGCCAAGGCCTGCGGCATCAACACCCGCAACGTGAAACTGCTGGCCTTCGCCATGGGCGCCAGCTTCGGCGGCGTTGCCGGCGGCCTGTTCGCCGGCTTCCAGCAGTTCGTCAGCCCCGAGAGCTTCCAACTGATCGACTCGATCATGATCCTCTGCATGGTGGTGCTGGGCGGCATGGGCCACATCCCCGGGGTGATCCTCGGCTGCATCGTGCTGACCGTGCTGCCCGAGGCCTTCCGCTACGGCGCCGGGCCGATCCAGAACCTGCTGTTCGGCAAGGTGCTGGTGGACCCGGAGGCGTTGCGCATGATGCTGTTCGGCCTGACCCTGGTGGTGGTGATGCTCTATCGCCCCGCCGGCCTCTGGCCCGAGCCGCGGCGGCGGCAGGAGATGGCAGAACGATGAGCGTATTGCTCGAAGCCTGCGGCGTCGCCAAACACTTCGGCGGGGTCCACGCCTTGAAGGATGTGTCGCTGTCGATCAAGCAGGGCGAAATCTACGGCCTGATCGGTCCCAATGGCGCCGGCAAGACCACCTTCTTCAATGTCGTTACCGGCCTTTACGCCAAGGATGGCGGTGAGGTGTTGTTCGAGGGTAAGCCGCTGCCCCTGGGCAGCCCCCATGCGGTGAACCACGCTGGGCTGGCGCGGACTTTCCAGAACATCCGCCTGTTCGGCCAGATGAGTGCGCTGGAAAACGTGATGGTGGGGTGCCATCCGCGCACCCGTGCCGGTGTCTTCGGCGCTGTGCTGCGTACCCGCTCCACCCGTGTCGAGGAGGCGGCGATCCGCCGCCGCGCCGAGGAGCTGCTGCACTATGTCGGCATCGCCGGGCGCGCCGACGAGCTGGCGCGCAACCTCAGCTACGGCGACCAGCGCCGCCTGGAGATCGCCCGCGCCCTGGCCACCGAGCCGCGCCTCCTGGCCCTCGACGAGCCGGCGGCGGGCATGAACGCTACCGAGACCGAGGCGCTGCGCACCCTGATCGAGGGCCTGCGCCGGGACGGTCTGACGGTGCTGCTGATCGAACACGACGTAAAGCTGGTGATGGGCCTCTGCGACCGGGTCGCGGTGCTGGATCACGGCGAGCTGATCATCGAGGACGTGCCGGAGGTGGTGCAGAACCATCCGCAAGTCATCGAGGCTTACCTCGGAGATGGGTCTCACCCATCTCCTGCGGAGCCAAAAAATACCGCACCCCCTCCCTCCCTCCCCCGCCGGGCGGGGGAGGCGACTAATCAGCCCCCTAACGGGGGAATAGGGGTTGAGGGTGGTGTTCGCCCTCTCCTGACTGTCACTGACCTCACGGTCCGCTACGGTGGGATAGCCGCGGTGAAGGACATTTCCTTCGCCGTCGAAGAAGGCGAGATGGTCTGCCTGATCGGTGCCAACGGCGCCGGCAAGACCAGCACCCTCAAGGCCCTGGCCGGGATGCTGCCTTGCGGCGGCGAAATCCATTACGCCGGCGCCCGCCTCGACGGTCATGCCGGCCATGAACGCATCGGCCAGGGCCTGGCCCTGGTGCCGGAAGGCCGCGGCGTGTTCGGCCGCATGTCGGTGGCGGAGAACCTGGCGATGGGCGCCTACCATCGCCGCGACGGCGAGGTTGCCGCCGATGTGGACATGATCTATGAACTGCTGCCGCGCCTGTGCGAACGCCAAGGCCAGTTGGCCGGCACCCTGTCCGGCGGCGAGCAGCAGATGCTGGCCATCGGCCGCGCGCTGATGGGCCGACCGCGCCTGTTGCTGCTGGACGAACCCTCGATGGGTCTGGCGCCGATCATGGTGGAAAAGATTTTCGAGTTGATCCGTGCCATCGCCGCTCGCGGCGTGGCGATCCTGCTGGTCGAGCAGAATGCGCGGCTGGCGCTGGAGACCTGCAGCCGCGGCTACGTGATGGAAAGCGGCCGGATCACCCTGGCCGACAGCGCCGCCAATCTGGCGGGGGATGCGCGGGTGCGCGCCGCCTACCTCGGCGAGGCCACCTAAATATCGAGCGTAGCGAGCCAATCAATAGCCTCCCCGCGCGGGGAGGATGGGAGGGGCGGGCGTTTATGCCCGAGCTAAGGCGGCCTGAGGCAGCGCCTCACGCCGCCTTAGATTTCGGGACGCCCAGCGGGGCGTGAATTTGCAGGCGCTGCTCCAGAGCGTGGCGCACTTCGTCTGCCATCTCCGCGAACTGGATGCCGATGCGGAAGCAGCCGTACTTGTGGGAGTGCAGCGTGTATTTCATCCGAGCGGTGATTTCCAGGGGCTGGAATCCCCGATGCGGCGTCGCCGGCGGCATGGTCAGCAGCAGCTTGATCGGCTCCGGGGTGAAGCAGTTGCGCTCCGTCAGGATGGAACAGCCATGGCTGGACAGCTCATGGGTTTGGCCCTCGATGCTGGTGCCAACGCCATTCGATCCGATCAGAATGGTGACGGCCCAACGTAGGGCATAGCGCGGGTGGGCGCGATTTTCTTTGCCGGACATGGGGTAGGTAGGGAAAACCTGAGTTGGCCCTAACTCTAGCATGTGTTTCCTGGCTATTTACTGACGGTGCTTTTTGCCCGATCCCTTAAAATTCCCCCTTTTCCCCTCGGGTGCGCGCCATGTCCCTGCTCAACGGCTTGAGTTTGAAACTGAAGTTGCTGTTGCTCTCCGCCCTGGCGGTGGCTGCCCTGATTGCCCTGGCCGTGACCGGTTCCCTGGGTATCCACAGCGGCGTCCAGGGGGTCGAGGCGATGGGCCACAAGCTGCTGCCTTCGGTATTGGCCCTGCAAAAGCTGAGGGAAATGCAAATTTCGCAACGCTCCAACACCTTCGAGGCCGCCCTTTGGGAAAACGATCCGGAGGCGCAGGAGCAGTTCGCCGACATCGCCAAGAACAAGCAGAAGCTCTGGGCCAGCGTCGATACCACCTGGAAGGCCTACGAGGCTCTACCGAAATCCCCCGGCGAACTCGACATCTGGAAGAAGGTGGACGGCGAGTGGAAGGCCTGGCGCGCGGTGGACGAGCAGATGATCGAACTGATCAAACAGCTCGCCGCCAACAAGGATCCGGCGGTACAGAAAACCCTCTACCAGAAGTACTACCAGATCGGCGGCGACCTGCAGCGCCACTACCTGGCGGTGGAAAAGCTGCTCAATCAAGTGGTCGAATTTAACGCCAAGGTGGTCGAGGAAGACACCCGGACCGCCGAGCGGGCGACCCATCTGGCCGAGAACGTGATGCTTGGCCTCGGCATTGGCGCGGTGCTGGTCGTCTCGCTGCTGGCCTTCCTGATCACCATCAACATCCTGCGCCAGATGGGCGGTGAGCCGGCCCTGGCGGCGCAGATCGCCAAGCGCATCGCCGGCGGCGACCTGACCGTCGATGTGCCGCTGAGCCCCGGCGACAGTGACAGCATCCTGGCCGCCCTGGCCGACATGCAGAAGCAACTGCGTTCCTTGATCGGCGACGTGTTGAACAGCGCCAACCAGTTGTTCGACAGCGCCCAGGATTTATCGCGCGACGTCCAGCAGGTGCTGGAAAACGGTTCCGCCGAAGGGGCTGCGGCAGCGGCTACGGCCGATGCCGTGGAATCGATCTCGCAACAGATCGAGCATGTCGGCCAGTCCGCCGAGACCGCCCGCCATCTGTCGGAGGAGGCCGGCACCTCCTCGGGTTCCGGCCAGGCGGTGATTTCCCGCGCCGCCGAGGAAATGGGGCGGATCGCCGAGGCGGTGCAGCACTCGTCGGACCTGATCGAGAAGCTCGGCACCTATTCCGCCGAGATCTCCGGCATCGTCAACGTCATCAAGGGCATCGCCGACCAGACCAACCTGCTGGCGCTGAACGCCGCCATCGAAGCGGCCCGCGCCGGCGAGCAGGGCCGCGGCTTCGCCGTGGTGGCCGACGAGGTGCGCAAGCTGGCGGAGCGCACCGCCCAGTCCACGGAAGAAATCGTCGTCATGGTGTCCAACATCCAGCGCGGCGTGGCCGAGGCGGTGGACAGCATGCACGGCGCCGAAACCTCGGTGGGCGAGGGCGTCAACATGGTGCAGCAGGCCACGTCCACCATGGTCGGCATCCACAGCGGCGCGGAGGCGGCCACCAGCGCCGTCGGCAGCATCACCGAGTCGCTGCGCGAAGGTACGCGCAACCTGACGGAAATCGAGCAGCGCATGGGCAACATCGTCGCGATGGTGAACAACAGCGTGAACTCGATGAATGCCATGGCTCAGTCCTCCAACCAGATTCATAGCCTGGCGTCGCGCCTGACCGCAGCGGTGCGCCTGTTCAAGCTATAACCGCACCGATTCCGGCCGTCCAACCTGAGGATTTCGTATGACCCGAAGTAAGACCCAACCGGCCCTGCGGCACCCGCTGTCGGGCGCCACGGCGATTGCCACCACCCTGCTGCTGGCCACCTTGTGGGCAACACCGGTCGCCGCCCAAGTGGTGGTGGTGGGCGCCAAGAGCCCGGCTGCCAACCTGAGCAAGGAGCAGGCGTCCGACCTGTTCCTCGGCAAGCTCACCTCCCTGCCTGGCGGCGGCGCCCCTGAGCTGATGGACCTGCCCGAGTCCAGCCCCGTCCGCGAGGAGTTCTACTCCAAGGTCACCGGCAAGTCGGCGGCCCAGGCCAAGGCCTACTGGTCCAAGCTGTCCTTCACCGGCAAGGGCACGCCGCCCAAGGAAGCCGCCAGTAGCGCCGACATAAAGAAGGCGGTGGGCGGCAACCCGAACGCCGTTGGCTATATCGAAAAAACCGCCGTCGACGCCAGCGTCAAGGTGGTGTTCTCCGTCCAGTAAGGAAACCCAGCGAAATGAACCAAGCAACCATCCCAGCCCGAATCTTCGGCGCGCTGCTCCTTTCCTCCCTGGCCTGCCTGCCGGCCCATGCCGCTACGGTGACTGCCGGCGGCGTCGAATTCACCGGCTCCGGCTTTCTCACCGTGGCGGCCGGCAAAGTGGTCGGTGGCGATCCGGAAACCAACATCCTCGGCTACAGCGCGCCGCTGTTCGTCGCCGATTACGGCCAGGCCGGCATCTACGAAAAGAACCAGGGCTGGTCCCTGGCCCCGGATTCCAAGCTGGGTCTGCAGGGCACCGCCAAGTTCAGCCCGCAGTTTTCGGTCACCACCCAGGCCGTGGTGCGCGGCGCGCACAACGGCTACACCGACCTGGAATGGCTCTACGGCTCCTACCGGGTCAACGACAAGCTGACCGTCCAGGTCGGCCGCAAGCGCCTGCCGCTGTTCTACTACTCCGAGTCGCAGGACGTCGGCCTGTCCATGCCCTGGGTGCGCCTGCCGCCCCAGGCCTACGGCTGGGACATCGTCAACTACAACGGCGCCAATCTGCTCTACCAGGACCAATGGGGCGACTGGTCGTCCAGCGCCGAGTTCTTCTTCGGCGACGAGAAGCGCCACGACAATCCCTATCAGCGCATCTACAACGGCAAGCACTCGAAGACCAACGAGCGCTGGTCGAACATCGTCGGCGGCGACCTGACCATCAGCCGCGATTGGTTCGAAGCTCGCTTCTCCTACGTCCAGTCGGACTGGGAATACTGGGGCGATGCGGCCCAGGGCAAGGCCAAGCAGCAGTTCTATGCTGCCGCCTTCAATGCCGACTACGACAAGTGGGTGGTGCGCACCGAGTTCAGCTACGTCAACCGGCGCGAGACCTTTGAGAACGATTTTGCCCAGTTGGTCGCCGTCGGCTATCGCATCGGCAAATGGCTGCCGATGGCCACCTATGCCAATTACAACGGCAATTACATCGACAACACCGCTGGCTTCCTCAACGGCGACGCCTCGGAGAAGCACACCACCCGTGCGCTCTCCCTGCGCTACGACTTGACCGCCTCCAGCGACGTCAAGGTTCAGTACGACTGGTGGCGCGACCGCAGCGGCCCCAATGGGCCGGTGCAGGGCAATCCGCGCCTGCTCAGCCTCAGCTACGACCTGGTGTTCTGAGCGCCGTTGGCACAGTGGACAAGGGCGCCTGCGGGCGCCCTTTTTTTCATGCCGGCGGAGTGAATTTGATCTGCATCATTTCGCTGCGATGGCCCTCTCCGTTACCCTCGCCGTCCCCGGCGATTCCGGCGCGGTAACCGCGCGCCTGCGCCGCTCGTGCAAAGGCCACCATGCAAAACCCGTCCCGAACGTCATGCCACGCCACCGCTCCTGCGCTGTATGCGGATGACGCCGAATCCATCGTCGGCGGCCGCGTCGAGCTGCAACTGCTGACGACCCTGAAGTGCAACCTGAAATGCACCTACTGCTCCCTCGGCGTTGGCGAGGTGCTGGGTTCGCAGACCCATGTGGACTACGACATCGAGCAACTGACTGCCTTTGTCGAGCGTCACCTGGCGCAGAAGGAGGTGTACGTCACCTTCTACGGTGGCGAGCCGACCCTCAACCTGGGCCTGGTACGTCAGGTGATGGAACGCTTCCCCCTGTTCCGCTTCCAGCTACAGACCAACGGCACCCTGCTCGACAACCTGCCGACGGAAATGCTGTCGCGCCTGTCCAACGTGCTGGTGTCCATCGACGGCGGCGAGGCGATCACCGACGGCTACCGCGGCCGCGGCATCTATCGCCAGGTGATGCGCAATCTGGCCAAGGTACGGCCGCAGATCGGCGGCAGCGTCACCGCCCGGGTCACTTGGGGTAACCCCGATACTACGTTCGAGGAATTGGATGAACTGGTCAGCGGCGAGGGCGCGGTGGATTACCTCTACTGGCAGTTCGTCGCCGACGAGATGTATGGCGGCGACTCGGTGGCGAAGCGCAAGCGCGTGCTGGAGCAACTGATCGCCCGCTTCTTCGAGCGCAACGATAGGCTCTATCCGCTGATCCCGCTGATGGGCATCGTCCGCAACAAGCTGTTCCCCAACCGGGCGCGGGAGTTGTACGACCACCGCACCCAGTGCCGGGTATCCACTCACCTGTTGAACGTGATGCCCAACGGCCAGATCTTCCCCTGCCCGGACATGATGTACGTGCCGGAAATGCAGATGGGCGACGTCAAGACCAACTGGCTGAAGAAGAGCCCGTTGCAGCCCACGGCGGAGATGCCCTGCGAGGGCTGCGAAGCCTTCGCCTGGTGCCGCCGCAACTGCATGAAGAATCTCTACCTGGGCTATGTGAAGCAGGATGCCCGCTACCGTCAGAACGTGGTGGAGCCGATCTGCGAACTGATCAAGTTCATCGGCCGCGAGATAGATCGCCACGATCCCGCCGCCTGGTTCGCCCGGGCGACGCTGCCGGTGCGGCGGCAGATCACCGACTGCGAGGTCTACGAGTACGTCGAGATCATGCCCTGACGTATTGCCGCGCCATCGGCGCGGCAATACTGGTTAGCGCGGCGCGAAGGTAAACGAGTCGGCGAAGAACTCTTCGGCCGGCAGGCCGGCGGCGGCGAAGTCCTTCTGCGCCGCTTCGATCATCGCCGGCGCGCCGCAGGCATAGACCTGGAAGCCGGAGAGGTCGGCGAAGTCCGCCAGCACCGCCTGGTGCACCAGGCCGGTACGGCCGCTCCAGGCATCGTTCGGGGCGGCATCTGAGAGCACCGGCACATAGTTGATCTGGGCATGTTCCGCCGCCCATTGCTCGGGTAGCGCCGCTTGATACAGGCCGGCCCGGTCACGGGCGCCCCAGTAGATGTGGATCGGGCGCTCGATCTTCGAGTGCAGGGCGTGCTCCACCAGGGCCTTGATCGGCGCGAAGCCGGTGCCGCCGGCCAGCATGATGATCGGCTTGTTGGAATCCTCGCGCAGGAAGAAGCTGCCCAGGGGGCCTTCGAAACGCAGGATGTCCTTTTCCTTCATGCCCTCGAAGACATGGCCGGTGAACTGGCCGCCGGGCACCAGGCGTACATGCACTTCCAGGTATTCGTCGTGATGGGGCGCGTTGGCCAGGGAGAAGGCGCGGCGGCCGCCATCCTTGAGGATGAACTCGATGTACTGGCCGGCCATGAACTGCAGCCGTTCGCTGGCCGGCAGCTTGAGCTGCAGGGCGATCACGTCGGGGGCCAGGGTTTCCATCTTCTGCACGCGGCAGGGCAAGGTCTTCACCTCAATGCCGCCGGCGATGCTGACTTCGCGCACCTCCAGCACCAGGTCGGAAAGCGGCTTGGCGCAGCAGAGCAGGGTGATGTCGGCATCCCTATCGGCGGCGGAGAGCGCGTTGCCGGCGAACTCGCCGAGGGCCACGCGGCCTTCCACGACCTTGGCCTTGCAGGCGCCGCAGGCGCCGTTGCGGCAGCCGTAGGGCAGCTTGAAGCCGGCATCGTCGGCCGACTGCAGCAGGGTTTCGTTGTCGGCCGCCTGGTACTGGTGGCCGCTGGGCTTCAGGGTGACGCGGTAGCTCATGGGATAATCGCTCGATGCAAAGACTGTTAATCGTGGGTTGCGGCGACACGGTACGCCGCGCCCTGCCGCGGCTGCTGCGCCATTGGCGGGTGTATGCGCTGGTGCGGACGCGGGACGCCGAACTGGCCGCGCAGGGCGTGACCCAGATTCTCGGCGACCTGGATCGCCCCCACACCCTGCACCGTCTCGCTGGCCTGGCCGACGCCGTGCTGCACAGCGCGCCGCCGCCGGACCATGGCGACGACGACCCGCGCACCCGGCGCCTGCTGGCGGCTCTGGCTCGGCGCGGGAGTCTACCATCGGCCCTGATCTACATCAGCACCAGCGGGGTCTATGGCGATTGCGGCGGTGCCCGGGTGGCGGAAACTCGCGCTGCCCGACCCAGCACCGCCCGGGCGCGGCGGCGGGTCAGCGCCGAGTGCCAGTTGCGCGCCTTCGGCCGCCGCAGCGGCTGCCGCGTTTCCCTGCTGCGGGCACCGGGCATCTACGCTGCCGACCGCATGCCGCTGGAGCGCTTGCGCCGCGGCCTGCCGCTGTTCCGCCGCGAGGACGACGGCTACAGTAACCACATCCATGCGGAAGACCTGGCGCGGGCCTGCGAACGCGCCCTGCGCTGCGGCGCCGCCAACCGCGCCTACAACATCTGCGACGACCAGCCGCTGTTGATGGGCGACTGGTACGATCGCCTCGCCGATGCTTATGGCATGGCGCGGCTGCCGCGCCTGCCGCGGGTCGAAGCCGAGGCGCAACTGCCGGCGATGCAGCTCTCCTTCATGAACGAATCGCGCCAGTTGGAGAACCGGCGCATGCACATTGAGCTGGGCCTGCGCCTCGCCTATCCCACCGTTGATGCGGGCATTGCAGATGCCCTGAGGAACCACTGATGCTTTGGGTCAAAGCCTTTCACATCGTCTTCGTCGTCAGCTGGTTCGCCGGCCTGTTCTACCTGCCGCGGATCTTCGTCAATCTGGCGATGGTGTCGGCCGACAGCGTGGCCGAGCGTGAGCGCCTGCTGCTGATGGCGGCCAAGCTCTACCGTTTCGTCACTCCCATCGGCGCCCTGGCGGTGGCTTTCGGCTTCTGGCTGTGGATCGGCTTCGGTTTTTCCGGCGGCTGGCTGCATGCCAAGACCGCCTTGGTGCTGGGCCTGGTGGCCTACCATCTGAGTTGCGGTGCGGTGCTGCGCAACTTTCAGGCGGGGCGCAATAAGCGCAGCCATGTCTGGTTCCGCGTCTTCAACGAAATCCCGGTGCTGGCCCTGGTCACCATCGTGATTCTGGTAGTGGTAAAGCCCTTTTAGCGCGCTGCTTTCTGTGAGCGCCCGTTCATCCATGCAAGCGCGCAAGGCAACTACACCCGCCCCCTCCCATCCTCCCCCTCGCGGGGGAGGCTACTAATGAGCTCGCTGCGCTCGATATCACCAAACTCTTTCACGCTCATGGAAAACTTCTTCTCTCCCTGTCCCCGCGGTCTCGAAGCCCTGCTGGCGGAGGACGTGACCGCCGTCGGCGGCCAGTCGGTGCAGCCGGTGCCCGGCGGCGTGGCCTTCCAGGGCAATCTGGAAACCTGCTATCGGGTCAATCTCGAATCCCGTATCGCCACCCGCGTCCTCCGGCGCATGGCGCGCGGCAGCTATCGCGGCGAGGACGACATCTACAAGCTCGCCACCGGCGTTGCCTGGCCGCGTTTTTTCGCGTCGGAGCGCAGCATCCGCGTCTATGTCACGGCCCAGCGCTCGCCGCTGAAGAGCCTGGAATACATCACCCTGCGGGTCAAGGATGCGATCTGCGACCGCTTTCGCGCCGACAAGCAGGAGCGTCCCAACGTCGACACCAAGAACCCGGATGTGCGCATCCACCTGTTCCTCACCGACACGGAAGCCACGCTGTATCTCGACACCTCGGGTGAGGCCCTGTACCAGCGCGGCCACAAGATTGCCAAGGTCGAGGCGCCGCTGAAGGAAAACCTGGCCGCCGGCATCCTGCGCTTGGCCGGCTGGCAGCCGGGCATGCCGCTGATGGACCCGATGTGCGGCAGCGGCACCTTCCTGATCGAAGCGGCGCAGATGGCTCTCGGCGATGCCCCGGGGCTCTCGCGGGAGCGCGGCGGTTTCGGTTTCGAGCGGCTCAAGGATTTCGATGCTGCGATGTGGAAGCGCCTGCGCATGGCGGCGGCAGAGCGCCGGGTGGCGGTCAGCTCGCTGCCGATCCGCGGCTCCGACATCTCCCACGACGCGGTGGAGCGGGCGCGGCAGAACCTGGCCCATGCCGGGCTGGACGATCTGGTGGAAGTCAGTCGCGCCGACATCCTGGCGGTGGTGCCCATCGCTGCGGAGGGCGTGCTGCTCAGCAACCCGCCCTACGGCGAGCGCCTGGAGAGCGACGACGCGCTGGCGGCCTTCTACCCGCGCTTGGGCGACGCCCTGAAAAAGCGCTGGGCCGGCTGGAACTGCTGGTTCCTCTCGGCGGACACCCGCCTGCCCAAACTGATCGGCCTGAAGCCCAAGCGCAAGACGCCGCTGTTCAACGGCAACCTGGAATGCCGGCTTTACGGCTTCCCCATGGTGGCCGGCCAGAACCGGCCCAACAAGGGCGATTAAGCCGGCGTCTTGACGGGGCTTGTGCCCCGCGCCGCCATTGCGGCGCGAAATGCCAGGGCAGCCGGCTTCGTGAAGCGCCAGCCCTTGAGCAGCTTGCCGATGCGGTACCAGCCATCGGCCAGACCCGAGCCGGGGCGGGTCGCTTCCCGGTAGCTGATGTCCGAGGCCAGTTCGCTGCTACCCACCACTGGACCGGGATCGGTTTGATCCAGTTGCTGCGCGACCTGCCGGAACACCTGGCGGGCATCGTCGATGCGGCCGCTACGGTAATAGGCCAGGCCGAGGAATTGCAGGGCCACCAAGTCGCCTGGAATGGCGCTCAGCATGCCCCGGGCAACGGTGGCGACCTGGGCGAAGTCGCCGGCCTGGTAATAGGCCCCCAGCAGATCAATCAAGGCAGTGATCATCGCGGCTCTCCAAGGCTAGCGGGGATTTCGGGCGCAACGACCCCCGCCGGCCTGGGCCGGCATGGATCTGCTACGCGGGGAGCGAAACTCAGCGCTTGGCGCTGCGGGCGCCGGACTTCTTGGCGCTGCGACAGTTGTCGGGGAGAGCTTCCAGCATCTCCAGGGCATCGATCTCGGGCTGGCGGATGGTCCGGGTCACCTGGGCACGCTTGGGATTGTCCTCAAAGCGTATCGGGGCCAGAACGTCGATCAGTCTCGGGTGGTTCGCCTTCATGAATCCTCACCTCGTTGAATGGCCGCCAAAACGCCAGCGGCCGGGGCTTGCATTGAAAAGTGAAGATATAGATGGGGCCGACCGCAAAAGATTCAACCAAAAAATGCAACAGATTGTTTCAGAAGGGAAACTAGTGCCCCGGCAGCCCATTTCGACCAATCCCCAGGGCCGCTTCGCGGCCCTCAAACTAGAAACCCCCGCAGGGCGGGGGTTTGGGGGTGGGTACGTAACTGTAACAGCCCTGGATATCGTCTGAGGCAAAGCCTCAGACGATATCCAGGTGCTGTATGCCCGCATTCACATCCTTGTCCTTGGTCGCCTGGCCGTGCAGCTTCAGCATCAGGCGCACCTCGTTCATCGAATCGGCGAAGCGCAGCGCATCCTCGTAGCTGATGCGGCCTTCCTCGTGCAGGTTGAACAGGGCCTGGTCGAAGGTTTGCATGCCCAGCTCGGTGGATTTCTTCATGATCTCCTTGATGCTGTGCACGTCGCCCTTGCCGATCAGGTCGGCGATCAGCGGCGAGTTGAGCAGCACTTCCACCGCGGCGGCGCGGCCTTTGCCTTCTTTCAAGGGGATCAGACGCTGCGAGACCACGGCCTTGAGGTTCAGCGACAGGTCCATCAGTAGCTGCGGCCGGCGCTCCTCCGGGAAGAAGTTGATGATCCGGTCCAGGGCCTGGTTGGCGTTGTTGGCGTGCAGGGTGCCCATCGCCAGGTGGCCGGTTTCGGCGAAGGCGATGGCGTGTTCCATCACCTCCCGGTCGCGGATTTCGCCGATCAGGATCACGTCCGGCGCCTGGCGCAGGGTGTTCTTCAGGGCCACTTCCCAGGAATCGGTGTCCACCCCGACTTCGCGTTGGGTGATCACGCAGTTCTTGTGCTCGTGAACGTATTCCACCGGGTCTTCGATGGTGATGATGTGGCCGTAGCTGTTCTCGTTGCGGTAGCCGATCATCGCCGCCAGGGAGGTGGACTTGCCCGAGCCGGTGCCGCCGACGAACAGCACAAGGCCGCGCTTGGTCATCGACACGTCCTTCAGCACCGGCGGCAGCTTGAGGTCGTCGAACTTCGGGATCGATACGTTGATGGTCCGCAGCACCATGCCCGTGCGGCCCTGCTGGACGAAGGCGTTAACGCGGAAGCGGCCGATGCTGGCGGGGGAGATGGCGAAGTTGCACTCCTTGGTCGCCTCGAAGTCGGCCGCCTGCTTGTCGTTCATGATCGAGCGCGCCAGCTCGGTGGTGTGCTGGGCGGTCAGGGGCTGCGTCGTGGCCGGCGTCATCTTGCCGTCGATCTTCATCGCCGGCGGGAAACCGGCGGTGATGAACAAGTCCGAACCCTTCTTCTGGACCATCATGGCCAGTAGCTGGTACATGAATTTTGTGGCTTCTTCGCGTTCCATTTGTCTGCTTCCTTCGCCGCTGCGCGGCGCTTACTAGAAGCCTCCCCGCGAGGGGAGGATGGGAGGGGCGGGCGTCCTGTTGGGCGACAAGGATAATTTCCAAGGCTAGCCCTGGAAATTATCCTTGTTCGCCGCCTTGCTGCGCGCCTCGGCGGGGGTGATGATGTTCTTGCGGACCAGGTCGGTCAGGTTCTGGTCCAGGGTCTGCATGCCGAACTGCTGGCCGGTCTGGATCGCCGAGTACATCTGGGCGATCTTGTTCTCGCGGATCAGGTTGCGGATGGCCGGGGTGCCGATCATGATCTCGTGGGCGGCGACGCGGCCGGAGCCGTCCTTGGTTTTCAAGAGCGACTGCGAGATCACCGCCCGCAGGGATTCGGACAACATGGCGCGGACCATTTCCTTTTCTGCGGCGGGGAACACGTCCACGATCCGGTCCACCGTCTTGGCGGCGGACGAGGTGTGCAGCGTGCCGAACACCAGGTGGCCGGTTTCCGCGGCGGAGAGGGCCAGGCGGATGGTTTCCAGGTCGCGCATTTCGCCGACCAGGATCACGTCCGGGTCTTCCCGCAGGGCCGACTTCAGCGCGTTGGCGAAGGACAGCACGTGGGGGCCGACCTCGCGCTGGTTCACCAGGCACTTCTTCGACTCGTGCACGAATTCGATCGGGTCTTCCACGGTGAGGATGTGGCCGTAGTCGTTTTCATTGACGTCATCCACCATCGCCGCCAGGGTGGTGGACTTGCCCGAGCCGGTGGGGCCGGTCACCAGCACCACGCCACGCGGCGTGCGGGCGATCTCGGCGAAAATCTTCGGTGCGTTGAGCTGCTCCAGGGTCAGCACCTTGGAGGGAATGGTGCGGAACACCGCGCCGGCACCGCGGTGCTGGACGAAGGCATTGACGCGGAAGCGCGCCAGGTTGGGAATCGCGAAGGAGAAGTCGAGGTCCATGTTCTCCTCGTACACCTTGCGTTGGCCGTCGTTCATGATGTCGTACACCATGGCGTGCACGTCCTTGTGCTCCAGCGGCGGCAGGTTGATGCGGCGCACGTCGCCATGAACGCGGATCATCGGCGGCAAACCGGCGGACAGGTGCAGGTCGGATGCCTTGTTCTTGACCACGAAGGCCAGCAGTTCGGTGATGTCCATGGTTACCTTCCGGGGAATGGGGTTGCCTAGGTCGGGCGGTATACTGCGGGCCAGTATATGACATCAATCGCCACCAACTTGCAAGCCGTGAAAGACCGTATCCGCGCGGTTTGCCAGGCCCAGGGCCGCGCTGCCGAAGCGGTGGCGTTGCTGGCCGTGAGCAAGACCTGGCCGGCGGATTCGGTGCGTGCCGCGGCGGCCTGCGGCCAGCGCGCCTTCGGCGAAAACTACGTGCAGGAAGCGGTGGACAAGATCGCCGCCCTGGCCGACCTGAACCTGGAATGGCATTTCATCGGCCCGTTGCAGGCCAACAAGACCAAGCTGGTGGCGACCCACTTCGACTGGGTGCACTCGATCGAACGGCTGAAAATCGCCGAACGCCTGTCGCTGCAACGCCCCGACCACCTGCCGCCCTTGCAGGTCTGCATCCAGGTCAATGTCAGTGGCGAGCAGAGCAAGAGCGGCTGTGCGCCGGAGGAAGCGGAAGATCTGGCTCTGGCCGTCGCTTCGTTGCCGCGCCTGCAACTGCGCGGCCTGATGGCGATTCCCGAACCGACCGAAGACCTGGCTCTGCTCACCAGCCGCTTTGCCAGCCTGCGCATCCTGAGCGAGCGCCTCAAGGCCCACGGCCTGGCCCTGGATACCCTGTCGATGGGCATGTCCCACGATCTCGAAACCGCCATCGCCGCCGGCGCCACCATCGTCCGGGTGGGCACCGCGATCTTTGGCGAACGCCACTACCCGACCCATAATCAGGGCAACGAAAGCCCGGAGAGACCTACATGAAAATCACCTTCCTCGGCGGCGGCAACATGGCCAACGCCCTCATCGGCGGCCTGCGTCAGCAGGGCTACTCGGCCGCCGGCATCCAGGTGGTGGAGCCGGTGGCGGAGTTGCGCGACAAGCTGACCGACACCTACGGCGTGCGCTGCACCGACCACGTGGATGCCGCCGCCCTGAATTGCGAAGTCTGGGTCCTGGCGGTGAAGCCGCAAGTGATGCGTCAGGCCCTCGCCCCACTGGCTGGCAAACTGAGCAACGAACTGGTGATCAGTATCGCCGCCGGTCTGCGCACCGCTGATCTGGCGCGCTGGATGGGTAACCACAGTCGCGTCGTGCGCTGCATGCCCAACACCCCGGCGCTTATCCGCGCCGGCATCACCGGCCTCTACGCCGATCCGAGCGTCGATCTCGAGGGCCGCGAAACCGCCGAGAAAATCCTCCAGGCTGCCGGTCGCACCTTCTGGGTCAGCGAGGAAGCGCAGATGGATGCCGTCACCGCCATTTCCGGCAGTGGCCCCGGCTACGTCTTCTACTTCATCGAGGCGCTGGAAAAGGCGGCGATGGATTTCGGTTTCGATGCCGCTACCGCCCATACCCTGGCGGTGGAAACCTTCGTCGGCGCCGCCAAGCTGGCCGAGGCCAGCCCCGAAACCGCCGCCGTGCTGCGCCAGCGAGTCACCTCCAAGGGCGGCACCACCGAGGCGGCCCTGAACTCCTTCGAAGCCGACGGTGTCGGCGCCGCCATCCAGCGCGGTGCCCAGGCTGCCGAGGCGCGCGGCCGAGAGCTGTGCGACCTGCTCGGCGCCGACGACGGCCTGGCGTCGAACTGAGATGCTGCTGCAAATCCTCGATCTGCTGCTGGATGCCGCCGCCAGCTTTCTCGGCATCGCCTTCCTCGCCCGCTTCGCCCTGCAGTGGGCGCGGGCGCCGTTCCGTAATCCCATCGGCCAGTTTGTCGTGGCCGTCACCGACTGGGCGGTGCGTCCGGCGCGGCGGGTGATTCCTTCCGCCTTCGGCTACGACCTGCCGAGCCTGATTCTCGCCTGGCTGGTGCAGGGTCTGCGCCTGGGCCTGGTCTATGGCCTCACCGCCGGCGGCCACGCATCGCTCACTGCGTTCGGCCCGATTGCCGCCCTGGCCGTGGTCGAGGTCGCCAAGCTCGGCTGCCATCTGGCCTTCGGCGTGCTGCTGGTCAGCATCATCCTGTCCTGGGTCAATCCCTACGCACCGATGGCACCCCTGTTCGATGCCCTGGCGGCGCCGATGCTGCGCCCCTTCCGTCGCATCGTGCCGCCCCTGGGGGGTGTGGACCTGTCGCCCCTCGGCGCCTTCCTGGTGATCCAGGTGCTGCTGATCGTCCTCGGCTATGCCCAGGCCGCCCTCACCCGGGCGCTCTACATGCCGGCGCTGATGCCGTTCTGAACGCGATGGTTATGGCCGATTGGCTGCAACCCCGCGGCGACGGCGTAGTGCTGAGCCTGCACATCCAACCCGGGGCGAAGAAGACCGAGATCGCCGGCCTGCATGGCGATGCCCTGAAAATCCGTCTCGCCGCACCGCCGGTGGACGGCAAGGCCAACGAGGCCCTGCTGGCCTTCGTCGCCAAGCAACTGGGGGTTGCCAAGTCCCGCGTCGAACTGATCTCCGGCCAGACCTCCCGCGCCAAGCGGGTGGCGGTAGCCGGCGTGGACACCGCGGAAATCACCCAGAAACTATTGCCCGCCGGCACGGCGGGCTAACTAGTCGCCTCCCTCGCCAGGCGAGGGCGGGCGGGAGGGAGTGCCTGCAATTCAGCGGAGCTGGGCGCAGGGCTTTGCCCTACGCCCAGCTTCCGTCGTAAGCCAACTGCCCGTCGATCAGCGTGTAGCGCACTCGGCCGCTGAGCATATGGCCGATGAAGGGCGTGTTCTTGCCCTGGCTCTTCAGGTGTTCGCGGCTGACGCGGAATTCGCCCTGGGGATCGAAGACGCAGATGTCGGCAGGTGCGCCGACGGCCAGGTGGCCGCCGTCGATGCCCATCAGCTTGGCCGGGGCGCTGGTGATCTTGGCCAGGGTGTCGCTCAGGGACAGGCCCATTTCCGTACCCCACTTCAGGGTCAGCGGCAGCAGCAGCTCGAGGCCGGTGGCGCCGGGTTCGGCTTCGTCGAAGGGCACCAGCTTGGCATCGTCGTCCACCGGCGTGTGGTCGGAACAGAGGGCGTCAATTGTGCCGCTGGCCAGACCCTGGCGCAGCGCGTCGCGGTCGCGCTGGCTGCGCAGCGGCGGGTCGAGGCGGGCGTGGGCGTCGAAGTAGCCAATGTCGTGGTCCGACAGGTGGAGGTGGTTGATGCTGACGTCGCAGCTCACCTTGATGCCCTGTTCGCGGCCGAGGCGAATCATCTCCAGGCCGGCGGCGGAAGACACGCGGCCGATATGCACCTGGGCGCCGGTGGTCTGGGCCAGCAGCAGGATGGTGGACAGGGCGACGGTTTCCGCCGCCACCGGAATGCCTACCAGGCCCAGGCGGGCGGCGATCTCGCCGTCGTGGGCGACGCCGTTCCGCGCCAGATAGGGGTCCTGGGCCGAGAGCCAGACCGGGAAGCCGAAGGTCGATGCATACTGCATCGCCCGCATCAGCACCTGGGTGTCGAGGATGGCGTGGGCCGCCTGGCTGAAGGCCACGCAACCGGCTTCCGCCAGTTCGGCCATTTCGGTGATGTGCTTGCCTTCCAGCTTCACCGTCAGCGCGCCGATCGGATAAACCTTGGCGAACTCCGGCAGCCGCGCCCGGTGCTTGAGCATTTCCACCAGGCCCGGTTCGTCCAGGGGCGGGTCGGTATCCGGCGGGCAGGCCAGGCTGGTCACGCCGCCCGACGAGGCCGCGGCCATTTCCGATTCCAGGGTCGCTTTGTATTCGTAGCCGGGCTCGCGCAGCCGAGCGGACAAATCCACCAGGCCGGGGCAGACCACGCAGCCGGCGGCGTCGATGGTACCCACCGTGCCGTTGTCCTCGAAGCCCGCGGGGGCGCTGCCGATGCCGACGACGCGGCCGTTGGCGACGAACAGGTCGGTCTTCTGGTCGAGCTTATGGGCCGGATCGATCACGCGGCCGTTCTTGATCTGTAGCTTCATTTCGTCAATTCCCCGCCAGCATGCTCATCACCGCCATCCGCACGGCGATGCCGAAGGTCACCTGGGGCAGGATCACCGCCTGCCCGCCGTCGGCCACCGCCGAATCGATCTCGACGCCGCGGTTCATCGGCCCCGGGTGCAGCACGATGGCGTCGGGCTTGGCCAGCGCCAGGCGCTCCGCGGTGAGGCCGTAGGACTTGAAGAACTCCTGGGGACTGGGCAGCAGGGCGCCCTGCATGCGTTCGTTCTGCAGGCGCAGGGTCATCACCACATCGACGCCTTTCAAACCTTCCTGGATATCGTGGCAGACGCGCACCCCCATCCGCTCCACGTCGGTCGGCAGCAGGGTCTTCGGCGCGATGACGCGGATCTCCGGCACGCCGAGGGTGGTCAGCGCGTGGATCTGCGAGCGGGCGACGCGGGAATGCAGGATGTCGCCGATGATCGCCACCGTCAGGCCGGTGAAGTCCTTCTTGTAGTGGCGGATGGTGTACATGTCCAGCAGGCCCTGGGTCGGGTGGGCATGGCGGCCGTCGCCCGCATTCACCACGCGGATGTGGTTGCGGCCGGTGGCGGCGAGATGCTGGGCGATCAGGAAGGGCGCGCCGCTGCTGGCGTGGCGCACGACGAACATGTCGGCCTGCATCGCCGCCAGGTTGTCCACCGTATCCAGCAGGGTTTCGCCCTTGGCGGTGCTGGAGGTGTTGATGTTGAGGTTGATCACGTCCGCCGAGAGGCGCTTGGCGGCGATCTCGAAGGTGGTGCGGGTGCGCGTCGAGTTCTCGAAGAACAGGTTGAACACGCTCTTGCCGCGCAACAGGGGCAGCTTCTTTTCCTCCTGGCCGACCAGTTCGGTGAAGGGCTGGGCGGTGTCGAGGATGCGCGTGATCACCGCGCGCGGCAGGCCCTCGATGGTCAGCAGATGCTGCAGCTCGCCGTGGCTGTTGAGTTGGGGATTGATCCGGTGCATGTCAGTGGGCAGTGGGCATGTTGGAGTCGAAATGGCTTTGCAAAATAACGGCGGCGGCTTCCGCATCCAGCGTCTCTTTGCGCTGGCGCCAATCCTGGCCGCGGGCGGCGAGGCGGCTTTCGGCATCGGCCGAGCTGAAGCGCTCGTCCACCCGCAGCACCGGCAGGCCGAAGCGGCCTTCCAGCTGGCGGGCGAAGCGCTCGCAGCGGGCGGTCATGGCATGGGGTTCGCCCTCGACGGAGAGCGGAATGCCGACTACCAGGGCGGTCGGCTGCCATTCGGCGATCAGCTTGCCGATGGCTTTGAATGAGGCGTCTACGGGCTCGCGGGGCAGGGTGACGAGGGGCCGCGCCTGGCCCAGCATCAATTCGCCCACGGCCACGCCGATACGCTTTTCGCCGAAGTCGAAGGCGAGCAGCGTGCCATCAGGCATGCCCGGCAACGTCGGACAGGTTGGCGAAATCCACGCCGAGCAATTGCATCGCGGCGGGCAGGCGCTCCTCCGGCGGCAGGCTGAAGATCACCTCCTGCGAAGCCGGCACGGTCAGCCAGGCGTTCTGCGACAGCTCCCATTCCAGCTGGCCGGCGGACCAGCCGGCGTAGCCCAGGGTGATGACGAAATTCGACGGCTCGCCGAGGGAACCGAGGGAGACCAGGATGTCGCGCGAACTGGTCAGCGCTAGTTCGCTGCCCACCTTCATCGACGACTGCCAGTCGCCGGGCGGGCGATGCAGTACGAAGCCCCGGTCGGTCTGCACCGGGCCGCCAAAGTACACCGGCAGGCCGGAGAACTCCGGGTTCTCCAGGGGAATGTCGACGCGCTCGAAGAGGGAACCCAAATCCATGTCGAGCGGCCGGTTGATGATCACCCCTAGGGCGCCATCGGCGTTGTGCTCGCAGATATAGGTCAGGCTGCGGGAAAAATTGGGATCGGCCATGGCGGGCATGGCGATCAGGAAATGGTTGGTCAGGTCGACCGTCGGCGTAATGCTGCTCACGGCTTCATTGTAGCGCAGGGCCAGCGGGCCTCTTAGGGCAGCAAGGGATTTACGTCCTCGCGCCGCCGGTGCTGGCGCCACAGCACCGCCGCCGACCAGGCCAGGCCGGCCACCATCACCAGAATGCCGATGGCGTGGGCCAGGCCGCCCCAGAAGGGCGAGTGGCGGGTCTGGTGGAACACGTCGAGCAGGTAGATCCAGTCGTGGAAGCTGTCGGCCCCGGTGCCGCCGCCGATCAGCGGCAACTGCGGATCGGCGGCATCGTAGATGTAGGCCGACACATCGACCATGGACGCTCCCGCCCACCAGACGCCAAGCCCCGCGCCGAAGGCATCGCGCTGCTGGATGAAGAACGCCCCGGCGACGATCAAGGGCATCAGCACCTGGAACAGGCTGCCGCCGAGCACCGTCATGAAACGGCCGAAGGGCATGAACAGCACGTGCCCGGCCTCGTGGAAGGGAATCACGATGCTGTGCATGAAGGACTCCAGCAGCTCGTCGGTGCGGTAGTCGAGCAGCGCCAGGCGAAGGCCCCAGAAGGCCAGCAAGGCCCATATCGCCGCCCGGCCATGGATGTGCGCGGCCGGCACTGCCCGCGGCGCATCGAGCAGACGGTCGGTGATTTCCGCCAGCGGCGCCGCCTCGTCGGCCGCCGCCGCCTTGGCCCGCAGGCTGGGCGGGACGAAGCTGTCGCGCCCAGCCCACTTGGCGAACACCAGGCCACAGGCCGGGCAGACGCCTGCATCGCCGCTCTCCTCGGGCGTGCGCAGATGCTGGCACTTGGGGCATTGCTTGAAGGCCGGGTCCATGGGGGCAGCATAGCCGAGCGATGGCACAATCGGCCCATGTCCTCCGCCCTCGTCTGGTTCCGCCGCGATCTGCGCGCCTACGACCATGCCGCCCTTTACCACGCCCTGAGCTGCGCCGAGCGGGTCTGGTGCGTCTTCGTCTTCGACCGGGACATCCTCGATCCGCTATTGGCGCGGGGGCTCACCAGGGACCGGCGGGTGGACTTCATCCAACGCAGCATCGCCCAGCTCGACGAAATCCTCCGCGCCCGCGGCGGCGGCCTGATCGTCCGCCACGGCCGCGCGGTCGAAGAGATTCCGCGTCTCGCCGGCGAACTTGGCGTCGCCGAAGTCCACTACAACCGCGACTACGAACCCGCCGCCATCGCCCGCGATCAAGAGGTGCAGCAAGCCCTGGCCGCCGCCGGCATCGCCTGCCACGACTACAAGGATCAGGTGATCTTCGACCGGGCCGAAGTGCTGAACGGCAGCGGCAAGCCCTATGCGGTATTCACCCCCTACCGCAACACATGGCTGGCGACCCTGAACGAGTTCTACCTGACGCCCTATCCGGTGGAGCGCTACTACGCCCGCTTAGCAAAGCCGCCGACGGGCGGGGTGCCCAGTCTGGAACAACTCGGCTTCGCCGCCAGCGATCTGGATTGCGCCCGCCTGCCGCCGGGCCAGGACGGCGGCCAGTATCTGCTGCGCGACTTCGCCGCCCGCATCGACGACTACGCCGCCCAGCGCGACTACCCGGCGAAGCAGGGGCCGTCCTACCTGTCGGTGCATCTGCGCTTCGGCACTATCTCGATCCGCCAACTGGCGGGCTACGCCGTCGGCAGAATGCGCGGACGCGACAGCGAGGGCGCCAAGGTCTGGCTGTCCGAACTGATCTGGCGCGAGTTCTACCAGATGCTGCTGTGGCACCGCCCCGACCTGCCCGAGCACTGCTTTCGTCGCGAATACGACGCCCTGCAGTGGGACGACGCCCCCGAACTGTTCGCCGCCTGGTGCCAGGGCCGCACCGGCTACCCGCTGGTGGACGCGGCGATGCGCCAGTTGCAGCAGACCGGCTACATGCACAACCGCCTGCGCATGGTGACCGCTGCCTTCCTCACCAAGGACCTGGGCATCGATTGGCGCCGCGGCGAAGCCTGGTTCGCCGAGCAACTGCTGGACTACGACCTGGCCGCCAACAACGGCGGCTGGCAATGGAGCGCCTCCACCGGCTGCGACGCTCAACCCTGGTTCCGCATCTTCAACCCGGTGACCCAGTCGCAGAAGTTCGACCCGACGGGCGCCTTCATCCGTCGCTATGTACCGGAACTGGCGGCGCTGCCGGACAAGTACGTGCACGCGCCCTGGCAACTGCCGGCCGCCGAACAGGCGCGCTGCGGCTTCATGCCCGGCCGCGACTATCCGTTGCCGGTGGTGGACCACGCCAAGGCGAGGTTGCGGACGTTGGCGCGGTTTGAGGCGGTGGCTAAGGGCGGCGGCATTTAGCCGATATCCACCAGCGGGCTTGGTCGCCTCCGCTAATGCGTGCCCGGAGTCCACGCCGCTTAGCGACTGCGGAACGCCTCTCCCGCGCTGGTGTTCTCCGGTTCCTGGGGTCTGATTGGGATTCGTTCTGCAATATTCCCCGCAGTGAGTACCAGCGTCGCATGGCCTCTTCCTCTCCAGGTAATTTCGACGTTTCGTTGTGCTGCAGGTCCGGTAAATGGCGCAGGCGTGCAGCTGGATAAGTCGCATGGCTTCCAAACCCCGTCTTTCCCATAATCGACCCAGAATCTTGTCGATCCCCGAGGGGGGCGGATATCCTCGATATGGGCGCCCACTGGGCCGCGCAAACGCTTCCCGTTGAACGTGGCGGCCACACTGACCACAACCTTTTTCACGCCCGTTCCCGGATCAGGGATAACGATCTCGTTGCCGGCGTCGTGCGTAATGCCATCCGGCATCGGATCAGCAGCAATCGGCCACGTATCGGTATAGAAGCTGACCCCGGAGCGAGCGGAGATCGCCAGTTTCCCCTCACCCGGCGAAATGAAATCCACGCGCACCTCGCTGAGCTTATCGGGCCGTTTATCTGCTTGCTCGACAATGGTTACGCGACACAGGGTCGTCGGCTCACAATGCGCTTCGCGAATGCTTACTTCGCGAAGCCTGCTTTCCAGGTTGGACCCGTGGCCGACCATGAAACTAAGCGCTATCCGTTGTTCCTGGCGAGCGAGTTTTACCCTCAGTGGGTTGTTTACGTAGCCGGGGGGATCGCGCGGAACAAACGAAATCTCACCCTTCTCACCGTTGCCGTAGGGGCTCCAGGTAAAGCCCGGCTCCGCCGCCTGCACGGGGCATGCGATGGGCGCCGAAACGACCAGCGAGAAAACGAAGCTTGCGTAAGGTCTGATGTGCATTTCGAAGAGCAAGCCCCAAGGTCAGAGACATTTGCAATGCTATTGCGACTGATGCGTGTAACAGCGGCTGAACGCCCTCAACTCACCAGGAATTCCACCAGCATTCCCGAGGTCCGACGCAGCCTTCGCGACAGCAGCCGCGCCAGGTTGAACATGAAGCGGTAGGCGAGCTGCGGAGATTCGGCGGTCATTCGGCGCAGGCCGTCCTCGTGGAGGATCAGCAGCTCGCAGTCCACGTCGGCCTTGCAGGTGGCCGAGCGGCGCTCCCGGTCGAGCAGGGCCATTTCGCCGACGATGCGGCCCTTGCCTTCGTGGCACAGTAGCTGCGAGCCGTGCTCGCCGCCCTTGAAGATGGACAGCTTGCCCTCGACCAGGATCAGCATGTAGTTGCCGTCGTCGCCCTCGGTGAAAATCACCTCGCCCTGCTTCTTGTTTTCCCAGCCGAGATAGCGGCCGATCTGCTTCAGCTCGGCGTAGGAGAATTCGCGGAACAGTTCCAGTCCATCGAGGACGTCGGCGATTGCGCTGGTCATGGCGGGTGGAGTGCAGTGGCGGTGGCGAGGAAGGGCGGCAAGTTTAGCGAGGTTTGGCGCGGCGCCGGCCCCTACTCGGTGTCGAAGCCCAGCAACCGGCCGCCGATGATCCGTTCGGCTACGGCCTGGGGCACGTCGTCCTGCCATTCGCCCGGGCCGCGGCGCAGCCCGGCCAGCACGTCGCCGACGTCGATGTGCAGGTGGCTTTCGTCGTGAGGCTCGACCGCGATCAGCTTGTTGTTGTCCTTGAGGAAGGCCAGCAATTGCCGCAGGTTGGCCGGCACCTGGACGTTGTCCAGGGTCACCAGGGCCGTGGCGTCGCCGCGGCTCGGCCGCGACGGATAGACGTAGACGTGGGTGTTGTCGGGGAACAGCTTGCCGAAGGCTTCCAGGATGCCGCCTTCCAGGCCCTCGTAATATTTCTCATCGAACAGGTAGGCGAAGTCGCGCACCGAGAGCACGATGCCGATCGGCTTCTGGGTGTAGCGACGCAGATAGGCGCGCAGGCGGAAGTAGCGCACGTAGTCGGAGATCATCACCGTATAGCCCTGGGAGGCCAAGAGGTCGATGCGGGCGAGGAAGTCGGCGCCGTCCACGTTGTCGCCGCTGATCAACGAATTCATCGTCACCTCGGCCAGGGAGACGATCTCGTTTTCGTCCACCGCGGCGAGCTGGCTGAACTGCTTCAGCCCGGCGCACATCATGTCCACATTCACCAGGGTTACCGGCTTGAAGCTGCCGCGCATCACCATCACCGGCTTGCGGTAGAACAGCTCGCCCGGCACCACCACCTCGCCGGAGGGATCGAACACCACGCCGCGGGTGAGCCAGCTACGGATCAGGTGCAGGTTCATCAGGCGGTTTTCCACCTCGTCGAAATAGGGCCCGGAGAAATGGATCAGGTCCACCTCGATGCGGTCCGAGCCGAGCCCGTCGGCCAGGCCCTCGACCACCCACTGCGGCTGCTGGAAGTGCTGGAAGGCGCCGTAGATCAGGTTCACCCCGAGGACGCCGAGGGCCTCGCTCTGCTGCGCGTTGTCGTTGTCCAACATGCGGACGTGGAGGATCACGTCGCTCGGTTGGGCACCGGGATGCAGTTGCAAGCGGATGCCCACCCAGCCGTGGCACTCGTGGTTCTGCTTGAAGCTGCGCGCGGTGACCGTGGCGGCGTAGGCGAAGAAGGTGGTGTTCTTCGGCCGCACATGGGCCAGCCGCTTCACCACCTGGTTGAATTCCTTCTCCAGCATCTGCAGCAGTCGGGCGCGGCTGACATAGCGGTCCACATGGCCGTAGATGTCGTCGCTGACCGCCATGTCGTAGGCCGACATGGTCTTGGCGATGGTGCCCGCCGCCGCGCCGACGGAGAAGAAGCGCCGCGCCACTTCCTGCCCGGCGCCGATCTCGACGATGGAGCCGTACTTGTACTTGTCGAGATTGATCTCGAGCGCCTTCTGATCGGTGGTCAGCGTGTTGTCCCGCTTGTGCATGATCTCTCCCCAAATTTAGTCGGCCGGCGGGACCGGAATGCGGTCCGCCGTCTCAGGTCGGATCATATTCGGACTTTGGAGGCCGTGCGATAGCGGCCGGGGGCGGAGCGGTTGCGCGCCAGGTGATGGACTATTGGGGTGACGCCGAGCCGTGGGTTGCCGGTTCCTCGTACTGCGATGCCTCAAGGAAGGTTCTCGCGTAGCGCATGGGGATGTCCGAGGCCTTGAAGAAATCGAACAGGTTCGCGTCCAGATGGCCGTTGCGCACCATGCCGGTCATGATGTCCAGCGCCTGGGTGACCGTTTTCCCGGACTTGTAGGGCCGGTCGTTGGCGGTCAGGGCCTCGAAGACGTCGGCGATGGCCATGAGGCGGGCGGGCACGCTCAGTTCGCCGGCCATCAGGCCGCGCGGATAGCCGCGGCCGTCGATGCGTTCATGGTGGTTGCAGGCGATTTCGGGCACGGTGCGGAGATGTGCGGGGAAGGGCAAGGCTTCCAGCATCTTGACCGTCAGCACCATGTGCTCGTTGATCTTGTAGCGCTCCTCGTCGGTCAGCGTGCCGCGGGAGGTGATCAGGTTCTTGATCTCACCGCGGTCGTAGAGCAGTTCCGGAATCGCCATGTTGAAGCCCCACGGATTGTCCTTCTCGTAGGCCTGACCCGCGGGCCGGGTGATGCGGTGCTCCGGCTTGTCCGACAACACGCGCTCCTTGATCGGCAGGGCGTGGGCGATGACCTCGCTGCGCCGGGAAAGCTCTTCCAGCGAGAGCCCGAGCCGGTCGTCCAGCGTGCGCGTCCATTGGCGCAGGGAAATTTCTTCCAGCCGGCTGGAGGCCTCCTCCGACATCCTGTCCGACCCAAGATTGCAGGCGGCAACGAAGGCAAAGTCCCGGTCGATGGCATCGCATTCCTGCCGCAGGGCTGTCTGCCGCTCGACAGGAAGTCCCTGCGGGTAGGCCTGCTGCCATTGCATCAGGGCCGCTTCCAGCTTGCACACTTCGAAGCGCATCCGCACCTCGTGAATCCGGTCATACAGGGTCTCCAGCTTGGTCGCCTTGTCCATCACGTATTCGGGCGTGGCAACCTTGCCGCAATCGTGCAGCCAGGCGCCGATATGCACCGCCTCCCGCAGCTCGGGGCCGAGTTTGAACGACTCGAGTCCGGGCGCATCGCTCTCGCTGGCAAGCTCCACCAACCATTCGGTGAGGACCGGAACCCGGTGGCAATGGCCGCCGGTATGGGGGCTCTTGGCGTCCACCGCGTCGGCGATCAGGCGAATGAAGGCGTTGAACAACTGCTTTTGCGACGCGATCAGCTCGCGCGACTCGACGACCAGCGCGGCGAAGCCCGATAGGGCGATGGCAAACTGTTCGTGGGTTTCGGAGAAATCGCCGGAGCGGATCAGCAGCATCACGCCAAGGACTTCCTCGCGCCGCCCGATTAGCGGAATGCAGGTGGCCGTTTGCCCGTCGCCCTCCGCCACGCGGCGGTGTGTCGAAGCGTTGCCGGGCGCGTTGTTCCAGGCGGCCAACAGCGCATCCGCATCCAGCTCGCCGATTCGCCCCTTGAGGATCCACGCCTCCCCTTCGTTCAGGTACAGGCAGGCAGCTTCGGCCTGGACGATGTCGGCAAAAATATCCAGCAGGGTCGGCAACAGTTCTTCCAGGTCGTTCTCGCGTGCGATCTGATTCAGGAATCGCATGAAGCGGTCGATGGTGTTGCGCATCTGGTCGAAGCTGCCCGACACGACCTCGATTTCGGCCATGGGGGAGTGAATGTGCTGCTTCGAGGCAAAGTCAAATTTGACGAAAGCCTGGGCCTGTTCGGCAATCTCTTGCAGCGGCCGGGAAAAGCGCAATGCGCTGCGCTTCGCCGCGTAGAGCATGATCGCCAGCATCAGCGCCGTAATCGCCAGCAACAGATTACGCACCGACTCGGCCTTGCCCAGGATGACCGTGCGCGGGATGGCATAGCGCAACTCCATGTCGTCGCGCCCATCCACATGCACCGAAACACTGCCGATGCGCCAGGCTTCGCCATGCTCGTCCTTGACCCACTCTCCCGCGCGTCCTTCGCCCGGCAGGTAGGCGGACAACGCACGGGAGACGGTCGGGTCCGTTTCGGTCTCGATTCGATCACTGACGATGAATTGCCTTTGATGGTCGAAGAGCCAGAAGCGGGCCGACCACTTCTCGGCCAGATGCTTCAGGTTGGGGCTCAGCGACTCCATGTTGATATCCATGGCCACGACGAAGCCGTTTCCCATGTCGCGTGCAAGCGTGATGCCCATGCGTCCGGAGCTGTAGAACTGATACGGTGCCGTGCGAACCACATGGTCGGCACCATGGGCCAGCTTGTACCAGGGGCGCTGCCGGGGGTCGTAGTCCCGTGCGGAAGCTTCCTCGCGGCGCGACAGCACCTTGAACGTCCGATCCAGGCCGAAGCGGATCTGCCCGTCCGCCCGCAGGTCCGGCGTCCGCTGCGCTTGAACCAGCCACACCACGCTTTGCTCGACGCCGAAGCGTTCCCTGTCGTGCTGGTTTTTTATCTCGCGCAGATTCAGGTATTCGCCGCGCGGGCCGCCGACATAGACGCTTTCGAGCATGGTGTTCGCGCGCAGCAGGGAGCCCTGGGCCGGCAGGCGCAGGAACCAGTCGTCCAGGCGGCCGGTCTTCAGGTCCGGCACATTGGCCAGCAGATTCAAAAGAGATATCGGCGGCAGCAACAGGCGGTCCAGTTCAAGCTCCGCCTGCCGGGCCATATCCTGGGCGTTCTGCTGCACCTCTTCTTCGGCCAGCCAACTGAGCAGCAGATAGCTGCCCATGGAGCAGGCGATGCCGATCACCAGCACCATGCCCCCGATGAGCCGCTGCAGATGGCTACCTATCGTTGTCATCTCTCTCGCCCGCTCCGATGATCCTGCCATGACATCGCGTTGAGCCGGCAGGCGCTTGTGCCCGAAACCGGCCCCACGACTAACCGGGCCAGTATAGCCATGACGCTACGCTTTAATGCGGCACTGGCACGGCTGGTCGTCAGAGTGATCGCCGAAGATTCCTTCGGGATTCACGAACCGGCGTCCGGCCTCAGGCGGCAGAGTCCCCGAGCAGTTCTTCCGCCGCCGCGATCAGCGCGTCGATTTCCTCGCGGCTGGCTTCCCGCGGCACTTCGAAGGGAATGAATTCCAGCTCGATGGTGGCGAAGGGCAGGGGGATCAGGAAGCGGTCCCAGTTCGTGCCGTGGATCGCCGCGCTGCAGCGCACGCGGCACAGCCACAGCGGCACCTGGGCGCGGTAGGCGGCGACCACGGCGCCAGCCTTGAGCTGGTGTGCCGGGCCGCGCGGGCCGTCTGGGGTGATCAGCACCCGGCCGCGTGCTGCAGCATCCAGCAGTTCGCCCCAGGCTTCCTTGTTGCCCTTCGACGAGGAGCCGCGAATCACTTCGAAGCCCCAGCCCTCCAGCAACTGTGTCAGCAGGCCGCCATCGCGGCTGCGGCTGACCAGGGCCACCGCGCCGCTGTCGGCGAAACGCTTCCACACCGGCAGCATCTCGCCGTGCCAGAAGGCGAGCACCGCGCGCTGCGGCGGCCGCGGGCCATGGCAGCGGATGCGCCAGGTGGCGGCCAGCAGATGGAACAGCGCCGGCCCGAGCCGGGCAAGCTGGCGTCGCAGGGCCTTCAGCATTGCCGCAGGAAGCCCGCGATCAGGCCCAGCAGTTCGTCCTCGTCGTAGGGCTTGCCGAGGACGTGCTGCACGCCCAGTTCGTCGGCGTGGTCGCGATGTTTGTCGGCGCTGCGGGAGGTGATCATGATCACCGGCAGGTCGGCCCAGCGGCTGTCGTCGCGCAGGGTCTGCACCAGTTCGAAACCGTCCATCCGCGGCATCTCGATGTCCGCCAGGATCACGCCGGGGCGCTCGCCGGGGGGCAGTTCGTTGAGTCGCTCGAGGGCGTCCACGCCGTCCTTGGCCAGCAGCACGCGGTGGCCGGCGCGCTCCAGCAGGCGGCCGGTGACTTTGCGTACGGTCAGGGAATCGTCCACCACCATCACTGCCGGTGCGGGGGCAGGCTTGGCGGCGGGGGTCGCAGTCACGGCGCCGGCG
>DATDMT010000157.1:0-36959 GCA_036518635.1 Rhodocyclaceae bacterium | reverse complement strand
GCCGCTCCGACATTCTTTGATCGTTACAACTTTAGGAGAAGACTCATGCAATGGATCGATCCCGCCTACTGCGATATCCGTCTCGGCTTTGAAGTGACGGCCTACGTCTACGTCCGTTAAGGACAGGCGGTAGGGGAGGCGGGCTTGCCCGCCTCCCTGAGCCGTACCTCGCCCGCAAAAGGAAAGTCATGACGACCAGCGAAGACGGGGCCGCTATCGCCCCGCACCACAAGCCCGCCCTCAACCGCATGTTCATGCTGCGTTGGGAGCCGGCCCAGGATGCCCACGTGCTGCTCTACCCGGAAGGGGTGGTGAAGCTGAATCCCACCGCCGCGGAAATTCTCAAGCACTGCAGCGGCACCCAGACCACGGACGGCATCGTGGCCGAACTCAAGGCGGCGTACCCCGAAGGCGGTGCGCAATTGGAAACCAGTACCCGTAAATTCTTGGACCTCGCATATGCCAAAGGATGGATCAACGTTTAGCCTGGACGGCCAGGGCATCCCGATGTGGCTGTCCCTGGAGCTGACCTATCGCTGCCCGCTGAAATGCGTGTGGTGCAACAACCCGCTGGACTACGACAAGTACGGCAGCAAGGAACTGAACACCGACGAGTGGAAGAAGGTGCTGCGCGAGGCGCGCGACCTGGGCGCCCTGCAACTGGGCTTCACCGGCGGCGAGCCGATGCTGCGCGACGACCTCGAAGAACTGGTCCGCTACGCCGACAGCATTGGCTTCTACACCAACCTGATCACCTCCGGCGTCGGCCTCAGCGAAGAGCGCCTGGTGGCGCTGAAGGAAGCCGGCCTGCGGCAGATTCAGTTGTCGCTGCAGTCGTCGCGCCAGCCGGTGACCGACGAGCTGGTCGGCGCCCGGGTCCATGACCTGAAGGTGGACGTGGCCCATCGCATCAAGGCCCACGGCTTCCCGATGGTGCTCAACGTGCCGGTGTTCCGCCAGAACGTCGAGATGGTGGACGAGATCCTCGCCCTGGCCGAAGAGATCGGCGCCGACTATGTCGAATTCGCCAACATCCAGTACTACAACTGGGCGCTGCTGAACCGCGAGGAACTGCTGCCGACCATCGAGCAACTGCGCTACGCCGAAGCGGCGGTGAACAAGGCGCGGGAGCGGTTGGGCAAGAAGATGGTCATCTACTTCGTCATCCCCGACTACTTCGAGGAGCGGCCCAAGGCCTGCATGAACGGCTGGGGCACGATCCACCTGACCATCGCCCCGGACGGCGTCGCCATGCCCTGCCAGGAATCGCGAGTGATCAAGAACCTGGAGTTCCACAGCGTCCGTGACAAGTCGCTGAAGTGGATCTGGGAAGAGTCGCCCCTGTTCCGCATCTTCCGCGGCGACGACTGGATGAAGGAGCCCTGCAACACCTGCTCGGAAAAGGAAAAGGACTTCGGCGGCTGCCGCTGCCAGGCCTACCTGCTGACCGGCGACGCGGAGAATACCGATCCTTGCTGCAGCCGTTCGCCCCATCACCACATGATCGAGAAGGCCGTTGCCGACGCCCACGCCAAGCCGCGGGTGCAGCGCCCCCTGATCAAGCGGGTGCCGGGTGCGGCGATCATCGAGTTCATGGAGTGAGCATGGGCCATCCCTTCGACACCGCCACCGGCACCATCCTGCTCGGCTTCGCCCTGACCGGCGTGCTGTTCCAGCTGGTGCGCTGGCTGGCGGCCTGAGGCGCGGCGATGGAGTTCCAGATCGTCGACGTGCTGCTGCGCTGGGTGCATTTCCTCGCCGGCATCATCTGGGTCGGCCACAACTACGCCACCGTGGTGCAGCGGCCGAGCTACCGGCCCCTGCGCCGCGAGGACCTGGTGGAAGCCGAGGGAGACAAGTTCCAGTCCATGCTGCAACGGGAGCACGGCACCTTCCGCTGGGCCTCGGTGGTGGCCTGGAGCGCCGGCATCCTGATGCTGGCGCTGCGCGGCTGGCTGGCCGACGCGCTGCTGCTGCGGGGGCACATGGCGGTGGTGGGCATTGGCGTGTACATCGGCACGGTGATGATGCTGAACCTCTGGTTCGTCCTCTGGCCCCACCAGAAGAAGGTGCTGGGCTTCGTTCCCGCCGGCATCGACGAGCGCCTGCGCTGTTCGCGGATTACTCATCTCTCCTCGCGGACCAACACCATGCTGTCGATTCCGCTGTTGTTCTTCATGGGTGCCATGCAGCACGGCGGCTTCCTGTTCCACTGAGCAAGACGATGTCGTGGAATTTTTCCGCAGGCCCGTCGGCCCTGCCGGCGCCAGTACTGGAGCGAGCCCGGGACGAGCTGCTGGTCCGCGACAAGCGCGGTAGTTGCCTGCTGGAGCGCTCCTTCACCGGTGCCGATTTCGTCGCCACCATGGCGGCGGCCGAGGCCGGCCTGCGTGAGTTGCTGGCGGTGCCCGACGAGTACGCCGTGCTGTTCCTCGCCGGCGGCGCCATGGCCCAGTTCGGCCTGTTGCCGATGAATCTGGCGCGCCCGGGGCAACCCGCCGCCTATGTCGAATCCGGCTACTGGTCGGGGCGGGCCATCGAGGAGGCGCGGCATTTCTGTTCGGTGTCCTTCGCTGCCCGCCACACGGTGCGCGACGGCGTCGTCCATCTGCCGCCGCCCCATGAATGGCGCGTCGATCCCGACGCCGCCTATTGCCACTACACCGCCAACGAGACCGCCCAAGGCGCCGAGTTTCATGTCCAGCCGGAGACCGGCCCGGTGCCCCTGGTGGCCGACATGAGTTCCAACATCCTCAGCCGCCGGCTCGACGTCAGCCACTTCGGTGTGATCTATGCCAGCGCGCAGAAGAATCTCGGCGCCTCCGGTCTGACCCTGGCCCTGGTGCGGCGCGATCTGCTCAGCCGCAGTGGCAGCGCGGTGCCTTCCTCCCTGTCCTATCGAATCCAGGCCGCCGAATCGTCGCGCTACAGTACGCCACCGGTGTTCGAGGTGGCCCTGGTCAAACTGGTCTTCGACTGGCTGCGGGCCGAGGGCGGCATGCCGGCGATGGAGGCCCGCTCCCTCTATAAGAGCGAGCTGCTGTATCGCGCCATCGACGACTCCGCCGGCTTCTATCGCTGCTTTGTCGCGCCGGCAAATCGCTCGCGGATGAACGTCTGCTTCCGCCTCGGCGACGAGGCTCTGAGCGAGGCCTTCATCGCCGACGCCGAAGCCGAAGGCCTGTTCAACCTGCGCGGCCACAGCCGCGTCGGCGGCATCCGCGTCAGCCTCTACAACGCGGTGCCCGAAGCCGCGGTGCATGCCCTGCTGCAGTTCATGGACCACTTCGCCGCCCGCCATGGCTGAGTCTGCCCCGCAGCCCCGCTGGCCCTGGCCCGGCATCGGCCTGGCCGCCGGCTATGACCGGGATGGCAGCCGCATCGACGAGATCGCCGGGGCAGGCTTTGACTTTGTCGAGTTCGGCACGGTCACTCCGCATCCCGAGCCCAACCACAACCCCGGTGTGGCGCCGCTGGCAAGCCGCTTGCGCGCGGCCCGGGGGCAGGGACGCTTCGACCGCTGTGGCGTCGGCATCAGCGTCGGCTGCAGCTTCCAATCCCAGGGCGACGGCGTCGCCGACGATTGGCGGTGCGCCGCCGAGCAGGCCTGGCCGTTGCTGGATTTCCTGGTGATCAATCTCAGCGCGCCCTATTACCGCCACCTGTTGCAGGCGGCCGAGCCCCTGGGGCGGCAGTTGGAGCGCCTCGGCACCGCCTTGCCGGGCGATAAGCCGGTATTGCTGAAACTGCCGGTGGGGGTGCCCGGGCTGGCCTTGCCGCCCTGGCTGCATCTGCTGCCGGAGTGGGGCATTCGCGGCATGGTGGTGTCCCAGGCGGCGGAAGGTGTGGCCCAGGCCGCGAGCCTACTGCGGCAACTGCGTCACTTGCTGCCCGGGCAGGTGTTGCTGTCGGTGGGCGGCATCGCCAGCCCGCAAACCCTGGCGCAGCGCTTGGCCGCGGGGGCCGATGCAGTCGAGGTGTTTACCGCTTACCAGTCGGGCGGCAGCGACGCCCTGGCGGCGCTGCTGGCGCTTGCCGATCTTCAGCCGACATAAAAGGATTCGGCGAAGACTTCGGTGGACGGCAGGTGATGGCCGGCGTGGGCGGCATAGTCCCGGTCCAGCACCAGGATGTGGCTGATCAGCCAATCCTTGAGAAAAGTCATCATGGCGTCGCTCAGCGGGTGGCCGTCGAGAATCGCCTGCTTTTCCTTGGCCAGGCGTACGACGAAGGCATCGTGGGCCTTCTTGTGGTCGTCGAAGCGCGGATAGCGGGTCTCGCGCATGTAGCGCTCTTCATCGCTGAAGTGGGTAACGGTGTATGTTTCCAACTCGCCCACCAGGGCGAGCACTTCTTCCTGGCCGGCCTGGCGGTTCATCGCGGACCAGATGCGATTCATCAAGCCGAACAGAAACTCGTGCTGCTTATCGATCTCCGGCAGGCCGAAACGGTACTCGTCGTCCCAGGTGACTAGCATCTCCGGATCCTTGCTGGCCATGATGGCTCCCGGCTTTATATTTGAAAATTCTAATGTGGCAATTATAGGCGTGAAGCACCTCAGGTCAATTTTTTCGCCGTGCCGGATTTCCTCGTGAGCCCGCTTCCTGCCTTGAAGTTGGCCCTGCGCATGTTGCGCCGCGATCTGCGCGCCGGCGAGTTGAATGCCCTTGGTCTGGCCTTGGTGCTGGCGGTCACGGCGCTCTCCGCGGTGGGCTTTCTCAGCGACCGGGTGGGGCAGGCGCTGGCTTTGGAATCGCGCCAGTTGCTCGGCGGCGATCTGCTCTTGAGCGCCGATCACCCCTGGCCCGACAACTGGCGCGCCGAGGCCAGTAGTCGCGGCATCGAAGTAGCCGAAAGCGCGACCTTTCCGAGCATGGCCAACGGCGGCGGCAACAGCCAGCTAGTGGAAGTGAAGGCGGTCAGCGCCAACTATCCGCTGCGTGGTGCGCTGCGGATTGCGCCGGGGCTCAATCAAGCCGATGCAGCGGTGCGTGCGGTGCCCGCAGCGGGCACGGTGTGGCTGGACGAGCGCGGCACCACGGCCCTCGGCCTGGCCGGCGGCCAGCCGCTGCGGCTCGGCGCCCGCGAGTTGCAGGTGGCGGCGGTGCTGACCCTGGAGCCGGAGCGCGGCTTTAACTTCCTCGCCTTCGCCCCGCGCCTGCTGATGAATCGCGCCGACCTGGCGTCCACCGCCTTGCTCCAGGCCGGTAGCCGGGTCACCTGGAAGCTGCATTTGGCGGGTGATGAGCGCGCCGTCGAAGGCTATCGGCGCTGGGCCGAAGGCCGTCTCGGCCGCGGTGAAAAGCTGGAAAGCCTGGACAACGCCCGCCCCGAGGTGCGCGCCGTGCTGGAACGGGCCGAGCGCTTCCTGCGGCTGGCAGCGCTGTTGTCGGTGGTGCTGGCCGCGGTGGCGATGGGTCTGGCGGCGGATCGCTACATGCGCCGCCACCTCGACGCCTGCGCGGTGCTGCGCTGTCTCGGCGCTGGCAGCCGCGACGTGCTGCTGATCCACGGCGGCGAATTCTTTGCCTTCGGCCTGCTGGCAACCCTGCTTGGCTGTCTGTTCGGCCAGGGCCTGCAACTGGCGCTGCAGCAGTCCATGGCGGGCCTGATCGGCGAGCGCCTGCCGGCCGCCGGCTGGCTACCCTGGTTGCAGAGCGCCCTGGTCGGTTTGACTCTGGTGATTGGTTTCGTCCTGCCGCCGCTGCTGCGCCTGCGCGCGGTACCGGCGCTGCGCGTGCTGCGCCGCGAGTGGGCCGGCGACGAGCCCCTGTCCCTGGCTGCCTGGATCTTCGGTGCCGCCTTGCTGGCGCTGCTGATGCGCTGGATGGCCGGCGAGTGGAAGCTCTGGGCCATCGTCCTCGGCGGCTTTGCCGCCGCCATCGCGATCTACGCCTTGGCCGCCTTCGCCGTGCTGCGCCTGGCGCGGCGCTGGCGTGGGGCAGGGCGCTGGGGCGTGGCCAACCTCAACCGGCATCTGCGCAACAGCCTGGTGCAGGCGGTGGCCCTCGGCCTCGGCCTGACCGCCCTGCTGCTGCTGACGGTGGGGCGCGACGACCTGATGGCGGCCTGGCGCAGCCGGGTACCGGCGGATGCGCCGAATCGCTTCGTCATCAACATCCAGCCGGAGCAGCGGGCACCGCTCGCCGAATGGTTTGCCGCGGCGGGCCTGCCGCCACCGGCGCCGGAGCCGATGGTGCGCGGCCGTCTGGCGACCATCAACGGCAAGCCGGTGAAGGCCGACGATTATCCGGAAGAACGCGCTCGCCGCCTGGTGGAGCGGGAATTCAACCTGTCCTGGAGCGCGGCGCTGCCGGCCGGCAACAGCGTGGTCAGCGGCGAGTGGTACGGCGCTGGTGCGCCGGCCCAGTTCTCGGTGGAGCAGGGCCTGGCGGAAACCTTGGGGCTGAAGACCGGCGACCTGCTGGCCTGGGATATCGCCGGCCGCCGCATCGCCGCGCCGATCACCTCGTTGCGCAAGCTGGATTGGGATTCGATGCGGGTAAATTTCTTCGTCGTCGCGCCGCCCGGGGTGATCGAGCAATTTCCCGCCAGCTACATTTTCAGCTTCCGCCTCGAACCGGCCCAGGCCGAGCTGGTGCCGGCCCTGGTGCAGCGCTTTCCCAACCTGACGCTGATCGACGTCGACAGCATGCTGCGCCAGGTGCAGGGCACCATGGACCAGGTGGCGCGGGCGGTGCAGAGTCTGTTCGCCGTGGCCCTGCTGTGCGGCCTAGTGGTGCTCTACGCAGCGCTGCAGGCGAGCAGCGACGAACGCCAGCGCGAGATCGCGGTGATGCGCGCGCTGGGTGCGCGCCAGCGCCAACTGCGCGACATGCTGCTGGCCGAGTACGGCGTGCTTGGCGTGGTCTGCGGCCTGTTGGCGGGCCTCGGGGCCAGCACCATCGCTGCGGCCCTGGCGCATTTCGCCTTTCAACTGCCCTATACCCTGTCGCTGCGGCCGCTCCTGGCCGGCATCGGCGGCGGCCTGCTGATCGCCCTGAGCGCCGGCGGGCTGGCGGCCCGCGCGGTGCTGCGGGTCAGCCCGCTGGAGGCGCTGCGAGAAGCCTGAGCTAGTAGCTGGCGGTGGCCAGCTCGGCGCGTGGTCGGGCCAGGGAAACGTCGTAGCAGATGTGATAGTCCCCGGCCGGGCCTTGGCACATGACGGGCTCCAGCCCGACCATGAACAGGGTGGCGTAGCGGCGTATCGCGCTTTCCTTGTCGTTGGGGCTTTCGTGGATGCCGCAACGGTTATGGCTGGGGCAACTGGCGCAATGGGCAGAGTCGTGGTGCATGGCGTTTCTCCTGTTGGGGACCCGGTGAAGGGCAGGGGGCGCTTTGCGGCTGCTCGCATCGATCCCTAAATCTGGTTGATGCGTCGCAACAATTCCAGCGTAGATGCCATGCTGCAATGCGGCAAGGAAAATAATCGGAAATCGATATTCCATCCCGCCGTACTGGCCCCGGCGCCCGCGGCAAGCGGCATTGGCCGGGCCGGTGGGGCGCTGGATCGGTGGCTTTCGCCCGCGCCATGCCCTTGTTGCCGGCGAGTTTCGCCATAATGCAAGGCCCGGATGTCCGGTTTCACCGGCCCGCCCAGATCAAACACCCGCCCGTGAGCCGCCGGCCCGCCGCGCCACGGGATGACCCAACGCACTCGCGTTCATTCGGAGTTCTCCATGCCAAGCCCTGTTGCCACAGAAAAATCCCTGACCGTCGCCGCCGCCCGCGCCATCATTCTCGACGCCGTGCAGCCGGTGGCGGGTTATGAGTCCGTCCCGGTCCGCAGCGCCCTCGACCGGGTGCTCTACGACGATGTGGTGGCGCCCTTCGACGTGCCGGCCCACGACAACTCGGCGATGGACGGCTATGCGGTGCGCGGCGCCGATCTGGCGAATGGCGAAGCGAAGCTGGCGGTGGTCGGCATCGCCCTGGCCGGCCGGGCCTTCTCCGGCATCGTCGGACCCGGCCAGGCGGTGCGGATCATGACCGGTGCGGTGATGCCGCGCGGCGCCGACACGGTGCTGCCGCAGGAGAACGTCAGCGCCGCTGGCGAAACCGTTACTGTCCCTGCTGGGATGAAGCCCGGGCAGAACGTCCGTCATGCCGGCGAAGACCTGCCCAAGGGCCACGCCGCCCTGGCGGCGGGCACTCGCGTCGGCCCGGCGGAACTGGGCCTGATCGCCTCCCTCGGCGTCGCCGAGGTGATGGTGCGGCGCCGCTTGCGGGTGGCCTTCTTTTCCACCGGCGACGAGCTGACCTCCATCGGTCGCCCCCTCGGCCCCGGCGAGATTTACGACAGCAACCGCTACACCCTGTTCGGCGCGCTGACCCGCCTCGGCGTGGACGTGGTGGACATGGGCGTGGTGCGCGACGACCCGGTGGTGATGGAGCAGGCCTTCCGCGAGGCGGCCGCTCAAGCCGACGTGATCCTGACCAGCGGCGGCGTTTCGGTGGGCGATGCAGACTATGTCAAGGACATGGTAAATCGCCTGGGCGAAGTGGCCTTCTGGAAGATCGACATCAAGCCGGGCCGGCCGATGGCCTTCGGCCGCCTAGGCGACACCTGGATGTTCGGCCTGCCGGGCAATCCGGTGGCGGTGATGGTGACCTATGCCCAAGTGGTGGTGGATGCGCTGCTGAAGCTGATGGGCGTCTCGCCCCTACCGATCCGCCCGACCTTCAAGGTGCCCAGCGTGACCGTCATCCGCAAGATCAAGGGGCGGCGCGAGTTCCCCCGCGGCGTGTTGTTCCAGGAAAACGGCCAGTGGCAGGTGCGGATGCCCAGCCAGCAGGGCGCCGGCGTGCTGCGCTCGATGTCGGATGCCAATTGCTTCATCGTTCTGGCCGAAGATCAGGGCGACGTGGCGGTGGGCGATCTGGTCGAAGTGCAGACCTTCGACGGGCTGTTCTGACCACTGCTACTTGGGGAGTGTTCGCTCCCCAATGAACGGCAGCGAGGCGTGTCTCCAGGTTTTGGGCGCATGGGAGAAGATCACCGACCAGCCGACGATCAGCCAGAACAGTGGCAAGCGCCAGGCCGGCAGCAGCGGCATCAGTCCGACCAGTCCCAGCTTAAGCAGGGTCGCCGCGCCGGCGGCCTCGCGCAGGGAGACCTGATCGGCCCAGAGTTCCAGCAGCAGCAGGGCCAGGCCGCTGCCGAGCGTGGCGTAGGCTAGGCTCTCCAATGGCAGCGGTGCGCCCAGGCAAGCGCCGCCCAGCGCGATCACCGCCATCATGTGGCCGCCGCGCAGGGCGATGTTGAGCCAGCGGAAGATCGGGTGGCGCTTGTTGGCCATGCTCAGCCGCCGCCGGGGCCCGGCATGTAGTCCACCCAGTCGCCGGGCTTGATCGTGGCACCGGCCGGAATCATCGCCAGACCGTCGGCCCAGACCGCCGAGGCGATCACTGCCGAATCCTGCTGCGGGTACACGTCGAGGCCGCCCTGGCCGTTGCGGCGGACGCGGACGAATTCCATGCGATTGCCCTTGACCGTGTAGTCGAAGTCGGCGCGCAGCTTCTGCAGCGCCGGCTCCGCTTGGGTGTAGCCCTGGCTGAGGCGCAGGAAGGGGGCGACCATGGCCACCATGCCGACCCAGACCGAGACCGGATTGCCCGGCAGGCCGATGAAGGTGGCGTCGCCGACGCCGCCGAAGGCCAGGGGCTTGCCCGGCTTGGAGGCGATTTTCCAGACGTCGATGTGGCCTTCCTCGCGCACCGCGGCGGTGACGTGGTCTTCGTCGCCTTCCGACATGCCGCCGCTGGTGACGATCACGTCGGCTTGCGCCGCGGCCTGACACAGGGCGTCGCGGGTGGCCTGGCGGTCGTCGCGGATGATGCCCAGGTCGATGATCTCCGCCCCCATCTGCTGCAGGAAGCCGCGCATTAGGTAGCGGTTGGCGTTGTAAATCTGGCCGGCGGCCAGAGGCTCGCCGGGGCTCTTCAACTCGCTGCCGGTGAAGAAAATTGCCACCTTGAGGCGACGGAACACCTCTACCTGGGCGATGCCTACCGAAGCCGCCAGCCCCAGAGCCGCAGCGGAAAGCACGTCCCCGGCCTTGAGAAAAGGCTGGCCGACCGCCAGGGTGGAGCCGAACAGGCGCACGTGCTCGCCTTTGGGCGGCAGGGTATTGACGATCACTCCGTCGCCATCGGCGACGCAGAACTCCTGCATCACCACCGTGTCGGCGCCTTCTGGCAGCGGCGCGCCGGTGAAGATGCGTGCGGCGCTGCCCGGGGGCAGGGCAGGGGCGGCATCGCCGGCGGCGATGCGCAAGGCCACCGGCAGGCGGCTGCCGGCAGCAGGAACGTCGGCGGCGCGCAGCGCATAGCCGTCCATCGCCGCGTTGGAAAAGGGCGGAACCGCCATCGGCGACGCCAGGTCTACCGCTAGAGCGCGGCCATAGGCGATGGCGATATCCACCGTTTCGGTGGCGCGGGCGGGCCGGGCCAGGGCCAGTAGCTGGCGCTTGGCGGTTTCAAAACTCAGTACGGACATATCGTTGGCTCATAGCTAGTGCAGCGAGAACGGCGCAATTGAAATGGCGCCTTCCACGTCGGATCGGCGGCACCTTAGCACAGGCGGAAAGCCCCTTATGGAGCGGCGCGGAGCGACCTCGGACTTGCTATAAATTGATGCGCCGCAAAATGTGTGTAACGAGATTGGACAGTCGGTTATGCGTCGCATCGTTTTGTACAGCAGCCGCAAATTCGTGCAGCTATACTGCTCAAGCCTAAACGATCTGCGACGCATCGACAGGCTCGATGCGAATCCGCGGACCAGTGTATGCGGGAAGAAACAGGCGCTGCCCATATCACGGAGGAATCATGCAAAAGTCCCTTTATATCGACCCGGCCAAGTGCACCGGCTGTCTGCAATGCGAGATGGCCTGCTCCTATGAGCACACCGGCGCCATCAACCCGTCCAAGTCGCGGATCAAGGTGTTCAACTTCGAACACGAAGGCCGCAAGGTGCCGTACACCTGTACTCAGTGCGCCGAGGCTTGGTGCCTGCATTCCTGCCCGGTCGAAGCGATCAAGCTCGATGCGGCCACCGGCGCCAAGGTCGTGCTGGAAGCCACCTGCGTCGGCTGCAAGGTGTGCACCATCGCTTGCCCCTTCGGCACCATCAACTACATGGCCGACGCCGGCAAGGTCCAGAAGTGCGATCTCTGCGGCGGCGACCCCGAATGTGCCAAGGCCTGCCCCACCGGCGCCATCACCTATGTGGATGCCAACTGGACCGGCCTCGACAAGATGCGCGCCTGGGCTGGCCGCGCCAACGCCGCTGCCCTGTAAGGAGAGAAAACATGGGATGGAATCGTAAAGTTCTGCGCGTCAATCTGACCGCCGGCACCTGTACCCCCGAACCGCTGAACATGAAGTGGGCCCAGGAATACCTCGGCTCCCGCGGCCTCGCCACCAAGTATCTGGTCGAAGAGACCGACCCCAAGGTCGATCCGCTCTCCCCGGAAAACAAGATGATCATGTCCACCGGCCCGCTGACCGGCACCATGGCATCCACCGGCGGCCGCTATACCGTGGTCACCAAGGGTCCCCTGACCAACGCCATCGCCTGCTCCAACTCGGGCGGCTTCTTCGGCGCCGAAATGAAGTTCGCCGGCTGGGACATGATAATTTTCGAAGGCAAGTCGCCCAAGCCCGTCTATCTCTACGTCGAGAACGACAAGGCCGAACTGCGCGACGCCGGCCACCTGTGGGGCAAGACCTGCTGGGAAACCGAAGAGACCATCAAGGCCAGCCTGCAGGATCCGCTGGTGCGCGTTTCCTCCATCGGCCGCGCCGGTGAGAATCAGGTGCTCTACTCCTGCATCGTGAACGACATGCACCGTGCCGCCGGCCGTTCCGGCGTCGGCGCCGTGATGGGCTCGAAGAACCTGAAGGCCGTTGCCCTGCGCGGCACTAAGGGTGTCTCCGGCATCGCCAACTTCCCGGAATTCCTCAAGGTCACCACCGAGAAGAAGAAAATCCTCGCTGAGAACGGCGTCACCGGCCAGGGCCTGCCCAAGTACGGCACCCAGGTGCTGATGAACGTGATCAACGAAATCGGCGCGCTGCCCACCCGCAACCACCGCGACGTGCAGTTTGAGGATGCTTCCAAGATTTCCGCCGAGGCGATGCATGAAACCCGCCCCACCGACGGCAAGCAGCACCTGATCACCAACGCCGCCTGCTTCGGCTGCACTATCGCCTGCGGTCGTATCTCCCAGCTCGACGAAAAGCACTTCACCGTGGTGAATAATCCCAAGTACTGGGGTGCTTCCGGCGGTCTGGAATATGAAGCCGCCTGGGCCCTCGGCGCCGCCAACGGCGTCGGCGACCTGGATGCGCTGCAGTATTCCAACATGCTGTGCAACGAAGATGGCATGGACCCGATCTCCTTCGGCGCCACCATCGGTGCGGTGATGGAGCTCTATGAAATGGGCATCATCACCAAGGAACAGCTCGGTACCGAAGCCCCCTTCGGCTCCGCCCAGGCCCTGGCCCATCTGACCGAGATCACTGCTCGCGGCGAAGGCTTCGGCAAGGAAATCGGCCTGGGCTCCGCCCGCCTGTGCGCCAAGTACGGCCACCCCGAACTGTCGATGACCGTCAAGGGCCAGGAATTCCCGGCCTACGATTCCCGCGGCATCCAGGGCATGGGCCTGACCTACGCCACCTCCAACCGCGGCGCCTGCCACCTGCGTTCCTACACCGTGGCTTCCGAAGTGCTGGGCATCCCGGTCAAGACCGATCCGCTCACCACCGAAGGCAAGCCCGCGCTGGTCAAGGCTTTCCAGGACGCCACCGCGGTCTTCGACGCCGCCGGTGTCTGCGTGTTCACCAGCTTCGCCTGGACTGTGGCCGATGTGCAGCCCCAGGTGCAGGCCGCCTGCGAAGGCGACTGGTCCATGGAAAAGCTCAACCTGATGGGCGAGCGCATCTGGAACATGGAAAAGCAGTACAACCTGGCTGCCGGCTTCACCAAGAAGGACGACACCCTGCCGCCGCGCCTGCTCACCGAGCCGGCCAAGACCGGTCCCGCCAAGGGTCTGGTGAATGGTCTGGCGACCATGCTGCCCGAGTACTATGAGCTGCGTGGCTGGGATAAGGAAGGCGTGCCGACCAAGGAAACGCTGGGCCGTCTCGGTCTCTGATCCCAGTTTCGTTCGTTCCATGACGCATACCACCGGCGCCCGCCTGCAAGGGGGCGCCGGTGTTGTCTTCATCGAGGATAACCCATGAAATATCTGATTCTTGGCAACGGCCCCACCGGCGTAGTCGCCGCTGAAACTCTGCGCCGCGCCGATCCCCACGGCGAAATCATCATGATCGGCTGCGAGGGCGAGCCGCCTTATTCGCGCATGGCCATTCCCTATCTGCTGGAAGGCAACATCGACGAGTCTGGCACCCACCTGCGCAAGACCGCCAGCCATTTCGCCGACCTGCGCATCACCCAGCGCGAAGCCCGCGCCGTCGGTCTCGACACCGCCGGCAAGAAGGTCAAGTTCGCCGACGGCAGCAGCGAGAGCTACGACCGTCTGCTGATCGCCACCGGCTCGCATCCGGTGCGCCCGCCGATTCCGGGTATCGACCTGCCCCAGGTGCAAACCTGCTGGACCCTGGCCGACTACCGCAACATCGCCGCCCTGGCCAAGCCCGGCAGCCGCGTGATCCAGTTGGGCGCCGGCTTCATCGGCTGCATCATCATGGAAGCCCTGGCCAAGCGCGGCGTGGACCTGACCATCGTCGAAATGGGCGACCGCATGGTGCCGCGGATGATGACGCCCAAGGCTGGCGGCATGATCAAGCAGTGGGTGGAAGACAAGGGCATCCGCGTCCGCACCTCGGCCGGCGTCGAGCGCATCGAGGCCAACAATGGCGCCGAAAAAGGCGCCCTGCGCAAGATCGTGGACGGCGTCCTCGGCCGTAACGACGGCGAAGCGCCCCTGGCGGTCAAGCTCAGTACCGGCGAAGTGCTGCCTTGCGACGTGCTGATCGCCGCCGCCGGCGTGGCGCCGAATGTGGACTTCCTCAAGGGCACCGACGTCCGCGTCGGCCGCGGCATCACCGTCAATGCCAAGATGGAAACCTCGGTTCCCGGCATCTACGCCGCCGGCGACGTCACCGAAGGCCCCGACTTCTTTACTGGCGAACCGATGGTCTCCGCCATCCAGCCGAATGCCGCCGATCAGGCGCGCATCGCCGCCCTGAACATGGTCGGCAAGACCGTGGACCTGCCGGGTGTGCTGGCGATCAACGTGCTCGACACTCTGGGCCTGATCTCCACCTCCTTCGGTCAATGGTGGGGCACCGAAGAGAAGGACGGCGTCGAACTGGTGGATGAGAAGAACTTCCGCTATCTCAGCCTGCAGTTCAAGGGCGATGTGCTGATCGGCGCCACCTCCATCGGTCAGACCCAGCACGTCGGTGCCCTCCGCGGCTTGATTCAGAACCGCACCCCCCTGGGCCACTGGAAGCACGTGCTGCAGGAAACTCCGACGCGCTTCTATGAAGCCTATATCGGTACGGCCCAGCCGACTTCCCTGCATCCGATGCGCTGAGTGTCATGAAGGTCACCGTCAAGTTTTTTGCCACCCTCGCGGATTACTTGCCGGCGGGTAGCCACAACAACCAGTTCGAGCTGGAGGTGGCGGAGTCCGACTCCGTCGCCGACATCATCGAACGGTTTCGGCTACCCGAAAAGTTGGTCCACCTCGTTTTGATCAACGGCAACTACGTGGCCGCCACCGCGCGCGCCGATCAGCGCCTGCGGGGCGGGGACCAGCTCGCCATCTGGCCGCCGATCGCCGGCGGCTGATTCGGCTTCGCCCATGGGCAGCGGCTCCGTGCCGATGCTGGAACTGCTGGAGCGCGAGATGTCCATCACGCCCAGCGAGTTCGTCCGCAGCCTCAATGACGCCTTTCCTGGCGCCGTGGCGCAAAGCCCCCAAGCCCTGCATGTTTCGTTTAGCATGGCCGCCATGGAAATCGAGCTGCAACCGGGCCCGCCCCGGACGATCGCCTTGCTGAGCCTGCCGACGATCCGGGTCCGGATTCGTTTTACCGCTGGCGACGCCGGACAGCGCGCCGCGATGCTGGAGCGCATGGATCGCTACATGCAGCGCGGCGGGGGTTAGTCGGTGTTATCCGCTCTGGGCGAAGCCCTGAGCCTGCTCACCCAGTTCGATGCCGAATTTATGCGCATCGTCTGGCTTTCCTTCAAGGTGAGCGGCGCAGCCGTGGTTCTCGGCACCTTGATCGGCCTGCCTTTCGGCGCTTGGCTGGCGGTCGCCGATTTTCGTGGCCGCGGCGCCGTCACCGTGCTGCTCAATGGCCTGATGGGCCTGCCCTCGGTGGTGGTCGGCGTTCTGGTCTATCTGGCGCTGTCGCGCTCCGGGCCCCTCGGCACTTGGGGCATGCTGTTCACCCCGACGGCCATGGTGATCGCCCAAACCATCTTGGTGATTCCGCTGATGGCGGCCCTGACCCGCCAGATCATCGAAGACGCCTGGCGCGAATACGCCAACGAATTGCGCTCGCTGCATTTCAGCCTCTGGCACAGCGTCACCACGCTGCTCTACGACTGCCGCTTTTCCTTGTTGGTGTCGGTGCTGGCCGGCCTCGGCCGGGCCATGTCGGAAGTCGGCGCGGTGATGATCGTCGGCGGCAACATCTACGGCTACACCCGCGTCATGACCACCGCCATCGCCCTGGAAACCGCCAAGGGCGATCTGCCCCTGTCGGTGGCCCTCGGCAGCGTGCTGCTCTCCGTGGTGCTGTTGCTGAACGCTATGGCCTATCTGCTGCGCCGCTGGGCGATGCGTCGCTATGGCTGACGCCACCATGTTCCCCATCGTCCTCGACGATCTGCGCTACACGCCCGGCGGCCGCAGCGTGTTGGCCGGCGTCAACCTGCAATTCGGCGACGACGGCATCAGCGTCATCCTCGGCCCCAACGGCGCCGGCAAGAGCGTGCTGCTGCGCTCCATCGCCGGCCTGCTGAAGCCCAGCCATGGCCGCATCGTCTGGGGCAGCAACGGCTACCCGGGCACTCAGATCGCCATGGTGTTCCAGCAGCCGATGCTGCTGCGCGGCTCCGTCGCCTTCAACGCCGGCCTTGGCCTCAAGCCTCTGGGCCTCTCCCGGGAGCGGATGCAGGCGCGCATCGCCGAGGTGCTGGAGCGGGTCGGTCTCGCCCACCGGATGCACGACAGCGCCCGCCACCTGTCCGGCGGCGAGCGCCAGCGCCTGGCCCTGGCCCGCGCCTGGGCGGTCAAGCCGCGCCTGCTACTGCTCGACGAGCCCACCGCGGCCCTGGACCCTTCCGCCACCGAAGAAGTCGAGCGCATCGTTCGCGAAATCCGTACCGAAGGTGCGCGTATCCTGATGACGACGCATAATCTCGGCCAGGCCATGCGGATATCCGATGACATCGTCTTCATCGATGCCGGCCTGATCCGCGAGCACACGCCCACCACCCGTTTCTTTACCCGGCCCCAGTCCAAAGAGGCCAGGCTTTTCATTCAGGGAGAACTTCCATGGCGCATTACCTTCGACGACTGACCCTGGCCCTGGTGGCCGCTGCCGCCTGCGTTGGCGCCCAGGCCGAGGACTTCATCACCGTCTCCTCGACCACCTCCACCGAGCAGTCCGGCCTCTTCAGTTTCCTCCTGCCCAAGTTCGAGGCCAAGACCGGGATCAAGGTCAAGGTGGTCGCCCTCGGTACCGGCCAGGCCCTGGATATGGGCCGCCGCGGCGACGCCGACGTGGTGTTCGTCCATGACCGTCCCGCCGAAGACAAGTTCGTCGCCGAAGGCTACGGCGTCGACCGCCGCGACGTGATGTACAACGACTTCGTCGTCGTCGGCGCCAAGGCCGACCCCTCCAAGGTCAAGGCCGCCGGTGACGTGGTCGAAGGCTTCAAGCGCATCGCCGCCGGCAGCACGCCCTTCGTCTCCCGCGGCGACAAGAGCGGCACCCACTCCGCCGAACTGCGCTTCTGGAAGGACGCCGGCGTCGAGCCCCGTTCCTGGAAGGATTACAAGGAAGCCGGTTCCGGCATGGGCCCGACCCTGAACATGGCCGCCTCCCTCGGCGCCTACACCCTGGCCGATCGGGGCACCTGGCTGTCCTTCAAGAACCGCCAGGATTTGGAAATCGTCCTGGCCGGCGACAAGCGCCTGTTCAATCCCTACGGCGTGATCCTGGTGAACCCGGCCAAGCATGCCCACGTCAAGAAGGAACTGGGCCTCAAGTTCATGGACTGGCTGGTCTCCGCCGAAGGCCAGGCCGCCATCGCCGGCTACAAGATCAACGGCGAGCAACTGTTCTTCCCCGACGCCAAGCGCTGAGAAACAAAATCTATGCTCATCCGCCTCGCCCTGTTGGTCGTCAGCCTTACCGTCCTCGCTGGCTGTGAAACCGTGCGCTACGAACTGCGGCCGCCGACCAGCGATGCGGGCAGGATTTGCGTCACCCAATGCGCCGGGGTGCGCGAATCCTGTCGCGGCAACGCCATCCGCCGCGCCAAGTTCGAACGCGAAAGCTGCGAGCACCGCGCCGAAACCACCTTCCGCGCCTGCATGGCCGGCGCCAAGACCAAGGACCAGCGCAAGGATTGCGAGGAAGACAAGCCCAGTTGCTGGGTCTCCGAACGCACCGAGCCCTGCGAGGAGGAATACCGCAGTTGCTACCAGCAGTGCGGCGGCCGGGTAATCAAGATCATCGAGGACTAGGCGCACCCATGCCGTCCTCTCCGCGGGTGAAAAAACCGGCCAAAGTCGGCTACCCTATGGGGCTATGTCCATTGCATTACGGAGTGAGGCGTTGATGAGTCCCGACGCGGTAAAGGCACCCTCCCTGGAGCAGGAAGAACTGCGCGGCATCTCCCGCACCGTCGCCGAAATCGAATGGCTGCTGCTGGTCCTGGTGCTGCTCTACTACGCTTTCGGCGGCGGCGAGGTGGACGACAAGCCGGCCATCGTCATGGGCCTGCTGATCTACACCGGCTGCGTCATGGGCTTCCGCTACGCCCATTTCTTCAAGAACGAATCGCGCTGGAAGGTCGCCGTCGAAACCTGGATCATGACCGCCTTCGTCACCTGGTCCCTGTGGCACACCGGCAAGCTTGAAAGCCCGCTGCTCAACTCCTACCTGCTGGTGATCATCACCAGTGCCCTGACCCTGGGCAAGATCACCACCCTGCTGGAACTGATCCTGATCGCCACCTGCTTCGTCCTGCTCGGCGACTACTCGTCGATCAGCGAGATCATCTCCCTGCGCTACGTCGGCGGCATCTTCGCCCAGTTCGCCCCCTTCGTCCTGGTCGCCTACATCTCCACCATGTTCTCCTCCGACATCCGCTACGGCCTCAACAAGGCCAAGCTGATGTCCGAGACCGACGAACTCACCGGCATCCTCAATCGGCGCGGCTTCGCCATCGTCGCCGACCGCCTGTTCGGCCAAGCGGTGCGCTACAACCGCGCCTGCACCATCCTGATGGTGGATTGCGACAACCTGAAGCGGACCAATGACGACAACGGCCACAAGGCCGGCGACGCCCTGCTGGTGGACCTGGTCAAGAGCATCCAGGGCCAGTTGCGCTACACCGACGTGCTGGCCCGCCAGGGTGGCGACGAATTCATCGTCCTGCTGCCGGAAACCCCGGCTGCCGGCGCCCTGGACGTGGCCGAGCGGATTCGCGCCGCTGCCGAAAAAATCCTGTTGCACGTGGATGGCAAGGCCATCAAAACCACCGTCAGCATTGGCTGTGCCGCCTATCCCGACGAAGGCCGCACCCTCGACGCCCTGGTCGCCGCCGCCGACCGCAGCATGTATCTGGCCAAGAGCGGTGGCCGTAACCAGGTGGTGCGCCAGGCCGCGTAGGGGCGGGGCCTCTCCGTGCCCAGCCTTTGGGTAAACGGCGAATAGACGGTCAAAGCACCTTCATATCGGCCCTTATGGCACGAATCTCGCGAAGCTAAATGCAAGTGCCGGAAAAGCGGCACGAAGCGACCCGCAACAAGGATTCTTGCCTCGATCTTGCCGCCCACCTGTTCAGTGACGGCAGGAATTGCCGGCAAAACACCAGTCAAATCTGCGGGCCTGAGCCGACAGTCGTTCTCAACTGCGACTGTTGCCTGAATTGGGTGGAGATTGAAATGCGTAAATCCAACTCCCGGCGGGCCGCCGTCCTGCCGCTAGGTATCAAGAACCGGGTCCGCACCGAGCTGCCGGCCCTGGTGGCCCTCACCGCCATCGGTGAGCCCTGGTTTTCCGAGGTCCATCAGCAAGACCTGCTGGCCGTGGCCCTGGTGGTCAGCGAAATGGCCCCGCAAGGCAGCCTCCAGGCGCTATGCGCCGCCGAGCTGCAGCGCCTGTGCCAGCGGACCATCACCATGGACGACAAGGTCGACATCGCCCTGAACCTGGCCGAATGCCTGCCCTGGCTGCAGTTGCAGCCGAATACCAAGATTCAGCATGCGCTGGAAGCGCTGCTGGCACGGCAAGCGGCGCTGGCCGCCTGAGCAGGCAGCTTTGGGGGGGGCGGCGACTACTTGCGACTCGCCCAGTAGTTCGGGCGTCGCCGATGGTGCGCCACTGCGACAATTCGTAGCTCGTCCGCAGTGATTTGATAGATGACCCGGTAGGGAAACCTGCGGAGGGCATATTGGCGCCGAGTACCACCGAGGATCGCGCCAAGCATGGGGTTGTCCAGGATTAGAGTTGCCGTTCGCTCAAACTCGGCCACGAAGGCAAGCCCGAGTTCGGCATTCGCTTTCGCCGTATAGAAGGCCGCCGCGTCATGCAACTCGGCAAGGGCCAAGGGAACAACAACAAGCCTCACTTCAGCGCGGCACGAACCTGAGCAAGCGCATCGGCGATGGGGATGGCTTGTACTGTTCCATCTTCAACCTCGGCGATGCGGCGTTCGATTTCAGCCGCCCACGCTGCATCAATTTCCGCATCCTCATCGAGGCTCGCCAGCAGCAACTGGGCGAATGCAGCGCGCTCACCCGATGTGAGCTTGAGTGCCTCTGCTTCTAGTATTTCGAGTTGAATTCCCATGTCCAGGGTCTCCGTAGCGCCAGCGAAAATTTTACTGCGATTGCCATCCATGTGCCCGGGAGGGGGCTTCAATCTATCGATGGGCATCCCATGCTTATCGCAGAGCGAAAATCAAATCAACCTGACCCATTAGGGCTATACATCCCTGCAGGACAATCAAGCGGTTCTCCACCTTCACTTGCGATAGCTTGCTCAAGCAGTGTCACCCACCCGACGGACGTTAGCATGCCCGGTACACCCGGAGGCATCGGCGGCTGGGGTGGAAGCAGGTGCTCCACCTCAGCCACGAGGACTTTCAAGGTTCCTATGAACTCCGACAGAGCTCTATCGAGCTCAACGCCACCCAGCGAGTTTGGTTTGGAGTGGTCACCGCCTCGCGAGACGGCGACATTGACGGTCCCTCCATCCATCACTAAGTGGAAGTCTGCATGCATGAGAGCGTTGCGAGTCCTAGCCGCTTCGTTCGTGCGTCGTATGGCCTCCCGCACTTCAGCCAGTCCCGGCACGTTGCTCTTAAGGACCTGCTCCGCAACCGTAAGAATCAATGCACGCTTCTTGTTCCCCGTGTCGTGCGACCGGTAAATTGCATCAACTCGGGGGCGTTCTGTTTCACGCATCAGAACAGTAAAGTAGAGATACCAAAGGACTTCTACTTTGTTCCAGAGCAGGTTCGCGAAGCCCACTTGCTTGAGGGTATGGCCGATCTGAGACACCATCACTGAGGCCCCACGTTAAGTTGTCCGCCTATAGAGACGGAAAATATTGCGCCGAGTTGATGAGGAATGAAGCGTCACCAACGAGAAGTCGCATGGAATCAACGCTCCGGGCTGATTTAGTAGTGCCGAAACGAATGCTGAAACCCGTCGGCATTTAAGCCGTTCCGAGCATACCTGCACGGCATGCCTTCGTCCATGCCAATGGCCTCGTTTGAGGGCGAATCGGCACCGGGGTCCTGCCGGTGAAACGGCAGCGGGAGGACGGGCCTCAGCCCTTCTTGCGCTTGCCTTCTTCCTTGAATTTGCTCAGTTCGCGGATGCATACCGGGCGCGGTTCGCCGGGTATGGCGACGGCGGCGGGGCAGTGGGTGTGGTGGGGCATCAGGCCGCCGTCGGACCAGCAGGTGAATAGCCGGGTGTCGGCTTCCAGGGTGGCGTCGTCGGCGAGGCGGCCGCTGTCGTCGGCGAAGTGGGTCAGGTTGATCAGCGACACCACGTCGGGGTTCTGCTCGCGGCCCATCAGGGCCAGGGCGAGGGCGATGCGCAGTTCGAACAGGCTGTGGCCGCGTTCGAGGGTCAGGCGCACGGGGGAGGGGGCGAAGCGGCGCAGTTCGCCGCAGAGCATGACCTGGACCTTGACCCGGTCTTCGCCCATGCTCAGCGGCCGCCGGAGACCAAGCGCAGCGGTGCGGGCTTGCGGCGCAGCGCCAGACGTTCGAGGATGAAGCTGGCGATGCCGTCGTGGTCGTCCAGGTCGAAGGTCGGATAGGGCACGTCGAGGGCGATGTCGCTAGCGACGGCGCAGACGCCGGCGATGTCGGGAATCTCGAAGGGCTTGCGATTGGCGGCGCGGAACACGGCGATGCGCGGGATGTGTTGAGCCTTGTAGCCTTCCAGCAGCACCAGGTCGCAGGGGGAGAGCAGGGCGATCTGCTGGGCCAGGGTCAGCTCCGGTTCGTCGTCTGACTCATGCTGCAGCATCCAGCGCTTGCCGGAAACCAGCAGCACTTCGCGGCTGCCGGCCTGGACGTGGCGGCGGCTGTCCTTGCCGTCCTGGTCGAAGGGGATGCCCTCGCGGGCGTGCTTGATCGAGGAGACCCGCAGTTCCTGTTCGGCGAAGCGCCGGATCAGGCCCTCGATCAGGGTGGTCTTGCCGGCGCCGCTGTGGCCGGTGAAGCCGAATACCTTCATGTCTTCGCCTCCGATGTGTGCGCCCTGGCGGCGCATCTACCTATCCGTTGTGTCGCTTTGTGGTGCCGGAAGGCGCTTTGCGGGCCCCTGCGGCGGTTGAGGCAATGTAGCCGCGGCCGGGCGCCCTGTCGTTACTACCGACGACCTACGCCCCCTTTCGGATGTCCCCGGCCGATGATCGAGCCGCGCCCACAGCGGCTTTGCGCCGGATCGGGTAGCCCCCGCAGGCCGGCTCGGCGGCCTTTCCCGGGGCGATGGGTGGCCCCGACTAGTTCTTTCGAACTAGTGCCCATCCTCCCAATGCGGAGGGGGGAGCGTGCTTACGGCCGATTTTTTACTTGCGTCCGGACCCCTAGTCTCTCGATCAGGAAAAAAACCAAAACGAGGGGGCAACATGGCATCGCGCAAAATGCAGCAGATCTCAGTGCTGACCATGAGTACCGTGGCGTTTACGGTGTGTTTCATGGTGTGGATGATGTTTGCGGTGATCGGCATCCCGATCAAGCAACAGCTCGGCCTGAACGAAACCGAATTCGGCATCCTTGCCGCCATGCCGGTCCTGACCGGTTCCCTGATCCGCCTGCCGCTGGGCATGATGACCGACAAGTTCGGCGGTCGCCCGGTGTTCTTCACCATCATGGCGGTCACCATCATCCCGATCTGGCTGATCGGCCAGGCCACCCAGTACTGGCAGTTCCTCGTCGCCGGCCTCTTCGTCGGCGTCGCCGGCGGTTCCTTCTCGGTGGGCATCGCCTACTGCGCCCGCTGGTTCGAGAAGAAGAACCAGGGTTTCGCCATGGGCGTCTTCGGCGCCGGCAATGCCGGTGCGGCGCTGACCAAGCTGATCGCCCCCTCCATCGTGGTGGCCGCCGGCTGGACCATGGTGCCGACGGTGTATGCGGTGATGATGCTGGTCACCGCGCTGGCCTTCTGGATGCTGACCTACTCCGATCCGGCCCACAAGGTGCCGTCCGCCGTGTCGGTGGGCGACCAGCTAAAGGCGCTGAAGGATGCCAACGTCTGGAAGATTTGCCAGTACTACTCCATCGTCTTCGGCGGCTACGTCGCCCTGTCCCTGTGGATGACCAAGTACTACGTGCAGGAATACGGCTTTGACATCAAGAGCGCGGCCTTCCTTGCCGCCTGCTTCTCCCTGCCGGGCGGCGTGCTGCGCGCCCTGGGCGGCTGGATGAGCGACAAGTGGGGCTCCCACAAGGTGACCTGGTGGGTGCTGTGGGTGTGCTGGATTTGCCTGTTCATCCTCTCCTACCCGCAGACCGAATTCACCATCAAGACCGCCACCGGGCCGAAGACCTTCAACATCTACCTCAACACCTACGTGTTCACCGCGCTGATGTTCACCGTCGGCGTCGCCATGGCCATCGGCAAGGCCTCGGTGTTCAAGTACATCTCGGAAGACTACCCGCACAACATCGGCGTCATCTCCGGCATCGTCGGCCTGGCCGGCGGCCTGGGTGGCTTCCTGCTGCCGATCCTGTTCGGCGCCCTGGTGGACCTGACCGGTATCCGCTCTTCCTGCTTCATGTTGATGTACGGCGTGGTCTGGGTCTCGCTGATCTGGATGTTCTGGACCGAAGTGCGCCAGACCAAGGTATTGCACCGTAACCAGCCGGTCGACGTTCTCGAATAAGCCCGCAGTTCCCGAAGAATTTTCAAGGAGACATTCATGACCAATGCCACCCTGCGGGCCGAACAGCCCGTAAAGACCAGTAGCGTTGATATCGCCGAATGGCGACCGGAGGACAACGTCTTCTGGGAAAGCACGGGCAAGTCCATCGCCAATCGCAACCTGTGGATTTCGATTCCCAGCCTGCTCTGCGGCTTCGCCATCTGGCTGATGTGGGGCATCATCACCGTACAGATGGCCAATGCCGGCTTCCCCTTCAAGCCTGACCAACTGTTCACCATCGCGGCGATCTCCGGCCTCTCCGGCGCCACCCTGCGGATTCCCGCCTCCTTTTTCATCCGCATCTGCGGCGGCCGCAACACCGTCTGGCTGACCACCGCGCTGCTGATGATCCCCGCGGTCGGCACCGGCATCGCGCTGCAGGACAGGAACACCCCGCTCTGGGTGTTCCAGTTCATGGCGCTGCTCTCCGGTATCGGCGGCGGCAACTTCGCCTGCTCGATGTCCAACATCAGCACCTTCTTCCCCAAGCGCCTGCAGGGCACTGCCCTGGGCCTGAACGCCGGCCTCGGTAACTTCGGCGTCACCACCATGCAAATCCTGATTCCGCTGGTGATGACCCTGGCCATCGTCGGCGGCCTCGGCGGCGAGCCGATCCCCTTGGTGAAGGACTCCGCCTCGCTGATCGGCAAGATCACCGCCGGCACCCCCACCTACATCCAGAACGCCGGTTTCGTCTGGCTCTACCTGCTGGTGCCGCTGGCGGTGGTGGGTTGGTTCGGCATGAACAACCTGCTGACCATCTCCCCCAACATCGGCTCCACCGCCGCGGCCCTGACCAAGATCGTGATGTTCTACGTGCTGGCGATGGTGGTCACCGTGGTCGGTCTTTACCTCTACCTGCCGGCCCCGGTCGGCTCGGGCATCCTGGCCGGCAACGGCGTCTGGGCGATGCTGCCGATCGTCATCTTCGGCACCCTGTTTGCGATGAAGGCGCTGGCCACCGGCGAGATGAAGGCCAACCTGACCAAGCAGTTCGCCATCTTCGGCAACAAGCACACCTGGTCGATGACCGCCCTCTACGTGGTCACCTTCGGCTCCTTCATCGGCTTCTCGATGGCCCTGCCGCTGTCGATCACGGTGATCTTCGGCAACACCCATGTGCTTGATCCGGCCACCAACGCCTGGGTCCACGCCAAGAACGCCAACGCTCCCTCGGCCCTGATGTACGCCTGGATCGGCCCCTTCGTCGGCGCCCTGATCCGCCCGGTGGGCGGCTGGATCTCCGACAAGGTGGGCGGCTCCATCGTCACCCAGTTGATCTCCGTGGTGCTGGTGATCGCCTCCGCCGCCACCGGCTACGTGATGTTCCAGGCTTACCACTCGGCCACCCCGGAACAGTACTTCTTCACCTTCATGGCCCTGTTCGTGGTGCTCTTCGCCGCCTCGGGCATCGGCAACGGTTCCACCTTCCGCACCGTCGGCGTGGTCTTCGACCAGGACCAGCGCGGCCCGGTGCTGGGCTGGACCTCCGCCGTGGCTGCCTACGGCTCCTTCATCGCCCCGGTGGTGATCGGCGGCCAGATCAAGGCCGGCAGCCCGGAAAACGCCATGTACGGCTTCGCCATCTTCTATGCGGTGTGCCTGGTCATCAACTGGTGGTTCTACCTGCGCAAGAACGCCTACATCAAGAACCCCTGATCGCAACCCTCGAATTTAAAGACGGGGGCGCGAGCCCCCCAGAACCAAGGAGCAAACAATGAGTCACTTTCTCGACAGACTGAAATTCTTCGATACGGTGAAGGACACCTTCGCCGACGGCCACGGCATCCTCACCGCCGAGGATCGCAAGTGGGAAGACGCCTACCGCAACCGCTGGCGTCATGACAAGGTGGTGCGTTCCACCCATGGTGTGAACTGTACCGGCGGCTGTTCGTGGAAGATTTTCGTCAAGAACGGCCTGGTGTCGTTCGAAATGCAGCAGACCGATTACCCGCGCACCCGCGACGATCTGCCCAACCACGAGCCCCGCGGCTGCCAGCGCGGCGCCTCCTTCTCCTGGTACCTGTACTCGCCGCACCGGATCAAGCACCCGATGGTGCGCGGCCGCCTGCTGAGCCTGTATCGCGCCGAGCGCAAGACCGGCAAGGACCCGGTGGAAGCCTGGGAAGCCATCCAGGCCGATCCCGAGAAGCGCCAGAAGTACGTGGCCGTGCGCGGCCTCGGCGGCTTCGTCCGCACTAGCTGGGAAGAAGTGACCGAGATGATCGCCGCGGCGAACATCCACACCATCCGCAAGTGGGGTCCGGACCGGATTTTCGGCTTCTCGCCGATCCCCGCCATGTCGATGATTTCCTACGCGGCCGGTAGCCGTTACCTGTCCCTGATCGGCGGCGCCTGCGGCTCCTTCTACGACTGGTACTGCGATCTGCCCGCCGCCTCTCCCCAGACCTGGGGCGAGCAGACCGACGTGCCGGAAGCCGCCGACTGGTACAACTCCACCTACCTGATCATCACCGGCGCCAACCTGCCGATGACCCGTACCCCCGACGCCCACTTCATGACCGAAGTGCGCTACAAGGGCACCAAGGTGGTGTCGATGGCGCCGGACTACGCTGAGTACGTCAAGTTCGCCGACCTCTGGATGCCGATCCGCCAGGGTACCGACGCCGCCGCCTTCCTGGCGATGGGCCACGTCGCCCTGAAGGAATTCCACATCCAGAAGCAGGATCCCTACTTCCAGGAGTACTGCCGCAAGTACACCGACTTGCCGATGCAGGTGATCCTGCGCAAGTTCGAGACCGGTTTCGTCACCGACCGCAACCTGCGCGCCTCCGACTTCGACGGCTCCCTCGGCCAGAGCAACAACGCCGACTGGAAGACCATCGTCTATGACGAAATGTCCAAGACCTTTGTCGCACCCACTGGCTCCATCGGCTTCCGCTGGGGCGAGGACGGCAAGTGGAACCTCCTGGAAAAGAACGGCAGCGACAACTCCGAAATCCGCGCCGAGCTGACCTGTATCGACAACCGCGACGAAGTCGTGTCCGTCGGCTATCCCCACTTCCAGCCGGGCGAGCCCGGCCTGCTGTATCGCAATGTGCCGGCCCGCAAGCTGAAGCTGGCCTCCGGCGAAGAGGTGTACATCGCCTCCGTGTTCGACCTGCAGATCGCCCAATACGGTATCGACCGCGGCCTCGGCGGCCCCAACGTCGCCAGCTCCTACGACGATCCCACCGTGGCCTACACCCCCGCCTGGGCTGCCCAGGTCACCGGCGTCAAGGCGGCCGACATCGAGCGTACCGGCCGCGAGTTCGCCGACAACGCCTCGAAGACCAAGGGCAAGTCCATGGTCATCATGGGTGCGGCGATCAATCACTGGTACCACAACGACCTGTCCTACCGCTCGATCATGAACCTGCTGCACATGTGCGGCTGCGTCGGTCAGAGCGGTGGCGGCTGGGCCCACTACGTCGGCCAGGAAAAGCTGCGGCCCCAGGCCGGCTGGGCGCCCATCGCCTTCGCCCTGGACTGGCAGCGCCCGCCCCGTCACCAGAACTCGACCTCCTACTGGTATTTCCACACCGACCAGTGGCGCTACGAGACCATCGACGCCGACGAGCTGCACTACCCCGGCTCCAAGGGCAAGTACAAGGGCTACCGCCTGGCCGACTACAACGTCGTCGCCACCCGTCTCGGCTGGCTGCCCTCGGCCCCGCACTACAACAAGAACCCGCTGCAACTGGCCGAAGAAGCTGCCAAGGCCGGCTGCAACGATGAGGCCAGCGTCGGCAAGTACGTCGCCCAGCAGTTGAAGGAAGGCAAGCTGGACGTCTCCTTCGCCGACGTCGATGACCCGGTGAATTGGCCGCGCAACCTGTTCGTCTGGCGCGGCAACCTGATCGGCACCTCGGCCAAGGGCCACGAGTACTTCCTCAAGCACCTGCTCGGCGCCCAGAACGGCGTGCTGCAGGAATCCGGCGACGGCGCCGGCACCAAGGAAGTGAAGTGGCACGAAGAAGCCCCGGTGGGCAAGCTGGACCTGATGGTGGACATCAACTTCCGCCTCAACTCCACCGGCGCCTACTCGGACATCATCCTGCCGACCGCCACCTGGTACGAAAAGAACGACCTCAACACCACGGACATGCACCCCTTCGTGCATCCCCTGGGCGAGGCGGTCACCCCGGGCTGGGAATCCAAGTCCGACTGGCAGATCTTCAAGCACATCGCCAAGACCTTCTCCGCCCTGGCCGAGAAGCACCTGGGCATCAAGAAGGACATCGTCGCCCTGCCGATGCAGCACGACAGCCCCTTCGAACTGGCCCAGCCGATGGGCTACGTCAAGGACTGGAAGAAGGGCGAGTGCGAGCCGATCCCCGGCAAGACCATGCCCCTGATCAAGGTGGTGGAGCGCAATTTCGGCGACACCTACAAGAAGTACATCGGCCTCGGCCCGCTGATGGTCAAGCTCGGCAACAACATCAAGGGCATCGACTGGAACACCGAGGAAGAGTACGAGGACCTGAAGCACGCGATCCGCACCGTGGCCGAGCCCGGCGTCTCCTTCGGCATGCCTTCGCTGGAAGAGGACATCTCGGTCTGCGACGCGGTGCTGCGCATGGCGCCGGAAACCAACGGCGAAGTGGCCCACAAGTCCTGGTCCGCCTTGTCGAAGAAGACCGGTGTCGATCACCATCACCTGTATGCCGGTCGCCACGAGGACAAGATCACTTTCCGCGACATCGTCGCCCAGCCGCGCAAGATCATCACCGCGCCCACCTGGTCCGGCATCGAGTCGGAAAAGGTGTCCTACACCGCCGGTTACACCAACATCCATGAGCACATCCCGTTCCGCACCCTGACCGGCCGTGCCCACTTCTACCAGGATCACGAGTGGTTCCTCGACTTCGGTGAAGGCTTCTGCGCCTACCGTCCGCCTATCGACCTGAAGGCCCAGGAGAAGATTCCCGCCAACGTGCGTAAAAAGCCGCATCTGACCCTGTCGTGGATTACGCCGCACTCCAAGTGGGGCATCCACTCCAGCTACCAGGACAACCTGCGGATGCTGAGCCTGTTCCGCGGCGGCCCCTATGTCTGGATCGCCGAGGACGACGCCAAGTCAATCGGCATCGAGGACAACGATTGGGTCGAAGCGGTGAACGCCAACGGCGCCACCGTGGCCCGTGCGGTGGTCTCGCAGCGTGTCCCGCGTGGCATGGCGATGATGTATCACGCCCAGGAAAAGAACGTGAATGTTCCGGGCTCGCCTTCGACCGGCAAGCGCGGCGGCATCCTGAATTCCGTGACCCGGGTGATCGTCAAGCCGACCAACATGGTCGGCGGCTACGCCCAACTGGCCTACGGCTTCAACTACTACGGCACGGTGGGTTGCCAGCGCGACGAAGTGGTGGTGCTGCACAAGATCGAAGACAAGGATGTGGACTGGCTGGAGCGTCCGCTGACCCCCGAGCGCGAGGCGGCTGCCAACCCGCCCGGCATCGGCAAGCGTTGAACGCCCCCTGACAGAGAAAGATTAGGAGATTCAAATGAAAATTCGCGCTCAATTCGCGATGGTGTTCAACCTGGACAAGTGCATCGGCTGCCACACCTGCTCGGTGACTTGCAAGAACGTCTGGTCCAACCGCAAGGGGATCGAGTACGCCTGGTTCAACAACGTCGAATCCAAGCCCGGTATCGGCTATCCGAAGGACTGGGAAAACCAGGAGAAGTGGAAGGGCGGCTGGGAAAAGATCAACGGCAAGCTGGAGCTGAAGGCCGGCGGCCGGCTGAAGAAGATCGTCCAGATCTTCGCCAACCCGAACCTGCCCGAGATCGACGACTACTACGAGCCCTTCACCTACGACTACGCGCGGCTGCAGAACGCGCCCCTCTCCGAGGCGGCGCCGACGGCACGGCCGATGTCGCAGATCACCGGCGAGCGGATGGAGAAAATCACCTGGGGCCCGAACTGGGAAGACGACCTGGCGGGCGAGTTCGAGAAGCGTTCCAAGGACCGCAACTTCTCCAACATGGAGAAGGAGATGTACAAGCAGTTCCAGAACACCTTCCACATGTATCTGCCGCGGATTTGCAACCACTGCATCAACCCGGCTTGCGTCGCCTCCTGCCCCTCCGGCGCGATGTACAAGCGCGAGGAAGACGGCATCGTCCTGGCCGACCAGGACCGCTGCCGCGGCTGGCGGATGTGCATCTCCGGCTGCCCCTACAAGAAGGTGTTCTTCAACTGGGAATCGTCCAAGGCCGAGAAGTGCATCGGCTGCTACCCCCGCGTCGAATCCGGCATGCCCACCGTCTGCTCGGAATCCTGCGTCGGCCGCATCCGCTACAACGGCATCATTCTTTACGACGCCGACAAGGTTCTCGAAGCCGCCAGCACCGACAACGACCAGGACATCTACAAGGCCCACCTGGACATGTTCGTCGATCCCTACGATCCGAAGATCATCGAGCAAGCCAAGAAGGACGGCGTGCCCGAGCACTGGATCGAAGCTGCGCAGAAGTCGCCGATCTACAAGATGGCGGTGGAGTGGAAGATAGCCTTCCCGCTGCACCCCGAGTTCCGCACCCTGCCGATGATCTGGTACGTGCCGCCGCTGTCGCCGGTGCAGTCGCAGATCGACCAGAAGGCTCTGCCGACCGAATCCGACGGCGTGATCCCGAAGGCCTCGGCGATGCGTCTGCCGGTGCAGTACCTGGCCAATCTGCTGACCGCAGGCAAGGAGGAGTACATCGTCTCGGCGCTGAGCAAGCTGATCGCGATGCGTTCCTACCAGCGCTCGGTGCACGTCGAAGGCAAGGCCGATCTGCGCCCCCTCGAAGCTGTGGGCATGAGCGAGGACACCGCCAAGGAGATGTACCGCTATCTGGCCATCGCTAACTACGAAGACCGTTTCGTCGTGCCGACCTCCCACGAGGAAATCCGCCTCGACGACTACTACGGCTTCCAGGGCCAGAACGGCTTCACCTTCGGCAACGATTCCTCGCCCGGCGTCAGCAGCCACTCGCTGTTCCCCGAGCGTCGCCGTGAAACCGTTGAATCCCGCGAGCTGCCGCCCCACGCCGGCAAGCGCGGTTAAGGAGAAGGCCATGATGATCTATCGACTCTTGTCCGTTCTGCTCGACTACCCCGGCGATGAAGTCGTCGCCGGCCTGCGCGCCGAAACCGCCGCGCTCGGCGGCGGCCAGGCCCTGGTGCGCAGCCTGGATCAGGACGAGCTGTTCTCCAGCGAGGAGCAGGGTGACATCGCCCGCTTCGTCGAGGAACTGCTCGCCCTGCCGGACGACGAAGCACAGCAGCGCTACGTCCAGACCTTCGACATGGCGGCGGAACACAGCCTGCACCTGACCCACCACATCTTCGGCGAGGAAAAGACCCGCGGCCCGGCCCTGATCGACCTCTCCGAGTTCTACAAGAGCTACGGCTTCGAGGCGGATCCGAAGGAACTGCCGGACTACCTGCCGCTGATGCTGGAGTTCGCTTCCACCCTGGACCAGAACGAGCGCCGCGTTTTCTTGGGCGACGTGGTGAAGGTGCTGAACGTGCTTGCCGCCAACCTGGAAAAGGCCGGGAGCCCCTACGCACCCCTGATCCGCATCATCGAAAACCACGGCGCGCTGGCCAAGCTGGCTGCCTGAGGAGACCACGACCATGAATCTGCACAAGTTTTTCTTCTCGGTCTATCCGTACATCGCGCTGACGGTGTTCGTGCTGGGCTGCTGGATTCGCTACGACCACGAGCAGTACACGTGGAAGACCGATTCCTCCCTGTTGCTGTCCAAGAAAGGCATGCTGCTGGCCAGCAATTTCTTCCACATCGGTATCCTGTCGATCTTCGGCGGCCATTTTGCCGGTCTGGTGATGCCCCATGCCCTATGGACCGGGCTGGGCGTTTCCGACATGCAGCACCAGTGGATCGCCATCATGGCCGGTTCGGTGTTCGGCCTGATGTGCCTGATCGGCGGCGCCATCCTCTGGCTGCGGCGCATGTTCAATGCCCGCATCCGTGCGGCGTCCCGCTACATGGACATCTTCGTCCTGACCTGGCTGCTGCTGACCCTCCTGCTGGGCCTGTCCACGCTGCCGGTGTCGATCGGCCACGCCGGTCACCAGGACGCCAGCGTGATGCTGCAACTGTCCGGCTGGGTGCAGAGCGTCGTCAGCCTGAGCCCGCAGCCTGAGCTGCTGGAAGCCGTCGACGGCATCTACCGGGTGCATCTGGTGTTCGGCATGACGATCTTCCTGATGTTCCCCTTCACCCGTCTGGTGCACGTGCTGACCGCGCCCTTCGACTACCTGGGCCGGGCTTACCAGATCGTGCGCACCAAACGCAGTGTCTAAGCAGGCACGATTCCCTTCGTACCGAGCACGCTTCGCCGGGAATGCCTCACGCCCGGCGGGGTAAGCTCCTTGGGCCTCCCTTCCGCCAAGGGAGGCCCTGTTTTTATGGGTGGCCTTGACTCGAATCATTAAGGCAGATGGCTCCAGGCGCATAAAATGCGCTGATCAACCCGGAGGTGAAGAGGCGTGATGCTCGGCAACCGCAAGCTGTCTACCAAGATCATCGGCATGCTGCTGATCTTCTTCGTCGTGGCCCTGGCGGCCATCGGCATGACCTTGCGGGTTTCCTGGCAGTTGGAAGGGGCGGCGGCAGCGATCAACGACGCCGGCAGCGAGCGCATGCGCTCCTACCGCATCGCCTATCTGCTGACTCGGCGCGCCGAGCCCGGCGCCGATGTGGCGCGGCTGATGCACGATGTCAGCGCCGAGGTCACCGAGTTCGACCGGGTGTTGACCGATCTGGAGCGGGGCGACCCGCTGCGCCCCCTGTTCATTCCACGCGAGGAGGCGATCCTCGAAGATATCCGCGCGGTGCGCACCGACTGGTCGCAGAAGATCAAGCCGATGGTCCTGGCGCTGAGCCAGACCGCCGACTCGCCCCATCGCGAGCGCCTGCTGGCGTCTTTCCATCAGGACGTGCACCTGTTCGTCTCGCTGATCAACGGCCTGGTGTTGAAGATGGAGCGCAGCTATTCCAACAACACCAATGTGCTGCGCTCGCTGCAGGTGGGGCTGCTGCTGCTGGCCCTGGTCGGCACGATGATCCTGATCGTCTTCTTCCTGGTGCAGGTGATCCGCCCGGTGCGGATACTCCATAGCGGCATGGGGCGCATGGGCGGCGGCGATTTCGGCGTGCGCCTGCCGGTGCAGAGCCATGACGAATTCGGCGAGCTGGCGGAGGGCTTCAACCACATGGCCGACCACCTGGAAAACCTCTATGCGACGCTGGAGGAACGGGTGGAAACCAAGACCCGCAGCGTTGCCGAGAAAAACCGTGAGCTGGGCCTGCTCTACGAGGTCGCCGCCTGTCTCAACGAGGCGGTACCGATTGAGGACCTGTGCCAGGAATTCCTCCGCCGGATCAAGCTGGCGATGGGCGCCGATGGGGCCTCGGTGCGCTTGTTCGTCGGCAGCACCCAGGAGCTGTACCTGCTGGTGCAGGAGGGCTTGCCGGAGGAGTTCGTTCGCAACGAGGCGGTGGTGCGGGTCGGTCAATGTCTCTGCGGCGAGGCGGTGAGCCGCCTGGCGCCGATGGTCTGCAGCGTTGAAACGCCGCCGGCGGGCATGACCATGGGCAACTGCGCACGGGCCGGTTTCCGTACCGCGACGGCCTTCAGCATCAGCCACAACAAGCGCCTGTTGGGCCAGTTCAATCTGTATTTCAATACGGCGCGGGCCGTCAGCAAGCAGGAGACGTTGCTGTTGGAAACTCTCGGCCAGCATCTCGGCGTCGCCGTGGAGAATCAGCGCCTGGTGATGCGCGAGCGGGAGATGGCGATCTCGGAAGAGCGCAACCTGCTGGCGCAGGAACTTCACGATTCGATTGCCCAGGGCTTGGCCTTCCTCAACATCCAGGTGCAGTTGCTGAAGGATTCGCTGCAACGGCGCGACCTGGCGGAAGCCGAGGCCACCGTCTCGCAAATCCGCGAAGGGGTGCAGGAGAGCTACGACGACGTGCGCGAGTTGCTGGTGCATTTCCGCACCCGGATCATGCAGGACGATCTGGAGGGCACCCTGCGCTCCTCCCTGGAAAAATTCGAGGGCCAGACCGGGGTCGGCGCCGAGTTGCGCATCCAGGGTGGCGGCGCACCGCTGCCGCCGGAGACCGAGGTGCAGTTGCTGCACATCGTCCAGGAATGCCTGTCGAACATCCGCAAGCACGCCAAGGCGAGCCGCGTCACGGTGACGGTGGAACGCGGCCTGTCCGGCCTGGCGCTGACGGTCAATGACAATGGCGTTGGCTTCGATCCGGAAAACGATCCGGCGGCCAATTCCGACAATCACGTGGGACTGAAAATCATGAAGGAACGTTGTCATCGCATCGGCGGCACGCTGACGGTGCATTCGCGCCGCGGCGGCGGCACCGAGGTTTTGCTGACCCTGCCGGGCAATCGCAAGGAGGCGGCGTGAGCGAGACCATCCGCATTCTGCTGGTGGACGATCACTCCCTGTTCCGCAGCGGCATCAAGTCGCTGTTGAGCCGCCAGGAGGATTGCGAGATCGTCGGCGAGGCCGGCGACGGGCTGGAGGGGATCAAGCGGGCGAAGACCTTGAAGCCCGACGTGGTGCTGCTCGACCTGCACATGCCCGGCATCAGCGGCCGCGAGGCGGTGCAACTGATCACCGAGGAAGTGCCGGAAACCCATGTGCTGATGCTGACTGTGTCGGAAGACGCGGAAGACCTGCTGGCGACGCTGCGTGCCGGCGCCGTGGGCTATCTGCTGAAGAATATCGAGGTGGACGCCTTGGTGGATGCGGTGCGCCGCGCTGCCCACGGCGAGGCGGTGATTTCGCCGCAGATGACCGCCAAGCTGGTGGCCGGCGTGCGCGGCGAACGCAAGGGCGAGGAACTGGCGGCGGACAAGGAAAAGCTGTCGCCGCGGGAGCGGGAAATCTTGTCCTATCTGGCCCACGGCGACAGCAACAAGAAGATCGCGCGCAACCTGAATCTGGCGGAGAGCACGGTCAAGATTCACGTCCAGAACATCCTGAAGAAACTCAATCTGACCAGCCGGGTGCAGGCCGCCGTGTATGCGGTGGAGCAGGGCATCGGCAAGTCGGAAGGCTGAATTTCGGGTTGTGCGCAAACCCTTCCGCTAAGCGAGGGGGCGTTCTATGATTGCTAGAGACATAAAACAAATGCCATCCATAGGCATGGGGAGTGAGGAGCATGGATCGAGGATTCAATGGCGGACGCATGTCCGTCTTGTTCGTCTGCATGGGCAATATTTGTCGTTCGCCGACCGTGGAAGGGGTTGCCCGCGCCCTGGTGCGCAATTGGGGCCTCGACCAGATCGTTGAACTGGCCTCGGCCGGCACTCACGGTTATCACATCGGCGAGCCGCCCGATCAGCGCACCCAGCAGGCGGCGGCGGAGCGCGGCTACGATCTTTCATCCCTGCGCGCACGCCAGGTCAGCGCGGCGGATTTCGCCCGCTTCGACTTGATCCTGGCGATGGACCGGGAAAACCTCAAGTTGTTGCAGGGCGCTTGCCCGCAGGCCTACCGGCATAAGCTCAAGCTGTTCCTCGAATTCGCCGATGGCCTTGCTGAGGACGAGGTGCCTGATCCCTATTACGGCGGCGCCGCCGGCTTCCAGCGGGTGCTGGACATGGCCGAGGCCGGCGCCCGCGGCTTGTTGGCGACGCTGTCCGCCATGCGCCGCTGAGCGGCGTGGGAATAAAAAAGGGCGCACCGCGGTGCGCCCTTTTCGTTGCTGCTTGCCGACCGCTTAGTCGCGGTGGGTTTCCACCATCTGCAGCGGCTCGCTGGCGATCACCGGGGCGGGCTTGGGCTTGCGGCCCAGGGGCTGGGCCGGTGCGGCGACAGCGGGTGCCGGGCTGACGCCGGCGGCGGTTTCGATCATCACCAGGCCGGCCTGCTGCAGGTCGGCGCCGAGATCAGCCTTGGCAACTTCCGGCACCACGATAGGGGCCGGCGCTACGGCCGCTACGACCGGCGCAGGGGCTTCAACGACCACCGGGGCAGGGGCGGGAGCCGCTTCCTGCACCACGGGGGCGGTGACGACCGGCGCGGCCACCACTTCGGCAACCGGGGCGGCTACCGGAGCGGCAGCAACGGTCTCGACCACGGCGGCTTGCGGTGCCGCGGCTTCGACTACCGGTGCGGCGATGGGCGCAGCAGCGGTAGTCTGGGCGACGTCGGCGGCGATTGCGCTGGCAGCTTCGTTGCCGGCCTCGTTGGTGGCCTCGTTGGTGGCTTGCGTGCCTTCCTCGTTGCGGCGTTCGCCACGGCCACGACCACCGCGACGGCCACGGCGGCGTTCGCCCTGACCATTGCCTTCGGCGGCGGGGGCGGCCGGTGCGCCGTCAGCGGCCACGGCTGCATTGGCTACGGGCTCGCCACGGGCGGCCTGCTGCTCGGTGTTGCGCGGGGGGCGCGGCTGGCGCGGTTCCCGCGGCTCGCGGGGCTCACGCTGCTCGTTGGTTTGACGCTCGCCGCGTTCCTGGCGTTCGCCACGGGGGGCGCGCTCACGGCCGCCTTCGACGTTTTCTTCGCCGCGGGGCTTTTGCTGGCGCGGTTCCTTGCGATCCTCGCGTTCCTCGCGACCCTGACGCTCGCGGCCTTCGCCGCCGTCACGATTGCCGCCGTCGCGGCCACCGCGGCCACGACCGCGACCACCGCGTTCGTTGCGGTCACGCTCGCCCCGCTCACGGCGGGCGCCGGGCTTGGCCGGCTTCTGCGGGGTGACGGGCTTTTCCTCTTCCTTGCTGCCGGAGAACCAAGCGATGATCTTGCCGAAAAAGCCGGATTCGGCCTTGGCGGCCGGCTCGGAGGCGCGATGCTCGACCACTGGGGCCGGCTGGTCGGGGGTGATGCCCTTGACCGCGGCTTCGGCCCGGACGGGCTTGGCTTCGTTCTGGGCCGAGGGCGGCTGGTAGGCTTCCTCGATGGGCTTCTCAGCCATCTGATAGCTGGCCAGGGCGATGCTCTCGGCGTTCAACTGGTCGTGGCGCAGGCGGATGATTTCGTGGGCCGGGGTTTCCAGATGACGATTCGGCACGATCACCAGATTGACCCGGTGGCGCAGTTCGATGCGGCCGATGTCGTCGCGCTTTTCGTTCAGCAGGAAGGTGCCGACATCCACCGGGACCTGGACGTGCAGGGCGCCGGTGTTTTCCTTCATGGCTTCCTCTTCGAGGATGCGCAGGATGTGCAGCGCGGCGGATTCGGTGGAGCGGATGTGGCCGGTGCCGGTGCAGCGCGGGCAGGTGATGTAGCTGGTCTCGGC
>DATDMT010000156.1:0-5797 GCA_036518635.1 Rhodocyclaceae bacterium | reverse complement strand
AGCGGTCGTGCAGCCCGGTTCCCCAGCGGGTCAGCCGGCCCTCGTAGGGATGGCGCCAGAAGCGCGCCACCAGGGCGCGCAGCAGCAGCATCTGCAACAAGCTCATGCGCGCATGGGGCGGCATTTCGAAACCGCGGAACTCGACAATGCCGAGGCGCCCGGTGGCGCTGTCGGGGGAATACAGCTTGTCGATGCAGAACTCGGCGCGGTGGGTGTTGCCCGACAGGTCGATCAGCAGGTTGCGCAGCAGGCGGTCCACCAGCCAGGGTTGCAGGCTTTCATCGCCGGCCTTGAGCTTTTCGGCCATCTGCTGGAAGGCGATCTCCAGTTCGTAGAGGCTCTCATGGCGCGCCTCGTCCACCCGCGGCGCCTGGCTGGTGGGGCCGATGAACATGCCCGAGAACAGGTAGGACAGCGAGGGGTGGTTCTGCCAGTAGGTGATCAAACTCATCAGCACGTCGGGCCGCCGCAGCATCGGCGACTCGGCCGCGCTGAGGCCGCCGAGGGTGATGTGGTTGCCGCCACCGGTGCCGGTGTGGCGGCCGTCGAGCATGAACTTGTCGGTGCCGAGACGCGTCTGCCGCGCCAGCTCGTAGAGGGTCTCGGTGTTGTGCACCAGTTCCGGCCAAGTGCGCGAGGGCATGATGTTGACCTCGATCACGCCCGGATCGGGGGTCACCTTGAAATCGCGCAGGCGCGGGTCGCTGGGCGGCGGGTAGCCTTCGATGCGCAGCGGCATCGCCAATTCGGCGGCACTGTCCTCGATGGCGTGGAGCAGCTCCAGATAGTCTTCGAGCAGCGCCAGCGGCGGCATGAAGACATGCAACACGCCATGGCGCGCCTCGCAGCAGAGCGCAGTGTGGATGATCTCGCGTGGGTCGTAGCTGTCCTTCGGTGTGGCCTTCTTCGTCGCCTTGTTGCGGCTGCCGGCGGCCGGCAGGGCCTCGCGCTCGGCGAAGGGGTCGGCTGGGAAATCCAGCTCCATATCTTCCGGCGCCACCCAGGGCAGCGAGGCCAGCGGCAGGCGCAGGCCCATCGGCGAATCGCCGGCCAGCAGGAACAGGTGGCGGCGCCGCAGCGGCCAGGGGCTGGAGCGCCAGCCCTGGCTGGCGCCGACGCCCTTCTTTGCCGGCTTGCGATCCTTAGGCTTGATCGGCAGGACGAAGCCCACCGCCTCGTTGAGGCCGGCGGCGATGGTCTCGGCGATGCGGCGGCGCTCGTCGGAACTCTTCAAATCTGCGGTCAGCGGATCGAGGTTTTCCGGCCAGCGCGATTCCTGGTCCACGGCATGGGCCGGGTCTTCGTAGGCGGGGATGACATAGCGCTCGGAGAGCCCCAGATGCCCCGCCAGGGTGTCGAGGAAGCGGCCGGCATCGGCGGCGCTGCGCTTGTCTTCCAGGTCGCCGTGGTCCAGCAGCTTGGGGTCGCGCCACAGCGGCTGGCCGTCGGCGCGCCAATAGCAGCCCAGGGCCCAGCGCGGCAGCGGCTCGCCGGGATACCACTTGCCCTGGCCGAAATGCAGCAGGGCGCCGGGGGAAAAGCTCTGCTGCATCTTCAGCAGCAGCTCGCCGGCCAGTTCGCGCTTTTGCGGCGAGAGGGCGGTGTAGTTCCACTCCGCGCCCTCCATGTTGTCCACCGAGACGAAGGTCGGCTCGCCGCCCATGGTGAGGCGCACGTCGTGCTTTTCCAGCTCGGCGTCGATGGTGTGGCCGAGATTGAGGATGGCCTGCCACTGCACGTCGTTGTAGGGCTTGGTGACGCGCGGGTCTTCGTGGATGCGGCTGACCGTCATGGAAAAATCCATGTGGCACTCGCAGATGCCGGTGGCGCCGATCACCGGCGCGGCGGAGGACGGCGAGGCGGTGCAGGCGACCGGGATGTGGCCCTCGCCGGCCAAGAGGCCCGAAGTGGGATCGAGGCCGATCCAGCCGGCGCCAGGGATGTACACCTCGCACCAGGCATGCAGGTCGGTGAAGTCCTTGTCGGTGCCGGCGGGGCCGTCCAGCGGCTTGACGTCGGCCACCAGTTGCACCAGATAGCCGGAGGCGAAGCGCGCCGCCAGGCCCATGTGGCGCAGGGCCTGCACCAACATCCAGCCGGTGTCGCGACAGGAGCCGCGGCCCAGTTCCAGGGTCTGCTCCGGGGTCTGCACCCCGGGTTCCATGCGGACGATGTAGCCGATGTCCTGCTGTGCCCGCAGATTCAGCGCGACCAGAAAATCGACGGTACGCATGCCGGGCTTGAGCAGCTCGCGGTGGGCGTTCTTGACCCACTCGGTGAACAGCGGCCCGGCCGGTTCCAGCTCCAGGTAGGGCACCAGCTCGCGCTGCATCTGCGGCGGGTATTCGAAGGGGAAGTGCTCGGCGTATTCCTCGATGAAAAAATCGAAGGGGTTGATGACCGTCATGTCGGCCACCAGGTCCACCTGAATGTCGAGGTAGTCGCTGGGCTCGGGGAACACCAGCCGCGCCAGCCAGTTGCCGTAGGAATCCTGCTGCCAGTTGATGAAGTGGCCGGCCGGTTCCACCTTCAGCGAATAGCCGGTGACCGGGGTGCGCGAATGGGCCGCCGGACGCAGGCGGATTTCGTGGGGCCAGAGCTTGACCGGGCGGTCGAAGCGATAGCGGGTCTGGTGGTTGAGGGCGACGCGGATCGTCATGCTCTTCTTTCTATTTTGATCGCCGCGCCGCACCCCACCAGGGGGGAGCAAGCTGCGGCGCTAGTTCCAGTCGAAATTCGGCAGTTGCACGAAGGCCTTGCGCAGGCCGTCGCTCCACTGGGTGCGTAGGTTGCTCATGTAGTCGTCGCGTTCGTCGAAACGGCGCTTCTTGGTGACGCGCAGGGCATCGCGCTCGTAGCACAGCAGGTCGATGGGCAGGCCAACCGAGAGGTTGGAGCGCATGGTGGAGTCGAAGGAAACCAGCACGCACTTCACCGCGTCGTCCATATTGGTGTCCTTGTTGATCACCCGGTCGAGGATGGGCTTGCCGTACTTGACCTCGCCGATCTGCAGATAGGGCGTCTCCGGCGTCGCCTCGATGAAGTTGCCCTCGGAATAGACCATGAACAGGCGCGGCTCCTCGCCGGCGATCTGGCCGCCGACGATGAAGCTGGCGCTGCTGTCCACATTGTTCTGCAACAGGAAGGGACCATCGCGGCGGCGCACTTCGCGCAGGGCATCGCCGATCAGCTCGGCCACCTCGTACATCGACTTGACGTTGTAGAGACTGGGCGAGCCGTCGTTCTTGCGGATCACCTGGTCGAGCTGGTTGAGGGTGGCCTGGGTCACGGCCAGGTTGCCGGAACACAGGGAAACCAGCACGCGCTCGCCCGGGGTTTCGAACACCTTCATCTTCTTGAAGGTGGAGATATTGTCCACCCCCGCATTGGTGCGGGAGTCGGAAGCGAAGACGATGCCCGAGTTGAGCATCGTGGCGGCACAGTAAGTCATTGTTCTGTCTCGTAAGGCGATCTACAGGACCGGGCACCTTAACGGATGATCAGGGTTCCTTCAACTAGGCAAAGAAATAGGTCTGATTGACCGCATCGCCCAAGGCGTGGATGCGGTCGAGGCTGCGCGTCAGGTACTGGTGCAGGCCCTCGGTCATGATGTCGCCGATGGTGCAGAACTTCACTTCGCTGTAGAAGCGGCCGGACAGGCGCTGCAATTCCTCGGAGCGCGGGCCGTTGAGGATGCGAATCTGCTGGTCGGCCTCCTCCAGGCAGGCGTGCAGCGAACGGGGCATGTCCACCCGCAGGATCAGCAGCTCGGCGACGCGCTTGGGGGTGATCACGTCGCGGTACACCTTGCGATAGGTTTCGAAGGCCGAGACCGAGCGCAGCAGCGCGCCCCATTGGTAGTAGTCGGCGGCGCCGCCGACGTCCTGCAGGCTGGGCAGCAGGATGTGGTACTTCACGTCGAGGATGCGCAGGGTATTGTCGGCCCGCTCCAGGTGGGTGCCGAGGCGGATGAAACGGAAGCCGTCGTCGCGCAGCATGGTGCCGTAGGTGATGCCGCGGGACAGGTGGGAGCGTTCCTTGACCCACTCGAAGAATTCGGAAATCCCGTCGGAGGCCAGGCCCCGCTCGCGGATGCCCTTCATCTCGATCCAGGTGGCGTTGAGGGTCTCCCACATCTCCGAGGTGATGCTGCCGCGCACCGCGCGGGCGTTCTCGCGGGCCGACTGCAGGCTGCAGTAGATGCTCGACGGATTGTCCTCGTCGAAGGCCATGAATTTGATGACGTTGGCGGTGTTGATGTCGGCGTAGTTGTCGGCGAACTCGTAGTGCAAGCCGCTGATGGACAGCATCGCCGCCCATTCCTGGAAGGGCTCGACGGTGCCGTGCTTGAGCAGGGACATGCGGTAGGTGACGTCCAGCATGCGCGCCATGTTTTCGGCCCGTTCGATGCTGCGGGCCATCCAGTAGAGGTGATCGGCGGTACTCGATAGCATGATGTCAGTGCTCCAGAACCCAGGTGTCCTTGGTGCCGCCCCCTTGGGACGAATTCACCACCAGCGAGCCATCCTTCAGCGCGACGCGGGTCAGGCCGCCGGGCACCAGGGTGATGTCCTTGCCGGAGAGGACGAAGGGCCGCAGATCGATGTGGCGCGGCGCGACGCCGCTGTCGACGAAGGTCGGGCAGGTGGACAGGGACAGGGTCGGCTGGGCGATGTAGTTGTCGGGGTTGGCCATCAGCTTTTCGCGGAACAGGCGAATCTCATCCTTGCTGGCGGTGGGGCCGACCAGCATGCCGTAGCCGCCGGAACCCTGGACTTCCTTGACCACAAGTTCTTCCAGGTGGTCGAGCACGTACTTGAAGTCCTCGCGCTTGCGCAGCTCCCAGGTCGGCACGTTGGAGAGGATGGGCTCCTCGCCGCAATAGAAGCGGATCATTTCCGGCACGTGGGTGTACATCGACTTGTCGTCGGCGATGCCGGTGCCGACCGCGTTGGCCAGGGTCACGCCGCCGTTGCGGTAGGCCTCGAACAGGCCCGGCACGCCGAGTACCGAATCGGCGCGGAAGGCCTTGGGATCGAGGAAATCATCGTCGATGCGGCGGTAGATCACATCCACCCGCAGCGGGCCGTGGGTGGTGCGCATGTACACCTTGCCGTCGGCGACGAACAGGTCGCTGCCCTCCACCAGCTCGACGCCCATCTGCTGGGCGAGGAAGGCGTGTTCGAAATAGGCGCTGTTGAATTGGCCCGGGGTCAGCACCGCTACCGTCGGTTCCTCGACACCATGGGGCGCCACGGCGCGCAGGTTGTCCAGCAGCAGGTCGGGATAGTGCTCCACCGGGGCGATGGCCTGGCGCGAGAACAGCTCGGGGAACAACCGCATCATCATCTTGCGGTTTTCCAGCATGTAGGAGACGCCGGAGGGGGTGCGCAGATTGTCCTCGAGCACGTAGTACTCGCCCTCCCCGGCCCGCACCAGGTCGATGCCGGCGATGTGGGCGTAGATCTGCCCGGGCAGGTCCACACCGACCATCTCCTTGCGGAACAGGTTGTTGCCCAGCACCTGCTCCTTGGGGATCCGGCCGGCCTTGAGGATTTCCTGGTCGTGGTAGATGTCGTGGAGGAAGGCGTTCAAGGCCTTGACCCGCTGTTTCAGGCCGGCGGCCATCATCTGCCATTCGGCGGCGGGGATGATGCGGGGGATGATGTCGAAGGGGATCAGCCGCTCCTTGCCCGCCTCCTCGCCATAGACGGCGAAGGTGATGCCGACGCGATGGAAGGCCAGGTCGGCCTCTTCCCGCTTGCGTGCAATCACTTCCGGCGGCGTGGACGCCTGC
>DATDMT010000155.1:0-7120 GCA_036518635.1 Rhodocyclaceae bacterium | reverse complement strand
TCGCTGTCCGGCACGTCTTCGGCCTGTTCGGTGAGCTGCTTGTTGCGGAAGGCCTGCGCCAGATCGTGGGCGAACTCGTCCCAGGTGGCGTAGCGCGCTTCGCGCTTCTTGCTCATGGCGCGGGCGACGATGGCGTCGAGGGCGGGCGGAATGCCGGCGCGGATGGTCGAGGGCAGCGGCGGGTCGTAGGTGGTGATCTGGTACAGCATGCTGAAGTTGTTGGTGGCGTTGAACGGCAAACGCCCGGTCAGCAACTGGTACATCACCACGCCGAGGGAATAGATGTCAGTCTGGTGGTTGAGGGGCTGGTCCTGCACCTGTTCCGGCGACATATAGGCCGGCGAACCGACGCCGGTGACCTGGGTGCGGGTCTGGTCGCTGTCGGTCAGCAGGGCAGCGCCGAAGTCAGAAATCTTGAGGTCGCCGCCGCTGCCGGGCTTGGCCAGCAGGATGTTGGCCGGCTTGATGTCGCGGTGGGTGATGCAGAGGCGGTGGGCGTAATCCAGGGCGCGGGTGCACTTGAAGATGATTTCCACCAGGCGTTCCACCGCCAGCAGGTTGTCCTGGCTGCAGAAGGTCTCCAGCGTGCCGCCGGAGATGTACTCCATGACGATGTAGCTCTGCTCCTCGCCGACCACCGCGTCGTAGATCTGGACGATGTGCGGGTGGTTCAGCTTGCCGGCCAGCGAGGCCTCGTTCACCAGCAGGTGGCGGTAGAGCCGGCCGCGCTCCTTGTCGGCCAGCACCTCGGGGAAGATCAGCTTGAGCGCCACCTCTCGCTGGGCGAAGGCATCCCAGGCCAGATACACGGTGGACGTGGCGCCTTCGCCGAGCTTCTGGCGAACCTCGTATTTGCCGATGCGGTCCGGCGCGTCGGCCATCAGAGGCTCTTGCGGGTGCGCTCGATGGCGGCGCGGACCTGCTCGGGCGCGGTGCCGCCGATGTGGTTGCGGGCGGCCAGCGAGCCCTGCACGGTCAGCACGGCGAAGACGTCGTCGCCGATCAGCGGCGAGAAGGCTTGCAGCTCGGCGAGGCTGAAGTCAGGCAGGTCGCAGCCGCGCTTCTCGGCGGCGCGCACCGCCAGGGCCACGGCCTCGTGGGCGTCGCGGAAGGGCAGGCCCTTCTTCACCAGATAGTCGGCCAGGTCGGTGGCGGTGGCGTAGCCCTGCTTCAGCGCGGCGGCCATGGCTTCCGGCTTGACCGTGATGCCGGGCACCATGTCGGCGAAAATGCGCAGGGTATCCACCAGGGTGTCGGCGGTGTCGAACAGGGGTTCCTTGTCTTCCTGATTGTCCTTGTTGTAGGCCAGGGGCTGGCCCTTCATCAGGGTCAACAGGCCCATCAGGTGGCCGAAGATGCGGCCGCTCTTGCCGCGGGCCAGTTCGGGCACGTCCGGGTTCTTCTTCTGCGGCATGATCGAAGAGCCGGTGCAGAAGCGGTCGGCGATGTCGATGAAGCCGACCCGCGGGCTCATCCAGAGGATCAGCTCTTCCGAGAAGCGGGAGATGTGCACCATGATCAGGGCCGCGGCGGCGCTGAATTCGATGGCGAAGTCCCGGTCGGAAACGGCATCCAGGGAGTTCATGCAGACCGCTTCGAAGCCCAGCTCCTTGGCGACGAATTCCCGGTCGATGGGGAAGGTGGTACCGGCCAGGGCGGCGGCGCCCAGGGGCAGGCGGTTCACCCGGCGACGCACGTCGCTCATGCGTTCCCGGTCGCGCTTCATCATCTCGACATAGGCCAAGAGGTGGTGGCCGAAGGTGACCGGCTGGGCCACCTGCAGATGGGTGAAGCCGGGCAGCGGCGTCTTGGCGTGGCGCTCGGCCAGGTCGAGCAGGGAACGGATGTAGTTGGCCAAGAGGCCGTCGATGGCGTCGATGGTGTCGCGCAGCCAGAGGCGGATGTCGGTGGCCACCTGGTCGTTGCGCGAGCGGCCGGTGTGCAGGCGCTTGCCGGCATCGCCGATCAGGGCGGTGAGGCGCTTTTCGATGTTGAGATGGACGTCCTCGTCGTCGAGGTTCCAGGCGAATTCGCCGCGCTCGATTTCGCCGCGCACTTGTTCCATGCCGCGCTGGATGGCGGCCAGGTCGGCGGCGGAGATGATCTGCTGCTTGGCCAGCATCGCTGCGTGGGCCAGGGAGCCGCGGATATCCTGCAGCGCCATGCGCTGGTCGAAGAAGACCGAAGCGGTGTAGCGCTTCACCAAGTCGGAAACCGGTTCGGAGAAGCGGCCCGACCAGGCTTTCCCCTCTTGCTGTTCTGTCATAATCAAAATGCCGCGGAAACGCAAAAATTGAATGAGATCGGCCTGTGGCCCGAGAACGCGAAAGTATACGGCAATTCCCCGAAACGCCCGCTGCCGGGCCTGAAGCGCGCCCCGGTGGGCAGCGCGAACTGGCGCTCGCCTTCGCCGCCGGCTTGCTCCCGGTGCTGCTGTTGTGGCTGTTGCTGCGCTATCTCGGCTTCGACGTCGGCGGCCCCGCGGCCCTGCTGCTGGCTGCCCTGGGCCTGGCTCTGAGCCTGGCCTGGGTCTATCGCCGCGGCCTGACCCGTTCGCCGGCCATGGCCGAGGCGCGGCTGATGGCGCTGACCTCGCGCATCCGCCCGCACTTCCTGTTCAACAGCCTGAACGCGGTACTCGGCACCATCCGCAGCGACCCGCGTGCCGCCGAGACGGCCCTGGAAGAAATGGCCGAACTGTTCCGCGCCCTGATGCAGGATCCGCGGCACCTGGTGCCGTTGTCCGACGAACTGGCGCTGTGCCGCAAATACTTGGCCCTGGAGCGCCTGCGCCTGGGCGAGCGGGTGCAGGTGCAGTGGGACGTGGATGCCTGCCCGCCCGACGCCCTGGTGCCGCCGCTGATGTTGCAGCCGCTGCTGGAAAACGCCGTGTATCACGGCATCGAGCCGATCGACGGCGGCGGCGTGCTGATCATCCGCATCGTCAGTGCCGGCGGCATGGTGGCGATGGAACTGTCGAATCCCTATGAGCCGCGCCACGATCATGCCCAGGGCAACCGAATGGCGATGGACAACATCCGCGAGCGCCTGGGGCTGTTCTTCGGCCTCGGCGCCTCCCTGGAGCATGAGGTGCGGGACGGCCGCTACTTCGTCCGCCTGGTCTTTCCCTACGCCCGGGGCGGCGCATGACGCCGCTGCGGCTGGCCCTGGTGGACGACGAGGCGCCGGCCCGGGCGCGGCTGCGGGACCTGCTGCAGGACATCGCCGACGCCATGCCGACGGAAATCGTCTGCGCGGCGGCCAGCGGTGTCGAGGCCCTGGAACTGCTGGCCGACCAGGCAGTGGACGTGGTGCTGACCGACATCCACATGCCGCGCATGAACGGCCTGCAACTGGCGCTGCATCTGGCCCGGCTGTCGCCGCCGCCGGCGGTGATCTTCGTCACCGCCTTCGACCAGTACGCGGTGCAGGCCTTCGAGCTTTCCGCCACCGACTATCTGTTGAAGCCGGTGCGCGCCGAGCGCCTGCTGGAGGCCCTGCGCCGCTGCCGCCCGGGGCAGCCGCCGGAAGCCCGGCAACTGCAGGCCCTGGCCCCCGGTGGCCGCGAACACCTGCGCTGCACCGAGCGCGGCCGGGTGCTGCTGATCCCGCTGGACGAGGTGCTGTACCTGAAGGCCGAGCTGAAATACGTCACCGTGCGCACCCGCGGCGGCGAGCATGTGCTCGAAGAGTCCCTGGCCCAGTTGGAGCAGGAGTTCGGCCCGCGCTTCGTCCGCGTGCACCGCAACTGCCTGGTGGCCCTGGCGGCGGTGCGCGGCTACGAACGCGAACGCGGCGAGGCCGGCGAGGTCGACAGCGAAGCGCGCTGGGTGCTGCTGTTGCAGGATATCGATGAGCACATCGCCGTCAGCCGGCGGCAGTGGCCGCAAGTGAAAAGTCTGCTGAAAGGATAGGCATGGCCATGCTGGCCGAATTTCTACGCGAAGTGCTGCAGCATTTCTGGCAACCGGAGCAACCCTGGCTGATCGTCGGTGGCTTGCTGTTGTGGAGCGTGTTGCGCCGCGCCTTGCCCGACGGCAGCCAGTACGTGCTGAAGCAGACCATCGCCTTCTTCGTCCTCTGCCTGTTCGGCGAGCTCGGCGCCTCGTTGATGGAGGCCCTTAGTTGGGGCCGGGTGGCGGCCGGCTTCTACGAGCTCTCGCTGATCGGCGTCGGCATCTCCCTGATCCGCTTCGCCGGGCTGACCCTGTTCCGCGTGGTGATGCCGGCGCTGCGCGTCGAGACGCCGCGCATCCTCGAAGACATCACGGTGATCGCCGGCTATGGCGCGCTGGCGATGGTGCGCCTGCGCTATGCCGGGCTGGACCTGTCGCACATCGTCGCCACCTCGGCGGTGATCACCGCCATCGCCGCCTTCGCCATGCAGGACACCCTGGGCAACATCCTCGGCGGTCTGGCGATCCACCTCGACCACTCGGTGGAGATCGGCGACTGGGTCGTGGTCGACGGCGTCTCCGGCCGCATCATCGACATCCGCTGGCGCTATACCAAGATCGCCACGCGCAACGGCGAGAAGGTGGTGCTGCCCAACAGCGTGCTGATGAAAAACAAGATTTCGGTGGTCGGCATCTACGGCGGCAAGGGCAACGCCTGGCGGCGCTGGGTCTGGTTCAACGTCGGCCTGGATCACGCGCCGCGCCAGGTCATCAACGTGGTCGAGCGCGAGTTGCGCGAGGCCACCATCGCCAACGTCGCCCACGAGCCGGCGCCGGCGGCGGTGCTGATGGAATTCGGCGCCGGCTATGCCCGCTACGCCCTGCGCTACTGGCTGACCGATCCGCTCTACGACGACCCGACCGATTCCGAGGTGCGCCTGCATGTCTTCGTCGCCCTGGAGCGCGCCGGCATCGCCCTGGCGCTGCCGGAAGAGGTGCGCCATCTGGTCAAGGAGGACCAGAGCCGGGAGCACCTGCTGGCCGAGCGCGAGTTGCATCGGCGGATGGAGGTGCTGTCGCAGGTGGCCCTGTTCCAGGGCATGTCGCGGGAAGAGTTGAAGGTCCTGGCGCCGACCCTGACCCATGCGCCGTTTGCCGCCGGCGACATCGTCACCCGCCAGGGCGCCGCCGCGCACTGGCTCTACATCCTGATTTCCGGCGAAGCCGAGGTTTGGCTCGAGGCCGCCGCCGGTGAGCGGCGCCTGATGGCGACGTTGCAGGGCGGTCAGGTGTTTGGCGAAATGAGCCTGTTGACCGGCGAACCGCGCCGCGCCACGGTGATCGCCCGTAGCGACGTGGATACCTACCGCCTCGACAAGAGCGGCCTCGACGCCCTGATCCGCGCCCGCCCGGCGATTGCCGAGGAGATTTCCCACATCCTCGCCGAACGCGACGAGGAACTAATCCGCGCCCGCCAGGACCTGGACGATTTCGCGGCGGCCCGGCGCGAGGCAGCCAGCCACGAAACCATCCTCAGCCGCATCAGAAGTTTCTTCGGCCTGACCGGCTGAAGGAGGCTGGGGTTCCTTGGCAAGCAGGGAAGGGAGCCTGTCTCGGAATGGTAGAATTCGCGGGCTTTTCCGTCCTTTCTGAACTCTCCGGGGTCGCTCCGTGAAATCACCCGAACGTATCGTCATCGCCACCCGCGAATCGCGCCTTGCCCTGTGGCAGGCCGAGCATGTGCGCGATCTGCTGCAAGCCCTGTATCCCGCCTGTTCCGTCGAACTGCTGGGCATGACCACCCGCGGCGACCAAATCCTCGACCGGCCCCTGGCCAAGGTCGGCGGCAAGGGTCTGTTCGTCAAGGAACTGGAAACCGCCCTGGAAGACGGCCGCGCCGACATCGCCGTGCATTCGATGAAGGACGTGCCGATGGTGCTACCCGAGGGCTTCGCCCTGGTCGCCACCGGCCCCCGCGAAGTGCCCCTGGACGCCTTCGTCTCCAATCGCTACGAGAGCCTCGATGACATGCCGCCGGGCACCGTGGTCGGCACCTCCAGCCTGCGCCGCGAATCCCAGTTGCATGCGCGCTATCCCTATCTGGCCGTCACCAGCCTGCGCGGCAACCTCGATACCCGTCTGCGCAAGCTCGACAGCGGCGAGTACGACGCCATCATCCTTGCCGCCGCCGGCCTGACCCGGCTCGGCCTGAAGGAGCGTATCCGCGGCGTGATCCCGGCCGAGGCCTCGCTGCCTTCCGCCGGCCAGGGCGCCCTCGGCATCGAGGCCCTGGCCTCGCGCCCCGAAGTCGCCGCCTGGCTGGCACCGCTGAACGATCCGAATACCGAAGCCTGCGTCCGCGCCGAGCGCGCCGTGTCGCGGGCCCTGGCCGGCAGTTGCGAAGTGCCCCTGGGCGCCTACGCTGAAATCCGCGCGAACAAGCTCTGGCTGCGCGGCTTCGTCGCCCTGCCGGACGGCAGCCGGATGGCCTGCGCGGAACTGGAAGGCGCCCCGGCCGAGGCCGAGGCCCTCGGCCTGCAATTGGCGGCAGCCCTGCGTGCCCAGGGCGCCGACGAGATCCTCGCCGCGCTGGATAAGTAAGACAAGTCAATGAGTGTCGATGTGTCGCAGCAGCCCTTGGCCGGGCGGCACATCGTCATCACCCGCCCCGCCGGCCAGGCCGCGCATCTGGCCCAGCGCCTGGCCGACCTCGGTGCCGCGCCGGTGCTGTTCCCGGTGCTGGCGATCCACGATGTAGTCGATGCCGCGCCACTGCGCGAGGCGGCGATCCGCCTCGACGGCTACGACATCGCCGTCTTCGTCAGCCCCAACGCGGTGGACAAGTCCCTCGCCGTGGTTCTGGCCCACCGCGCCTGGCCCAAGGGGCTGCTGGCCGCCACCGTCGGCCATAGCAGCGAACAGGCCCTGGCCCGCCACGGCATCACCCGGGTGGTCGCGCCCCGGGACCGTTTCGATTCCGAGGCCCTGCTGGAACTGTCCGAGTTGCAGCAAGTGAAGGGCCGCAAGGTCGTCGTCTTCCGCGGAGACGGCGGCCGCGACCTGCTCGGCGACACCCTGCGCGCGCGCGGCGCGACGGTGGATTACGTCACCTGCTACCGCCGCGCCAAGCCGGACCTGGACCCGGCGCCGCTGATGAAACTGTGGACCGATCACGCCCTCGACGCGGTGACCCTGACCAGCAGCGAGGGCCTGCGCAATTTCCA
>DATDMT010000154.1:0-7652 GCA_036518635.1 Rhodocyclaceae bacterium | reverse complement strand
GGGTGGCGCGCTCGCGGCCGGCGCCGCTCGCCAGGTAGGCCAGCGGCACGGCCAGCAGCCAGGCCAGGGCCATGCCGGCAGTGGCGATGGCCAGCGTCTCCAGCGTCGCCTTGCCCAGGTAGCCCAGGAATTCGGAGCCGGTTGCGGGAGGCAGGAAGGCGGCCAGGAAGCCGCCGATGACTTTGAGGTTGCCCGGATCGAACAGAGCCCCTGGGTGAACCTCGGCCACGCGGAACAGCGGCCACAGGATGGCTACGGCGGCCAGTGTGGCGCCCAGCCGCCGCCCGCCGGAAGGGTCACGCTCGCTCCGGGTCAGCAGCATGCAGCGCGGCTGGCGGGGTCGTTGGCGGCGGCGCGGGCGACGAAGCACGGTTCGGTCGCCAAGGTCGGCAGGGCCTCGCCTTCGGCGGCGTACAGCTCGTGCAACATGGCTTCGCTGACCTCGGATGCCGGCAGGTCGAAAGCGATGCGGCCGGCCTTGATGCCGACAATGCGCGGAAAACAGGCGAGCGCCAGGTCGACCGCATGCAGGCTGGCGACCAGCGTCGCGCCGCGGTCCCGGGCTTCGGCCGCCAGCAGGCGGACGGTAGACAACGCTTGGGCCGGGTCGAGGGCGGACACCGGCTCGTCGGCCAGGATCAGCTCGGGCGCCTGGTAGAGCACGCGGGCGATGCCGACCCGCTGCAACTGGCCGCCGGAGAGGCGGTCGCAACGCTCGAACAGGCGCTCGGCGAGGCCCAGCGGCGCCAGGGCGGCGCGGGCACCTTCCGGGTCCAGCGGATAGAGCAGCGACAGCAGGCCCTTCCACAGCGGCCAGCGGCCCAGGCGGCCAGCCAGAACGGCGGTGATCACCCGCTGCCGCGGCGGGATCGGCGCCGCTTGATGCACGGTGCCGAGGCGGCGGCGCAGCGCCGTCAGCGCCGCCGTATCGAGGGACCAGGGCGCTATGTCGAGCAGGCTCAGCTCGCCCGCCGTCGGTCGCAGTGCCGCGCCCAGCAGGCGCAGCAGCGTGGTCTTGCCGGCGCCGGAGGGGCCGATCAGGGCGATCCGCTCCCCGGCGGCGGCGGCGAGGCTGACGCCGCGCAGGGCCTGATGGCCGTTGGCGTGGACCAGGTCCACGCCCTGCAGAACGAAACTCACGCTGCTTGGCTTACTTCAGCAGGCCTGCCGCGTGGGCCGCGTTCTCGATGCCTTCGTAGTTCTCCTTCTTGGTCGGGATGAACTTGCTGGCCCGCTGCAGTTGGAGGATTTCGGCGTGTTCCGGATTCTTCGCGTCGAGCTTGAGGAAGGCCGCACTGAGCTTCTTCACCAGGGCCGGGTCGAGGTCGCCGCGGACGGTCCAGTTGTAGTCGTAGTAGGGCGGCGTGGTAGCGAAGACGCGCACCTTGGCGGTATCCACCTTGCCGCCTTCGACCAGCTTGTCCCACACCGAGGCGTTCAGCACGCCGGCGTCGGCCTTGCCGGCGGCGACGAAGGCGACGGTGGCGTCATGGGCGCCGGAGTAGGCCACGGTCTTGAAATCCTTCTCGGGATTCAGGCCGTCCTTCTGCAGGAAGTAGCGCGGCATCAGGTGGCCCGAGGTGGACGAGGGCGCGCCGAAGGCGAAGGTCTTGCCCTTCAACTGGGCCAGGGAGGTGATCGCCGGATCGGCGGTGATGAAGCGCGAGGTGAACTTGCTGTCCTCTTCCCGCTGCACCAGGGGAATCGCCGTACCGTTGGTCTTGATCTTCGCCTGGACGAAGGTGAAGCCGCCGAGCCAGGCCAGGTCCAGCTTCCGGGTGGCGAGAGATTCCACCACCGCCGCGTAGTCGGACACCGGGACGAACTTCACCGGCATGCCCAGTTCCTTTTCCAGGTACTTGCCGAGGGGGGCGAATTTGCGCTGCAGCTCGGTCGGCGCTTCGTCGGGGATGGCCGACACGCGCAGGACGTTTTCTTCGGCGTGGGCCAGGTTGCAGAGGCTGGCGATGTCGAGGACGCAAGCAGCGCCCAGACCGCCCAGCACGCGGCGGCGCAGGGTGTTGAGGTTCATGGTGACTCCCGATTTGATTGAGCCGCCCCCGTGCGGGTGTCGCGGGGGCTTAGTGGAAATGCGGATGAGGGAGGTACCTAGACCGCCCGGGGCAGATTCTACTTGGCGGGCGTGGGAACAAAGGCATTAACCACGGCGACACGGCGAGCACGGCGAAGATCAAGACCAAGGGTTTTCGCTCTTTTGCTTTTTCGCCGTGCTCGCCGTGTCGCCGTGGTGAAAAAATCTTTTCAACCCTGCGCCAGCACCCGCTGCGCCAGCGCGTCGATGGCCTCCGCCGTCAGGCTCTCGGTATGCATCGCTGCCGGCAGTGCATCACCGAAATGCCGCGCCTGGGAAGCGCGGTAGGAGGGGTCGTAGTGCTCGCTCAACAGCGCCTCGACCAAATCGCGGAAGCGGCCCTCGGCGATCCAGCCCTGCCAGCGGGCGACCGTCTCGGCACCGCGCAGCGCGCGCAGCGCGCTGAGGCGCGCACTGAGCAGCTCGGGGCGCTCGATCCAGAAGCGGTAGTCCTCCTGCAGGAAGTCCACCCGTGCCGCCAGTGGCGCCTCGATGGGCAGCAACGCGCCGTGGCGGATGGCGACCATCAGGCTTTCCGGCAGATGCAGGTTGCCGATCTTGCGCGACTCGGCCTCGACGAACACCGGCCGTGCCGGATCGAGGCCCTGCAGCGCCTGCCACAACTGCGTCTCGAAGGCCTTCTGCCCCGGCTGCGGCGAATCCGGCAGGTCGCCCAACACCGAGCCGCGATGGTTGGCCAGGGTCTCCAGGTCCAGCACCTGCCCGCCGTGCCGCGCCAGGGCCTGCAGCAAGCGGGTCTTGGCGCTGCCGGTGGGGCCGGAAACGACGCGCCAGGCGTGGCGCGCCGGCCAGGCCGCCAGATCGGCCATCACCTGATGGCGGAAGGCCTTGTAGCCGCCGTCCAGTTGGCAGGCGTCCCAGCCCACCGCGCGCAGCACCGTGACCATCGAGCCGGAGCGCATGCCGCCGCGCCAGCACATGATCAGCGGCCGCCATTGCTTGGGCTTGTCCTGAAACTGCTGTTCGATGTGGCGGCCGATGGCCTGGGCCGCGTAGGCGCCGCCCAGCCGGCGTGCGGCGAAGGGCGAGACCTGCTTGTAGAGGGTGCCGACCTCGGCGCGCTGGGCGTCGTCCAGCACCGGGCAGTTGATTGCCCCGGGGATGTGGTCCTCGGCGAATTCGGCGGGCGAGCGGACGTCGACGATCTGATCGAACTCGGCGAGCTGCGCGATGGTGGCGACCCCGATTTTCATCTGGCGGCAAGGGTTGGAGCGGGCAGGCATTGTACGTTCGCCACTGCCGGTGCGGCAGAAACGGCAATGTCATCGGGGCTTATGCCGGGGGCGTGATAACCTGCATCACCCGCTCCTAATGTTCCGGATCGGCCGTCCCTGAAAGCGATTCCGCCGTTGCGCCCTTCGTCGATCTCCTGCTGGTTTTTCGTCTGCATGCTGGTGCTGGGCGGCCTGTGGCGTGGCATCGCCCTGGCGGACGACGTGGCCCTCGATCACTATTCCCCGGGCATGGTGCTGGGCCGGCACCTCGCCTACCTGCAGGAATCCGGCGCGCCGTCCACCCTGGAGGGGGTGCGCGCGGCGTGGCGGGCGGGCCGCTTCACGCCTGCCGCCAGTTCCATCCCCGCCTTCGGCATCGGCTCGCCGCCGGTCTGGTTGCGCTTTGCGGTGGTCAATAACAGCGACCAGAAAGAATCCCGGCAGATTCGCATCGAGAACCCCTGGCTCGATCGGCTGGACATCTACATCGTCGGCAAGGATCAGGTGCCGCGCCACGTCCGCCTCGGCGACACCCTGCCGGCCAACACCCGGCCGATTCCGGGGCGCTTCTTCGCCGCCGAGCACAGCTTCGACAGCGGCCTGACCGAAATCTATTTCCGCGTCGAGACCCCTGATCCCATCGTCATTCCGGCGTTTTTCATGACGGAAGCCGAAAGCGAGCGGCGCGACCTGCAGCAGGGCTACGGTTACGGCTTCATATACGGTTACCTGGCGGCGCTGCTGATCTACAACCTGGTGCTGTTCGTCAATCTGCGCAACCGCATCTACCTGCGCTACAGCAGTTTTCTCGGCGCCTTCCTGCTCCTGAACCTGGCCTACACCGGGCACGGTTTTGCCTGGCTGTGGCCGAACCAGGTGGTGTTGCAGCAGTGGATCATTCCAGTGACGATGGTCCTGTTCGGCATCGCCGAACTGCGTTTCGCCCAGGCCTTCCTCGACACCGCGACGCGGCTGCCCCACTGGCACCGCGGTCTCAGCGCGATTGCCGGATCGGTGCTGTTCCTGCTGATCATGGCGACGCTGATCAGCGGCAACCAGCGCGACGCCTTGCTGGTGGGCTTCGTCTTCGTCACCGTGTTTACCCTGCTGATGCCGCTCCTCGGCCTGGCGGCGCTGCGCAGCGGCCATGCCTACGCCCGCTACTTCCTCGCCGCCACCCTGGCCTCGATGTCCGGCGCGCTGGTCACCGCCCTGGCGACCTGGGGTTTCATCCCCTTCAACGACTGGACTTTCCGCGCCGTGGAAGCCGGCATGCTGGTCGATGCCACGGTGTTGGCCCTGGCACTGGGCCGCCAGTTCCGCGCCCTCAAGGCCGAACAGATGCTGGCGGAGCTGCGCGCCACGCGGGACCCGCTGACCAATCTGTACAACCGCCGCGCCTTCCTCGACATCGCCCAGCCGCAATGGTGGGAGTCGCGCCGCAGCGGCCGCGACCTGGCGCTGATCATGGTCGATCTCGACCACTTCAAATCGATCAACGACATCCTCGGCCACGGCGCCGGCGATGCCGCCCTGGTCGAGGCGGCGCGGGTGCTGGCCGGCGCCGTGCGCCAGGGCGACGTGGTCGCCCGCTGGGGCGGCGAGGAATTCCTGCTGCTGTTGCCGAACACTGGCATTGAGGCCGCCGTCGCCCTGGCCGAACGCCTGCGCCAGCAAGTGGCCGAAATCCGCCTGCGCCACGGCGAGGCCGAACTGACCTTCACCGCCAGTTTCGGCGTGGTCCTGCAAACCCGCCAGGAAAGCCTGGATCATCTGATCACCGATGTGGACGCCTGCCTCTACCGCGCCAAGCGCCAGGGCCGCAATCGCGCCTGCTTCGACCCGGGACCCCTGGGTGCCACAGCGAGTCGCGCGGGCTAAAAGGGCTTGCGCTGAGGGCGCCAAATTCCCGATACTGCCGGCCCCGATGCAATCCGCCTTGCTGCCATGACCGACGATTCCACTATCCAGCTCACCCGCTTTTCCCACGGCGGCGGTTGCGGCTGCAAGATCGCTCCCGGCGTGCTGCAGCAGATTCTCGCCGGCAGCCCGGCGGGCCTGCTGCCCAAGGAGCTGCTGGTCGGCATCGAGTCTTCCGACGACGCGGCGGTGTATCGCCTGAACGATCATCAGGCCATCGTCGCCACCACCGATTTCTTCACCCCGATCGTCGACGACCCCTACGACTTCGGCCGCATCGCCGCCACCAACGCCCTCTCCGACGTGTACGCCATGGGCGGCACGCCGCTGTTCGCCCTGGCTCTGGTCGGCATGCCGCTGGATAAGCTGCCCTTAGACGTCATCGGCCGCATCCTCGAAGGCGGCGCCAGCGTCTGCCGCGAGGCCGGCATTCCCATCGCCGGCGGCCATTCGATCGACGTGCTGGAGCCGATCTACGGCCTGGTCGGCATCGGCCTGGTGCACCCGGACAAGGTCAAGCGCAACGACCGCGCCCAGCCCGGCGATCTGCTGATTCTCGGTAAGCCCCTGGGCGTCGGCATCCTCTCCGCCGCTCTGAAGAAGGGCGTGCTGTCCGCCGACGGTTACGGCGAAATGCTGCGCTGGACCACCCTGCTCAACCGCCCCGGCGCCGCTCTGGCCGAGATGGCCGGCGTGCATGCGGTGACCGACGTCACCGGCTTCGGCCTGGCCGGCCACCTGCTGGAAATCTGCCGTGGTTCGCGCCTCGCCGCCCACGTGGACTTCAAGGCCCTGCCGCTGATCGAAGAGGCGCTGCGCCATGTCCAGAACGGCATCGCCACCGGCGCCTCGGCGCGCAACTGGCACAGCTACGGCCAGGAGGTGGACCTCGATCTGTCCATGCCCGGCTGGCAGCAGAACCTGCTGACCGATCCGCAGACCTCCGGCGGCCTGCTGGTGGCCTGCGACCCTGCTTGCGCCGATGAGGTGCTGGCCCTGTTCCGCAGCCAGGGCTGCGACCAGGCCGCCGTCATCGGCCGCTGCGAGGCCGCCGCAACACCGCGGCTGCATGTCGCCTGACATAAACATTCACGAAAGATTGCATGGCTCTCAAATCCACCGTCTACAAGGCCAACCTCAACATCGCCGACATGGACCGCGGCTACTACGCCGAACACAACCTGACCGTGGCGCGCCACCCCTCGGAAACCGACGAGCGCCTGATGGTGCGGCTGCTGGCCTTCGCCCTATTTGCCGACGAGCGCCTGGAGTTCGGCAAGGGCCTCTCCGATATCGATGAACCGTCGCTGTGGCTGCGGGATTACGGCGGCGAAATCCGCCTCTGGATCGAGGTCGGTCTGCCCGAGGAACGCGGCCTGCGCCGCGCCGCCGGCCGCGCCGACAAGGTGGTGGTGCTGGCCTACGGCCGCACCGTGGACCTTTGGTGGCAGAAGGAAGGCGCGGCGATGAGCCGCATCGACAAGCTCACGGTGTATGCCCTCGACACGGAGCAAGGCGCCGCCCTCACCGCCCTGGCGGAACGCTCGATGCAGTTGCAATGCACGATCCAGGACGGCCAGATCTGGATCACCGACGGCCCCAACACCGCCGCCATCGAACTGCGCAAGCTCTGCGGCGCCTGAGTCTCGGACGCTCTTCGTAGGAGGGCCGCCTCGGCCCGACCCCTGCGCTCAACCACCCAACCCCGTTCGCCTTGAGCCTGTCGAAAGGCGAGTGCCCGACCGGCGTGAGTTAAACCCCCGCCGGCCCCTTCGGCAACCCCGCCAACAACCGATCCAACTGATTGGCAAAAGTCTGCCGGTCCCCCTGATTAAAGGCCGGTGGCCCGCCGGTATCCACCCCGCTGGAACGCAGGGTGTCCATGAAGTTGCGCATGTCCAGCAACTGGCGGATGTTCTCCGCACTGTAGCGCTCGCCGCGCGGGTTCAGGCCAATGGCGCCCTTCTCCAGCACCGCCGCCGCCAGGGGAATGTCGCCGGTGATCACCAGATCCCCCGGCTGCACCCGCTCGGCGATGTAGTTGTCGGCCACGTCGAAGCCCTTCTCCACCTGCACCGCACGGATGTGGGGCGAGGGCGGCACCCGCAGGAACTGGTTGGCCACCAGCACCAGCGGCCGCCCCGTACGCTCGGCGGCACGGTAGAGGATGTCCTTGATGGCGCCGGGGCAGGCGTCGGCGTCGACCCAGATCTGCATGATGGTTCCCTAGAGTGAAGCCGCCATTGTCGCCCGGTCCGCTGTCCGCGCGCATTCATCTTCCAGTCATATGCCCGCCGTAGTCTTTTCGTCATACCTCTTTGACGGAACCGCCATGAACGCTCCCCTCCCGCAAGCGCTGACCCTCCTCGACCGCTTCGACCAGAAGGTGTTCGATGCGATCTACT
>DATDMT010000153.1:0-10863 GCA_036518635.1 Rhodocyclaceae bacterium | reverse complement strand
TAGTAGGCCAGGGCTGACTGCACCGCGGCCTTTTGGGTGGCATTCATTTGCTGGAAATTCGTGTGGCCGCTGGGGTCGTAGGAGGGCACGGCGGTCATGAAGCTGTAGCTCACCGTGACCGGGCTGCCCACCGCCTGGCTGGCGTTCCAGCGGTTCGAATCGCCGGCCATCAGGTCCTGCAGCACGTAGGTCGGCACGCTGGAACTGGTCGGGGTGGTGGTGCTGCCGCCCAGGCTCGCCACCGAGACCAGGTCGCCACCGCCGAACTGGACGAACTCGATGCCCTGCAGTTGGTCCTTGCCGTCGGCGCCACCCTGGGAATCCACCGTCAGCACGCCGTTCGCCGACTTGAACGTGTACTGGTCCTGGGTGCCGGAAAAAATCGCCACGTCGATGCCGTTTCCGCCGATCAGAATGTCGTTGCCGGAGCCGCCGGTCAGGGTGTCGTTACCGTCACCCCCGTTCAGCAGGTCGCTGCCGGCGCCGCCGTTCAACTGGTCGTTGCCGGCCATGCCGTAGAGCACGTCATTGCCGGCACCGCCGTTGATGATGTTGTCGGAGGCATTGCCTACGCCGACGAAATTTCCGCTGACGCCGATGAAGTTCAGGTTATCCACATAGGCGGACAGGGTGTAGCCCAAGGCCGTGCAGTTCACCGTGTCGGTGCCTTGCCCATTCAATTCGATCACCGCGTCCGCCGGGTTGTCCACGAAGTAGGTGTCGTCGCCGTTGCCACCCACCAGGCGGTCGATGCCGCTGCCGCCGTCGAGGCTGTCGTTGCCCTCGCCGCCGATCAGGGTGTCGTTGCCGGCCAGGCCGTAGAGGCTGTCGTTGCCGTTGCCGCCGCTGATGACATTGGCCAGTTCGTTGCCGTAGCCGGTGAAGTTGCTGTTGTCGGTGTAGCTCAGATTGTCGAGGTTGCTGCCCAGGGTGTAACTCGTCAGCGTGGTGCGTACCTCGTCTACGCCGCCGCCTTGAAGCAGGGTCAGGGTTTCGCGGACGACGTCGCTGGCGTCGTCCACCACGTAAATGTCGTTGCCGGCGCCGCCGATCATGCTGTCGGCACCCGTGCCGCCATCCAGGTAGTCGTTGCCCAGGCCGCCGTCCAGCGTGTCGTTGCCGCTGCCGCCCAGCAGGGTGTCGTTGCCGGCGTCGCCGAACAGACTGTCGTTGCCGGCGCCGCCGCTCAGTGTGTCGTTGCCGCCGAGGCCATGGATACCAACGTCATCACCGGCGGTGCCGTTGTAGATGTCGTTGGAGAAGTTGCTGGTGGCGCCGTCCAGCAACTGGGCCAGGGTCACCGTGGCGTTGTCAGTGAACTTGTAGGTTTCGATGCCGTGATCGCCGGTCGGCGTGTCGAAGGCCCCTTTGAGGGTCAGGGTCTGGCTGCCGACGGTGAGGACGATGGTGTTCAGGTCCACCTTGCTGACGCTGAAGCTGCTGCCCTTGCCGGAAAAGGCCAGGCCCAGGCCGGTGAGGTCCAGCAGGTCGTTGCCGGTGCCGCCGATGAAGGTGTCGCTGCCGCTGCCGGCGATGAAGGTGTCGTAGCCGGCGCCGCCGTCGAGCAGGTTGTTGCCGCTGCCGCCATTCAGCAGGTCGTCGCCGTCGCCGCCGATCAAGCGGTCGTTGCCGCCGCCGCCGAGCAGGGTATCGTTGCCACCGAGGCCATAGAGCAGGTCGCTACCGCTGCTGCCGGTGATGACGTTGGCCGCCGCGTTGCCGCTGCCGATGAACGCCGCCGTCCCGAGATAGCTGAGGTTTTCCACATTCGGCAGCGCGGCCAGGCTGTAGGCGCCGAGCGTGGTGCGGATCTCGTCGGTGCCCTCGCCAGGCAGTTCGATCACTTTGTCGGCCGGGTTGTCGACGAAATAGACGTCATTGCCGCTGCCGCCGACCATCGAGTCGATGCCGCTGCCGCCATCCAGGGTGTCGTTGCCGGCGAAGCCGAGGATCACGTCGTTGCCGGCGCCACCGCTGTAGCTGTCGTCGCCGCTGCCGCCGATGAAGGTATCGTTGAAGGCGCTGGATTTCCCTGCCAGCAGTCCGCTGTAATCGGCGGCTGCCGTACTGCCGTCGCTGAAGCGGACGGTTTCGATGCTGGAGGCCTGGATCAGCACATGACTGGTCTTGTTCTCGATGCTGAGGCCGATGGCCGTCGGGGTGTAGTCGTAATCGCTGCGCAAGCCGCCGAGCAGCAGGGTATCGTTGCCCAGGCCGCCGAACACCTTGTCGTTGCCGCCGTTGCTGCGCAGCAGATCGTTGCCGCTGCCGCCGAGCAGGGTATCGGCGCCGGCGCCCATGGTGTCGAGCAGCTTGTCGATATCCGTGGCGTTGCTGAGAAAGTCGCTGTAGGACAGGCTCAGGCCGCTGGCACCGATGCGGTGGCCGGCGCCGTCGTCGAGCAGAAAGTTGGTGATCGTGCCGCTGTAGGTATCGCCGTTGACGGCGATGTTGCCGGCTACGGTGAGGCTGTTGCTGCCGAAGTGAAATTGCGCCTGGCTGATGCTGCCGCTCAAACTGCCGCTGGCGCTGATTTTCAGGGGATTGGTGGTGCTGGCGGCCACCAGGAGGTCCACGTTGTTCACGGTGCCGCTAAAGCTGCTGATGGTTGCCTGGGAAAAGCTGTAGCCGTCCGCATCCTGGACGAAGCTGCCGCTGCCCTTGAACTTGAATACCGTGCCGCCATCGGTGTAGGTCAGGCTGGAGAAGGTGGCCGGAGAGGCACTGAGGATGCCGCTCAAGCTGGCGCCTGCCGTGGTGCTGGCGGTCACCGTCAGGCCGCTTCTGAGAACGCTGCTGGTGACGATGCTGTCGTCGAACATCTGGTCGTAGGCGCTGCGAACGGCGCCGATGGCGCTGCCCACGTCGGCGCTGCCCAGGGAGGTTTCCAGGCTGCTCCAGTCGCCGATGTTGAATACGATGTTGGCCATCTTGTCTTGTCTTTGCAGTCAGCGGTTGAGGAGTTGGGCCAGTGTTGCCATCGGAGCCGACCAATCGTTGCGTCGTTGCTGGCGCAGCAAGCTCAGCGATGGGTACCAGGGCGTATCGCCGCGTGCCAGCAACCAGCGCCAATCCGGCACATAGGATAACAAGGCGACTGCGGGGCGCCCCAGGGCGCCGGCCAAATGCACCGTGGACGTGTCGACACTGACCAATAAATCCAGTTCCGAGAGTATCGCCGCGGTCTCGGCGAAGTCATCCAGTTCTTCGCCGAGGGCGTGAATTTCGACACCGGCGGGCGCCGCATCGGCGGCACGGGGGCCTTTTTGCAGGGCGAAGAAACAGGCGTTCGGCACCTCGGCCAGGGCAGTCCATTGCGCCAGGGGAATCGAGCGTTCCTGGTCGCGGCGATGGGTCGGGCTGCCGCCCCAGACCAGGCCGATGCGGCGGCGGCCCTGGGCAGTGGTATCGAGGCGTTGGCGCCAGCGTAGGCGGGCCGCGGCATCAGCCTGCAGATAGGGGATGGCGGCGGGGATGGATTCGAGGGTGGTGCCGAGCATCCCTGGCACGCTGAGCAGCGGCGACCAGGCATCCTGGGCGCTCCAGTCGATTTTGTCCGCGGAGGACAGCACCTGTTCGACGCCGGCCAGGGTGCCCATCAGCCGGCGCAATTCGGGCTTGACCACCAGGGTCACGCGCAGGCCCTGGGCCGCCAGCAGGGGCGCATAGCGGCTGAACTGGATCTGGTCGCCGAAGCCCTGTTCGTTCACCAGCAGCAGGCGCAGGCCGGGGCGGATCGTGCCGTCCCAGCGCGGCACCGGCAGGGTCGGCGGGGCGATGCGCTGCGGGTTTTCCAGGGCCGGGTCGAAGCGGGCCTCGTAGCCGGCCCAGCCGGCGTGCAGGTCGCCCAGCATCAGGTCCATCAGTGCCAGATCGAAGCGGGCGTCGGCGTGCTGCGGCGCCAGCGCCAGGGTGGCGCGGAAGGCGGTGCGGGCGGCCTCGGCCTCGCCCAGGCCCTTGAGGATCACTCCCAGGTTGTACTGGGCGGCGACGGATTGCGGATCGAGGGTCAGGGCCTTCAGGCAGCAGGCCTCGGCCTCGGCCAGGTGGCCGCGCTCCTTCAGCACCAGGGCCAGGTTGCTCAGGGTGCCGGGACGGCGCGGTTCCAGGGTCAGGGCCTGGCGGTAGCAGTGCAGGGCCTCGTCGAACTTGCCAGCGCGTTTGAATACCACGCCGAGGTTGTTCAGTGCGTCGGCCCGGTTCGGGGATGCGGCGAGAAATTTCGCCGCCAGGGCGGCGCCTTCCTCGCTGCGGCCTTCCCGCAGCAGCGAACCGATGCGCTCCAGGGCGTCGCGCAGGGTGAGGCGTGGCGAATCAATCATTCATATTTGCCTAGCATCAATGGTCAAAACACCGTTTCGTGGAGGATTGGGCGTTGAGGTTGCAGTCGCTCGTTAAGCGATTGAATTTGACATTTAAATAACGGGGCGGTAGCTTCCAAACGTTCTATTTCTTATACGGGAGGCATAACAATGAAGATGATGGCTACGCTGATGTGCTGTGGTGGATTGCTATTTACTCAGCAAGTACAAGCCCTAACTCTATTTGGCGCCACTGCGGAAGATATAGCCCGACTGACAACTAAGTCTGGTCGTGTGGATCGAATGATTCATATTGAAAATCTTGTTGATGATAATGACAGCGACTTGGCTGCTGCTTTGGGGATTTCTGGAAAAAATTTAAAGCAGTCTACGGTTCCGACGAAGCCGATCACTCCGCCCGTAACGTCGGGTAAAACGCCAAAAGTCACAGTCACTAAGAAAAAGTAACTTATCCCTTCTCCAGGGCCACCGAGCCATCCCAGCCGGGGGGCGGCGGCTCCTTGCGGAAGTGCGGGATGCGTTCGAGGAAGACTTCTGCCACCGGGTCGTCGGGGCGGTGGGCCAGTACCGCCTGCCAGGCGGCCTCGGCCGCGTCCCAGCGCATCTCGCGATAGGCGGCGTGGGCGGTGGCGCTGAGTTCGGCAAGCGTTGCGTCGTCGCAGGGGGTGAATATCTCCACCGGCTCGGCCTTGCCCTTGACCCGCACGTAATCCACCGGGCGCAGGGCGATGGCGCCGCCCAGCTTTGCGGCAGTGGCGCCCGAGAGCAGGATCGGCGTGCCGTACATCTTGTTCACGCCCTCCAGGCGCGAGGCCAGGTTCACCGTGTCGCCCAGGGCGGTGTAGTCGAAGCGGTCTTCCGAGCCCATGTTGCCGACCACTGCGTCGCCGGTATTGAGACCGATGCGCAGGCCCACTTCGCCGACGCCCATCTCGTGAAACTGCGGCTGCAGCCGCGCCATCGCCTGCTGCATGGCGATCGCCGCCTGCACTCCGTGCAGCGCGTGCTGCGGATCGTCCAGCGGCGCGCCCCAGAAGGCCATCACCGCGTCGCCGATGAACTTGTCCACGGTGCCGCCCAAATCCATGATCACCTGGGTCATTTCGGTCAGATAGAGGTTGATCACCTTGGCCACGCCGTCCGGCGGCAGCTTTTCCGAGATCGAGGTGAAGCCGGCCAGGTCGGAGAACAGCAGGGTCAGCTCGCGCCGCTCGCCGCCCAGCTTGAGCCGGTCGGGGAAGGCGATCATCTGGTCCACCACCTGGGGCGACACGTACTTGGCGAAGGCGCCCTTGATCTGCTGGCCGCGGCGGCGTTCGCCGAAGTAGGAGAGCAGAGCCATCGACAGATACAGCGTGGCGATGGCGGAAAGCGCGATCACCCCCGGCAGCCAGAAATTCTTGCTGGAGAACAGCCAGGCCACGCCGCCCGCCACCATCACCCCCAGCCACAGGCACCAGACCCCGCTCCACACCGGATGCCAGCGCACCAGGGCCGGCAGCACGGCGAGTACGGCGAAGCTCAGCAGCAGCAGGGTCATGGTCCGGCTGGCGGGGACGATGCTCTGGCCGGAGATGGCGTTCTCGATGATCGTGGCGTGAATCTCCACCCCCGGCGTCAGCAGCCGGGTGCCGGCGAGGAAGGGGGTGGCGAACATGTCGGCCTGGGCGGCGCCGGCGTCGGGGCTGGCGCGCACATCGCGGCCGATCAGGACGATCTGGTCCTGGAAAAAATCGGCGGGAATCGACGGGTCGCCGTTCAGCACCTGGTAGAAGGAGACGTAGGGGAAGGTGTGGGCCGGGCCGAGGTGGCGGATCAGCGCATTGCCCGGCACCTGCGGATCGGGGATCAGGCCGGGGCGGCTCTTCTGCAGCACGTTGATGGTCTCGTGCCAGAAGGTGTCGTGGCTTTGCGGGATCTGCCGCACCTCGGTGTCGCTGTCCAGTTCCACCGTCGCCAGCCCGGGCACGGCGCCGGCCCGCTTCAGCAGCGGCAGCGGCTCGACCCGCAGCCACTGCTTGAGCAGGGCGGTCTCCTGATAGGCGTGGTCGGCTGACATCACCACATTGCCGGCGCGCTGCACGGCATCGGCGAAGGCCTGGTCCTCCTTGGGTTCGGAGGCTTCGGCGAAGATCATGTCGAAGGCGATTACCGCGGCGCCGGAGGCGACCAGCCTATCCACCACCTTGGCATACAGGCTGCGCGGCCAGGGCCAGCGCTTGCCGACCTGGGCGAAGGAGGCCTCGTCGATACCGATGATGGTGATCGGCAGCGCCGAGCGGCCCGGTGCAGTGAGCACCGTCAGCTTGTCGAAGGCGTGGTACTCGATCTGCTGCCAGAAGCTGGTCAAGCTCAGGGCGAGGCCCAGTAGCCAGACCAGCAGGGACAGGGCAATGGCGTAGAAGATGCGCTGCGCCCGCGAGCCGGCGGCGAAGGGCAGACGGAAGCGCCGCATGATCAGAATTTCATGCTGGCGGCGACGCCGTAAAACGTCGGGGCATTCGGGCTGTGCATGTCGCGGATAAAGGCTGCCACACCGTAGCGCTTGTCCGGCGTTTCCCATGATGCCGATGCATTGGCGCTCCAATAGGGTGGGCGGGCGCCGCTCCGGTCGAGCAGGCTGAAGGCGCCGGAGCGCCACACGGCATCTGCCGCGAGGCGGATGTGCAGCGGCGAGAGCCAGGTGGCGCCGAGCTTCAGGGTATGCCGCGGCAGGTAGTAGGATTTGTTGAAAAAGCTCAGGTCCGAATCGGTCCAGGTGTAGCTGGCGTTGCCGGAAACGGTATCGGTCAGGGCCGCATTCACCTTGCCTTGGAGTTGGTCCACCTTGGCCCGCGAAGCGAGATAGGCCTTGGACCATTCATCGTTGGTGGTGCCCGAGGTATAGAACTCGACGATATCCGTCAGGCTGTTCTGCCGCAGCCGTTTCAGGTTGGCGTAGTTTTCCGCCAGGGAAATGTCGTAGGTGTCCAGGTTGCGCACATCGCGATGATCGATGCTGAATTCGCTGTAGAGCCGGGGCGTCCATTCGGATTCGAGGCGGGCAATGGTGCGAGTGATGCGGCCGCCGTAGCGCAGCAGGCTGTCATCGAGGGGAATACCGGCGGTAGCCACCGGGCCCAGGCTGGTGGCGGAGGAGGGGCGTACCCAGTCCTGATAGGCGAGGCGCACGCGATGGCCGGCTTGCGGCAGATAGCTGAAGCCTATGCGCGGCGACCAGCGGCGGTCGTTGAATTGGCGGTCGACCGATGTGGTGATGCCGGATTCAAGGTGCAGGCCGCTGACATGTTTGCTGTATTCGGTATAGACCGCATCCGCTTGGAGGAAGGCAGTCGGCGAAAAATCGTGGCGTATTGAAACGTAGCCGAGGTCGCTATGTTCATTTAGCAATGCGTCATCGCGGACCGATGGTGCGGTGTTGGGGAACGCGATGGATAAGGTGGCGTTATCCTCGGTCCTGGCGGTTTCTAGCCCCAAGGCCAGTTCCCAGTCATTGTCCAGACGCGAGCGGAGTGCCGCCTGGAATTCACGGGCCACCACCCCATCGTTGGTGCTGCCGGCCAGCCGGCTACCGACGTATTGGTAGCGTTGGTCCGAATCTAGATTGCTGCGGCCGGCACGGGCCTGGAACATGGTGGACGGGGTCAGAAAGTAGGCGCCGCCGAAGCTGAAATCACTGATCGGCGAACGTGCCAGTTCCGGGCTAAGCAGTGAGCCATCCCGGTGGCCGGTGAAATCTTCGTGGGTATAAAAGGCAAACAGCTTGAGATCATGATTCGGCACCCAGCCGACGGCGGCGGTGATGGTCGGGTCTTCACCACGATTGATGAAACCCTGGCCGGCGCGGGTATGCGTCCGGTCTGTATCCATGTCCACGTAGTAGGCGAAGGGCGACACGCTATTGCTGTAGCCATTGGCGGTAACGCGGGGGATGTACTCGTAATTCACCGAGTCGCGGGCCAGGGTCAGGCTGGCCGACTGGTAATTGCCGGGCCGATGGATCAGGCTCTGGAAGCGGTTCGAAGCACCGAACACGGTGGGGTCGGCAAGGAAGCCCTGGAACAGTTCCGAATTCTTCGCGTAGTGGTTGTCGTAGAGATCGGCGAGGAACAGGTGGCTGCCGGCGTAGTAAGGGTAGTAGCCGTCCTGGGCGTAGGCCATCGCCCAGTCCTTCATGCCCCAGAAGGCCAGGGCGTTGCCGACGTTGGCAACGCCCTTCTGGTTGTTCGCCACCTGGTTTAGCGACTTCAGGTAGGGCATCCGCGTCAGGGATTCGCGGGCCGCCGCCAGAGCCGGCGCGGCCTCGAACTGGTCGGTGTGCACCATGCTCATGTAGAGGTAGGGCAGCGGGTCCTTAGTGTCCAGCTCGGCGGCGTGGGCGAAGGCCTCGATGGCGCGGGCGGTGCGGCCTAGCTGGTAGTAGGCGATGCCGGTGTAGAGCTGGGCGCGGGCATAGCGTGGCTCGATCACCGTGGCGCGCAGCAGGTCTTCGGTAGCCTCTTCCGCACGGCCCTGCTTCAAGCGCATCACGCCGCGGCCGGTGAGCGCCACATAGTCGTCCGGGCGCAGTTCCAGGGCCTTGGCGAAGGTGGCCTCGGCTTCCGGGTAGCGGTCGGCGAAGGCTTCGACGGTGCCCAGTTCGCCGGGGTAGCTGGCGTCCTGCGGGCTCAGGGCGGCGGCCTTGGCCAGCATCTCTCTGGCTTCGGCGACCCGTTCGCGTTCGGCGGCGACGCTGCCTAAGCCGCCCCAGCCGCGGGCATCCGTGCTGTCGGCGGCGGTGGCGTGGGCATAGGCATTGCGCGCACTGCGGCCGTCGCCCTCGAAGCGGGCCTGTTCGCCGCGGGCCAGCCAGAGGTCGGCGCTGGGCGAATCGGCGGAACCCTCCGCCAGCAGCTTGGCGGCCTCGTCGCTGCGGTCTGCCAGCACCAGCAGCCGCGCCAGGCGGCCGCGGGCAAGATCGCCGCCACCGTGGTCCTGGGCATGGCGGGCGAGGAAGAGGGCATCGTCGAGCTTGCCCTCGACGGCCTTCAGGTCAGCCTGCAGCAGGTCCCGCGGCCAGCCGGCGGGGGCGGTGTTCAATAGGGCGCGGCCCTCGGCCAGTTGCCCGGCATCGATCAGCCTGGCTGCCTCGCGCAGCGTCGGGCTGGCGTCGTCGCCGGCGGCGGTGAGGATGCGCAGCGGTTCGGGGCGGTAGGCGCTGACCCACTGCACCCGTTCCTTCGGGTTGCTCAGAATCAGGCGCACCGGCGCCTTGCCGATCTCGGCCACGGCGGCCTCGCCACGGCCCACCAGCAGGCTGCCCTGGGCGTTGCCGATTTCCACCGCGCCGCTCAGCACCACCAACTGGGTGCGGCCGTCGGGACCGACTTCCACTTCCCAATCGGTGCCGCGGATCGACATGGTGGCCGAGGGCGTTTCCATCGACACCCGCGGCGGCGCCGCGGCGAAATTGGCACCGGCCGGCGGTGCCGCCTTGGCGGCGGACCAGGCGCGGCCAGAGTTCAGCTTCAGCGCCGTGGCGGCGCTGCTGGCCGCGTCGGAGGCCGACTTGATCTGCAACTGGCTGTTCTGGTTGAGGCGGATCTGGGTCTGGTCCTGCAGCAGGATCGCCATCTGGCTCAGATCGCCGGTGCGGACGAAATCGCCGTTGTCCAGCGGCTCCTTGATCTTGGCGCCGTGCCAGTCGGCGCTGGCGCTCTTGACTTCGCCCTTGCCCTGCAGGCTGACGATGCTGCCGGCGGCGGCCAGGGCACTTCCCGGCGCAGCCAGCGCCAGGGCGATGAGTAGGCTCAGCGGGCACAGGCGTGGCAAGGTCATGGTTATCCCATCTGGATGTCGTTGGCGCCGAAGCTCAGCGGGTGGGTGGCCAGGGTGACGATCAACTTGGAAGAGAACGCTGTGCCACTACCGTCTTCGTCGTAATAAAGCGCCCCTGTGGTCGAGTTGTAGATTAGCCGTGAGCCGGCCTGGGTCGCATCCATCGCGCTGCCGGTGACGGTCTCGAACTGGCCGTCGCTTAGGGCCGTGCCGTTCCAAGATAGGGCGGTGAAGATCGCGTCATCCAGCACGACCTTGTCGCTGCCGACGGCGAAGTCCACGATCTTGTCGGCCGCCGGCGGCAGCGTATCGAAGACGAACAAATCGCTACCGGCGCCGCCGGTCATCGTGTCATTGCCGCTGCCGCCGATCAGGGTATCGTTGTCATTGCCGCCGGACAGGATGTCATTACCGGCCCCACCGATCAGCACATCGTTGCCGGCCAAGCCGTTCAGCGTATCGTTGCCACTACCGCCGGTGATCGAATTGGCGTCGCCATTGCCCGTGCCGATGAAGTTGCCCGTGCCGGTGAACACCAGATTGTCCACATTCGCCGCCAGCACAAAGCTCAGTGCCGTCGAATTCACCGTATCGCTGCCTTGCCCCGCCACCTCCACGATCAGGTCCAGCGGGCTATCCACCGTATAAGTATCGTCCCCCGCTCCGCCCACCAGCTTGTCCACCCCGACGCCGCCGTCCAGGCTGTCGTTGCCGTCGCCGCCGA
>DATDMT010000152.1:0-22756 GCA_036518635.1 Rhodocyclaceae bacterium | reverse complement strand
TCGCGGACGCCGTAGTGCAGGTAGTTGCCCTTGCCCTCGCGGCCGATGCTCTTCGAGCCGGACCAGTTGGTCAGGTTCGAGCCGGTCAGGTCGGCGGAACCGCCGAGCAGTTCCGGCAGCTTCGGCGCGTAGGCTTCGATGCTGTTCTGCGAGGCCTTGCGGCTGGCGATGGTCTCGGCCTTGTCGTTCAGCTTGGCCAGCACGCCGGTCACGTGGGCCTGCCAGTCGGCGGGCAGTTCGCCGGCCATGCGGCGCTTGAACTCGGCGGCCAGTTCCGGGTAGGCCTTGGCGTAGGCGGCGAATTGCTGCTGCCAGGCGGCCTCGGCGGCGGCGCCCTTGTCGCGGGCGTTCCAGGCGGCGTAGACGTCCTCGGGAATTTCGAAGGGGGCATAGTTCCAGCCGATGTGGGGCCGTGCCGCGGCGATTTCGGCCTCGCCCAGGGGGGCGCCGTGCACGTCGTGGCCGCCGGCCTTGTTCGGAGCGCCCATGCCGATCCGGGTGCGGCAGCAGATCAGGGTCGGCTTGTCGCCTTCGGAACGGGCAAGGGCGATGGCGCCCTGGATGGCTTCCGGGTCGTGGCCGTTCACGCCGCTGATCACCTGCCAGCCGTAGGCTTCGAAGCGGCCCGGGGTGTTGTCGGTGAACCAGCCTTCGACGTGGCCGTCGATGGAAATGCCGTTGTCGTCCCAGAAGGCGATCAGCTTGCCCAGGCCCCAGGTGCCGGCGAGGGAACAGGCCTCGTGGGAGATGCCTTCCATCAGGCAGCCGTCGCCGAGGAACACGTAGGTGTTGTGGTCGACGATGTCGTGGCCGGGGCGGTTGAATTCGTTGGCCAGCAGCTTTTCCGCCAGGGCAAAGCCCACCGCATTGGTGATGCCCTGGCCGAGGGGGCCGGTGGTGGTCTCGACGCCCGGCGCGTAGCCGTATTCGGGGTGGCCCGGGGTCCGCGAATGGAGCTGGCGGAACTGCTTCAGGTCGTCGATGCTGAGATCGTAGCCGGAGAGGTGCAGCAGGGCATACAACAGCATCGAGCCGTGGCCGTTGGAGAGGACGAAGCGGTCCCGGTTGGGCCACTTCGGGTTGGCCGGGTTGTGCTTCAGGTGGTGGTTCCAGAGGACTTCGGCGATTTCCGCCATGCCCATCGGGGCGCCAGGGTGGCCGGATTTCGCCTTTTCGACGGCATCCATGGCCAGGGCGCGGATTGCGCTAGTGAGTTTGGTGAACACGGGAGGTTCGAAATCGCTGTAAGTGTGGGACATGATTTCCTCGTCGACGGTCTTGCCGCCAAAGAACCTGCAATTATCGGTGAAACCGCCCCTGCTCGTCCAATCGATTGATTTTGTTCGAGTCGGGGCAAGCCAGAGAGGTCAGCCGCGCTTGCGGTTCTCCATCATCCGCAGGATCAGCGGGGTGAAGATTAGCTGCATCGCCAGTTCCATCTTGCCGCCCGGGACCACGATGATGTTGGGCCGCGACATGAAGGAGTCGTGGATCATGGTCAGCAGGTAGGGGAAGTCGATTCCCTTCGGATTGGCGAAGCGGATCACCACGAAGCTTTCGTCGGCCGTGGGGATGTCGCGGGCGATGAAGGGGTTCGAGGTATCCACCGTCGGTACCCGCTGGAAATTGATGTGGGTGCGGGCGAACTGGGGGGTGATGTAGTTCACGTAATCCGGCATGCGGCGCAGGATGGTGTCCACCACCGCCTCGGTGGAATAGCCGCGGGAGTTCTTGTCCCGGTGCAGCTTCTGGATCCACTCCAGGTTGATGATCGGCACCACGCCCACCAGCAGGTCGGCATGCTGGGCGACATCCACCTTGTCGGTGACGGCGGCGCCGTGCAGGCCCTCGTAGAACAACAGGTCGGTACCGCTCGGGATCTCGGACCAGGGCGTGAAGGTGCCCGGGTCCTGGCCGAAGGGCGCCGCTTCCTCATGATTGTGCAGGTACTTGCGGGCCTTGCCGGTCCCGTCCGTGCCGTACTGGCGGAACAGCTCGGCCAGCTCCTCCAACAGGTTGGCCTCGGGGCCGAAATGGCTGAAGTTGTTGTTCTTTTCCTTCTGGGCGGCGGCCATGGCGGCCTTCATCGTGACCCGGTCGAAACGATGGAAGGAGTCGCCTTCGACGATGGCGGCGGTGATCTTCTCGCGGCGGAAGATGTGCTGGAAGGTCTTGGTAACCGTGGAGGTCCCGGCTCCCGAGGAGCCGGTGATGGCGATGACCGGATGGCGAATGGACATGGTTCCTACCTCTTAGATTTGGAATGCTTTGTCGCGCTCACTCGCCGGAAAACAGCGAACGGGCATTGAATAGGGGGGAGCTGAACTCGCGGTCGGCGCCCTGTTTGTGGTCGGCGTGGTAGCGCTCGATGCGTTCGACCTCGCTGCGCGAACCGAAGATCACGCCGATCCGCTGGTGCAGATCGTCCGGCTGCACGTCCAGGATCCGCTGGGTGCCGGTGGTCGAGGCGCCGCCCGCCTGCTCGATGATGAAGCTGATCGGGTTGGCCTCATACATCAGGCGCAAGCGCCCGGCCTTGCCCGGATCCTTGCTGTCGCGGGGATACATGAAGACGCCGCCACGGGTGAGGATACGATAGGTTTCCGCCACCATGGAGGCGATCCAGCGCATGTTGAAATCTTTTTCGCGGGGGCCGGCCTTGCCCTGCAGGCATTCGTCCACATAGCGCTTCACCGGCGGCTCCCAGAAGCGGGCGTTGGAGGCGTTGATGGCGAACTCCTTGGTCTCCTCGGGAATCCGCATCTGCGGGTGGGTGAGGATGAAGGCGCCGATGTCGCGGTCGAGGGTGAAACCGTCCACGCCGTGGCCGGTGGTCAGCACCAGCATGGTCGAAGGGCCATACACGGCGAAACCCGCGGCAACTTGCTCGGTGCCGGCCTGGAGAAAATCTTCCTTGGTCAGCGGGCGGCTCTCCTCGGGGGCATGGAGGATCGAGAAGATCGTGCCGACCGAGATATTCACGTCGATGTTGGAGCTGCCGTCGAGGGGGTCGAACACCAGCAGGTACTTGCCGCGGCGCACATCGTCGGGCACCGGGTAGATGTCGTCCATCTCCTCCGAGGCCATGCCGGCCAGTTGGCCGCCGCCCTGGCATTCGTAGATGATTGCCTGGTTGGAGAGCACGTCGAGCTTCTTCTGCACCTCGCCCTGGACATTCACCGTGTCGCTGGCGGCATTGCCCAGCACGCCCATCAGGGCGCCCTTGTTCACCTGGTTGGCGATCACCTTGATCGCCGTGGTGAGGACGTTCAGCAGGCTCGACAGATCGCCGGAGGCGCGGCCCTCGCCGTAGAGGTGCTGCTGGTTCAGCAGGTACTGGGTCAGCGTGATGCGGTGGTCGGTCATTTTTCTTGTCTCCCCCTGTTCGGGCTTGGTTATCGGTGTGCGTTGCAGGGCACTGGCGCGGCTCATCGCGTCAGGCCGAGAAATAGGGCGGGCAGCTTTTCCGGCAGGCGCTGCACGTGGTCGAGGACGAAAAACCGGTTGCCGCCGAAGATTCGGGCGACGTACTGGCTGGCGCGCGGATCGAGGCTCAGGCAGAAGCTGCTGACGCCCTGGCGGCCGATTGCTTCCACCGCCTTCTTGCTGTCGGCGCGGAGGTATTGCGGATCGCGCACATCGACGTCGGCGGGTTCGCCGTCGGTCAGCACCAGCAGCAGCTTCTTCTGCGAGGGCTGGCGCGCCAGGTGGCGGCCGGCGTGGCGGATGGCGGCGCCGATGCGGGTCGAACCGCCGCCGGCCATGCCCGCCAGGCGGGCCTTGGCGCGCTCGCCGTAGGGCTCGTCGAAGCCCTTGAAGCAGCGGTAGTCCACGTCGTGGCGGCCGTTGGAGCTGAAGCCGTGGATGGCGAAACGATCGCCGATCTGGGCCAGGGCATCGGCCAGCAGCGCCGAGGCTTCGCAGGCCAGTTCCAGCACCGGGCGGTCGCTGCCGGGTAGCACGTCCTTGGTCGATTCCGACAGATCGAGCAGCAGCAGGATACTGATGTCGCGAACCTTGCGCTGATGGCGGATTTGGATGCGCGGATCGGGCTGGCGGCCGCAGCGGATATCCACCGCCGCCTCCACCGCCGCATTGAGGTCGATCTCGTCGCCGTGCTCCAGCTTGCGCAGGCGCTGCACGCCCTGCGGCTGCAACATTTCGATGACGCGGCGCAGGCGCCCGGCCACCGGGCGATGGGCCTCCAGCATGGCGCCGATGCGGCTGGCGTCGCCGGCCTCGGCATCGCGCTCGAGCAGGGTCACCCAGCTCGGCCGTTCGATCTGGATCTGGTAGTCCCACTCGTTGTAGTGGAAGGGCTCGGGGGCCGGCGGCTTGCCTTCGCGCTGGTTCCAGCTACTGCCGTCGTCGTCCAGCAGCTCGCTGCCGAGTACCCAGATTTCCTGGGCGTCGCTGCCGGCGGTCTCGACGTCCACCTCGTTGATGAATTCCATCAGGCCGACCTGCTTGCGAACCTGGCCGGAAAGCCAGGGGGCGGCGCTGGCGAAGTCGTGGGCCTCGGCGAATTCCCAGACGTAGCGGTTGTCGTCGCGGTAGGCGATCTGCGGCTGATCGAGGCGCGGGTGGTAGGCGTCGAGACCGGCGCGCAACAGGTCGTGGGCCAGGGCAACGCCGCAGTCCCAGGACAGGTGGTTGCTCTCCAGGCGTTCGCGGCCGGCGGCGAACATTAGCCGGGCGCGCTGCACCGCCGGATGGGCATCTTCGTAGTCCGCATCGGCCAGGGCGCGGGCCACTCGCTCCAGTAGGCGGCCGATGCGTGCATCGCCGTCCGGCGTGGCGACATGGAAGCGGCGCCAGAGGGCGGCCAGGCCGGGGAAGCGCTGTGCCGCCAGGGCTTCGACGCGGGCATCCTCGATCAGGCCGATACAGGCCAGTTGCAGCGGCGTCAGGGCCTCGGCGGAAATCGGCGCGCGGGTGTGGATCAGGTGCGCGGCGCCGTGACAGGCGGCGGCGCGATACAGATCGCCGCCTTCGATGGCGCCGGCGGGGGTTTCCAGGGCGTCATAGGCATCGGCCAGGTGCAGCACGTGGTTGTCGATATAGGGCTTCAGGCCGTCGCGGGATTCCCAGTCGCCGGCCGTCGGCCGCAGGTAGAAGTCGCGGCCCCAGAGGGCGCGCAGATACATGCCGAGGCGGCGCTGGACATCGACGAACAGCACGCCCTTGCGCTCCTGTTGCAGCATCGCCAGGCTGTCGGCGCTCTTTAAGGCGAAGTAGGCTTCCTGCGCCGGGTAGTCGGTGCGGTGGCTCTGGCCGCCCCACATCGCCCAGCGGCGCAGGCCGCCGAGGGTCAGCTGGGCCAGCAGCGGGTCGAGCTGTTCCAGCATCGGCCGCAGGCCGCGGGGTGCCAGGGCCAAGAGGCGCGAGAGGAATTCGAGGTAGGCGCGGAACAGCTCGGCATCGCCGAGGCGGCGGGCCGCGGTGGGGGCGCTGGCGATCGTCAGGGCGATCACCGTGCCGCTGGTCTTCGAGGCCATCGCCAGGGCGGCGCGGATCAGGTCGCCAAGCACCTCTTCGCCCAGTTCGCGGGCGATGGCCGGGCCGTGGTCGAGGAAGTTGGCCACCGGCTCCTCGCCGCGGCCCAGGTCGCGCAGGGCCGCCGCGCCCCGCGCCCAGGCTTCCAGCCCGCTCGCCGACAGGGCGCGCGTGGCTTCGCCGAGGGCGCCGCGCAGGCGCGCTTCCCGGTCGGGACCGGAGAGCAGGGGGAGGAGGTCGTCCAGCGTCACCATGGCGGCGAGGTCAGAAGTAGGTGGCGACGGCGGCGTCGAGGGCGTCGCGCATGTCGGGGTCGTCGGTGATCGGCCGCACCAGGGCGACCCGGCAGGCGCTGATCGGGTTGATGCCGCGGGCCAGCAGCAGGCCGGCATGGACCAGCATGCGGGTGGACAGGCCTTCGTCGAGGCCGTGGCCCTTCAGGTTGCGCGAACGCTCGCCGATGGACACCAGCTTTTCCGCCAGATCGAGGGCGATGCCGCTTTCGTGGGCGACGATCTCGGCCTCGACAGCGTGTTCCGGGTAGGAGAAATCCAGCGCGCCGAAGCGCTGCTTGGTGGATTGCTTCAAGTCCTTCATCAGACTCTGGTAGCCCGGGTTGTAGCTGATCACCAACTGGAAGTCGGGGTGGGCGCGCAGCAACTCGCCCTTCTTTTCCAGGGGCAGAACGCCGCGGCCGTCGGTCAGCGGGTGGATCACCACGGTGGTGTCCTGGCGCGCCTCGACCACCTCGTCGAGGTAGCAGATCGCGCCGTGGCGCGCGGCGATAGCCAGGGGGCCGTCCTGCCAGCGGGTGCCGTCGGCGTCCAGCAGAAAGCGTCCGACCAGGTCGGAGGCGGTCATGTCTTCATTGCAGGCCACGGTCACCAGGGGGCGCCCCAGGGTCCAGGCCATGTATTCGATAAAGCGGGTCTTGCCGCAGCCGGTGGGGCCTTTCAGCATCATCGGCATGCGCGCGCTGTAGGCGGCCTGGTACAGGTCGATCTCGTCGGCCACCGGGCGGTAATACGGCGCGGTGCTGATCCGATACTGCTCGACGATTTCAGCGGCTTGCATGATTCATCCCCGGAAGAAAAACCCGGGCCCCGAAGGGCCCGGGACAAACTGACGCTAGGTCAGTGGGAGTGGTGGAACAGGCACAACACATCACAACAACATCACAACAACACTTGGAGGAACTACAAAACAACGCTTGGAGGCACTACAAAAATCAGACGGCCTTACCGCGATAGACGACCATTTCGGCGCCCTTGGTCTGCTTGAAATTGTCGTAGCCGACCAGCCTCACGTGGTTGTCCGGGTTGGCCTTGTGGCAAGCCTCGGCTTCGGCCAGGATGGCGTCCACATCGGTCTCGCCGAACATCGGCAGCTTCCACATGTACCAGTAGTGGTCGAAGGCGTTTTCCGGTTCGACATGCTCGATGGCCGGATTGAGGCCCTTGCTCACCAGATAGGCAACCTGCTTGCGAATCTGCTCGGGGCTCATCGCCGGCAGATAGGAGAAGGTTTCGAACTTGCGGCTGGCCGGGTCGGACAGTCGCGACTTGTAATCCTGCATTTCGCTCATTTCAGCTCTCCTCGATTCGGTGCGGGGTGATCAACGGTGGGCGACGTCCAGCTTGTCCACCGTGTCGAACTCAAACTTGATCTCCTTCCAGGTTTCCATGGCGACCCGGAGTTCGGGGGATTGCTGGGCGGCGGCGGTGAGAATTTCCTTGCCGTGCTTTTCCACCTCGACGCCTTCGTTGCGCGCTTGGACGCATGCTTCCAGGGCAACCCGGTTGGCCGCGGCGCCGGCCGCATTGCCCCAGGGGTGGCCGAGGGTGCCGCCGCCGAACTGGAGCACCGAGTCGTCGCCGAAGATGCCGACCAGGGCCGGCATGTGCCAGACATGGATGCCGCCGGAAGCGACCGGGAAGATGCCGGGCATCGAGCCCCAGTCCTGGTCGAAGAAGATGCCGCGGCTGCGGTCTTCCTTATTGAAGCGTTCGCGCATGATGTCGATCCAGCCCAGGGTCGAGGCGCGGTCGCCTTCCAGCTTGCCGACCACGGTGCCGGAGTGCAGATGGTCGCCGCCGGAGAGACGGAGGATCTTCGCCAGCACGCGGAAGTGGATGCCGTGGTGCGGGTTGCGGTCGAGCACGGCGTGCATGGCGCGGTGGATGTGCAGCAGCATGCCGTTGTCGCGGCACCAGTTGGCCAGGCCCGTGTTGGCGCAGAAACCGCCGGTGATGAAGTCGTGCATGATGATCGGCGCGCCCAGTTCCTTGGCGTATTCGGCGCGCTTGTACATCTCTTCCGGGGTGGGAGCGGTGACGTTCAGGTAGTGGCCCTTGCGTTCGCCGGTTTCCTTCTCCGACTTGTGAATGGCTTCCATGACGAAGTCGAAACGCTGGCGCCAACGCATGAAGGGCTGGCTGTTGACGTTCTCGTCGTCCTTGGTGAAGTCGAGGCCGCCGCGCAGGCATTCATACACGGCGCGGCCGTAGTTCTTCGCCGAGAGGCCGAGCTTGGGCTTGATGGTGCAGCCGAGCAGGGGCCGGCCGTACTTGTTCATGATGTCGCGCTCGACCTGAATGCCGTGGGGAGGGCCGCCGCAGGTCATCACATAGGCGATCGGGAAGCGCACGTCTTCCAGGCGCAGGGCGCGCACGGCCTTGAAGCCGAAGACGTTGCCGACCAGGGAGGTGAACACGTTCACCACCGAACCCTCTTCGAACAGGTCGATCGGGTAGGCGATGAAGGCATAGAAACAGGAGTCGTCGCCAGGAACATCCTCGATGCGGTAGGCGCGGCCCTTGTAGTGGTCCAGGTCGGTCAGCAGGTCGGTCCACACGGTGGTCCAGGTGCCGGTGGAGGATTCGGCGGCAACTGCCGCAGCCGCTTCCTCACGATCGACGCCGGCTTGCGGCGTGATCTTGAAAACCGCCAGGATGTCGGTGTCCTTGACCGGGTAGTTGGGTTCCCAGTAGGTGCTCCGATATTCCTTGACGCCGGCGTTATAGGTCTTAACAGCCATCATTTACTCCTTCGGTGAGCGAGTTCGGTATGAACGTAATTTACGCAGGGGTTGGCATAAGTAAAAGTCAGATGTTTTGATATCATCCATAAGGACAGATTTATAAAAAATCGGCGCGGTGCAGCACACCTGAATCGACGCCGATTTCGCAAACGGAGAGGTGTTCGAGGTGAATTGCATGTCAGTTCGAGCGGCAGCCATGGATGCGTTGCAGATCGGCCAGGCTGATGCCGGCCAGGTTCTGCAGGCAGGCGCTGGCGCCGGCGAAATCGTGGTCGCGGGTGTAGTCGCTGGGCGTCACCAGGGTGGCGATGCCCGCCGCCCGCGCCGCCAGCAGGCCGGGGGCCGAATCCTCGATCGCCAGCGCCGCCGCGGCCGGCAGGTCGAGGCCTTGCAATACCCATTGGTAGATGTCCGGCGCCGGCTTCTTGGCCGCCACCACATCCCCCGCGCCGATCACCTCGAACCAGGCCAGGGACTCGGCGCCGAGGGTGTTGACCAGCAATTCGTGCACGTTCTCCGGCGAGGTGGTGGTGGCGATTGCCAGACGCAGGCCGCTGTGGCGCGCCAGCGCCAGAATTTCGGCAATGCCCGGGCGCAGCGGCAGTCCGGCGGCGACCCGCTGCAGGTAGTGGCGGGTCTTGGCGGCATGCAGGCGCTGGATGCCCTGGCTGGCGTAGGGCCCCATCAGGAAGGCGGGATCGTGCAACGCTGCGTAGTGGCGCATGCGTTCCTTGCCGCCGGTGATGCGCAGCAATTCGCCGTAGAGTTTCTCGTCCCAGTGCCATTGCAGGCCCAGTTCGTCGAAGGCGGCGTTGAAGGCGGGGCGATGGCCGTCGCGCTCGGTTTCGGCCAGGGTGCCATCCACATCAAAAATCAAGGCTTGAAGATTCATGATTCGAGAATATCGGCGCCTGCCGGTGGAAGACAGTCAGACTTGCTTATCGCGGACATAACGGGCAGTGCGCGGGCTTGCCGACGCATGAATGTCGGAGTGCCGCCCGTTTCCCTCACCCCTACCCCCTCTCCCGCAAGCGGGCGAGGGGAACGTCGTGAGTCGCCGATGGCGACTCTTCTCGGATGGCGGCCATGAAGAACGTCACCCTGCGTCAACAGCGCGTGTTCGAAGCAGTGGCGCGCAACCTGTCCTTCTCCCGCGCGGCGGAGGAAATGCACCTCACCCAGCCGGCGGTATCGATGCAGGTGCGCGCCCTTGAGGAGCAGGTGGACCTGCCGCTGTTCGAGCACATCGGCAAGAAGATTCGCCTCACCGCCGCCGGCGAGGAATTGCTGCGCCACGCCCGTCGTATCGACCGGCAGATTCAGGATGCCGGCGAGGCCCTGGCGGCGCTGCGCGGCGCCACCGGCGGGCGGCTGACCATCGGCGTGGTGTCCACCGCCAAGTATTTCGCGCCGAAGCTGATCATCGCCTTCCTGCGCACCCATCCGGACGCCGACCTGCGCCTGGTGGTGCGCAACCGCGACACCATCGTCCGCCAGTTGGGCGACAACGAGATCGACCTGGCGATCATGGGCAGCCCGCCCTCGGATTTCGAGACCGTCGCCGAAGCCTTCGCCGACCACCCGCTGTCGATCATCGCCAACCCGGAGCATCCGCTGGCCAAGGTGCGCACCGTGCGGCCGGAGGAACTGGCGGCGGAGCGCTTCCTGATCCGCGAACTCGGCTCCGGCACCCGCAGCACCATGGAGCGCTATTTCGAGGCGGCCGGCGTGGCGCTGCAAAAGACCATCGAGATGGAAAGCAACGAGACCGTCAAGCAGGCGGTGATGGCCGGCATGGGCCTCGGCTTCATTTCCGAACATGCCATCAGCCTGGAGCTGGCGACCCAACAGGTGGTGCGGCTGAATGTGACCGGCACCCCGGTGATGCGCCGCTGGTACGTGGTGCATCGCCCGGAAAAGCGCCTGCTGCCGATTGCCGACGCCTTCCTCGATTTCATCCGCGCCGATGCCGCCGCGCTGATGGCGGGCGCCGGCACGGGCTGATGCGCCGCCCGCTTGGCATATGTCGCGCTAGAATGAGGCCACAAAAAATTGCGTGCCGATGGCATGACATAACTGTGTCCCCGACCAAAAGAGTAGGCGCCCTGTGGGCAGATTGACCTTGGCATGCGACTCAGAACGCTGATCCTGGTGGCGGCGACCACCGCTTCCGCACTGTTTTTCGGCGGTACCTATCTGGTGCTCGACCAGGTCTTCGAGCGCGTCATCACGGAAGAGGTCAATCAACACACCCGCACCACGGCCAAGCTCACCTTCAACTCCATGTACGAGTTGATGAGCACCGGCTGGAGCCGGCACCAGGTGGAGTCCTTCCTTCGCGCCACCGAGGCCGCCACCAGCGATACGCCATCGAAACTGCATATCTATCGCGGCCCCCTGGTCGAGCGCCAGTTCGGCGTGATCGAGCAGCCCGCGCTGGACGCCGAGTTGCGCCAGGTATTTGCCGACGGCAAGGCGCTGCAAAGCACGGCGGGCGATCGAGTGCGCTACATCTTCCCGCTGCGGGCGGAAGAGAAGTGCCTGTATTGCCACCTCAATGTCTCGGTCGGTAGCGTGATGGGTGCCATCGACGTGGTGCAGGACGTCGGCCCGCGCCTGGCCTCGGCCCGTGCCGAGTTCCTGCGCTGGGCCGGGGCGGTGATCCCGATCGCCTTCCTGCTGGCCTTCTTCATCGTCCGCCAGGTGCGGATTCGCGTCGAGAAGCCGCTGGCCCGTCTGCAGCGTTCGGTGGACCAGGTCAACGCGTTGACCGACCTGCGCCACGTCCAGGTGGAGCAGGGCGAGGTCGGCATCCGCGAGTTCGACAACGCCTTCGCCGCCCTCGACCGGCTGCTGGCGCGCATCCGCGACGTGGCGGTGGACAAGGACATCCTCCAGTTCGAGATCGGCCTGCTGGAGAAATTCGTCATCACCTCCGACGTGGTGCGCGACTGGCGCGAATACGTCGCCCGCCTGCTGGAGGACATCAACCAGGTGGTCAGCGCCCACCTGCTGTTCTCGATCTTCAAGATCGACGACGAGCTGTTCGACCTGGAGGTGTTCTGGCGCTACCGGCCGGAGGACGTGACCCGGGAAATGCTCGAGCACTATATCCAGGAGGAGATCAGCCACAACCCGCAGTTTTCCGACCTGCCGCAACTGCGGGTGCATCACCATTACCCCAGCGACGGCAACCATACCGTGGCCCTCAGCGAAGAGGACGTGCGCCTCCAGGTCAAGTCCTTCTTCGTCGAGACGCCGAAGATCGGCGGCATCGTCGGCATCGGCGTGCAGACCGACGTGCTGCGCGACTCGACCCTGCGCCTGGTGATGGACAGCGTGCTGTCCACGCTGATGAACGTGGTCGGTTCGGTCAAGGCGATCTACAAGTACACCCGCGACCTGGAGTACTACGCCACCCGCGATCCGCTGACCGACCTGTTCAACCAGCGGGTGTTCTGGGAACTGCTGGAATACGAACGGCTGCGCGCCCAGCGCCATGGCTATTCGTTCTCGCTGCTGGTGATCGACCTGGACAACTTCAAGCTGGTGAACGATGGCTTCGGCCACGCCTTCGGCGACAAGTTCCTCCAGGCCTTCGCCGTGGCGGTCAAGGAAGCGCTGCGAGTCGGCGACATCTTCGCCCGCTACGGCGGCGACGAGTTCGTCGTGGTGCTGCCAGAGAGTGCTCTCGACGAGGCCCAGCAGGTGGCGCAGCGGGTGCTCGAGGCGGCTGAGGCGATGACCCTGGAAGCCCCCGACGGTAGCTCGGTGCACGGTGCCGCCTCGATCGGCATCGCCACCTATCCGACCCATGCCGACGCGCCGCGGGACCTGTTCCTGTTCGCCGACAACATGATGTACAAGGCCAAGGCGGAAGGTAAGCACCGCATCGGCCTGCCCACCGAGGCCGACGTGGTCGAGGTGTTCCAGGGCATCACCCAGCAGAGCGTGCTGATCATCAAGGCCCTCGACGAGAAGCTGGTGGTGCCCTTCTTCCAGCCCATCGTCGATACCCACAACCACGAGATCGCCGCCTACGAGGTGCTCTCGCGGATCGAACTGGACGGCCGCATCGTCGGCGCCAATGAATTCGTCGAGATCGCCGAGCGCATCGGCGTCATCCACCGCCTCGACACCCTGGTGATGGAGCGGGCGCTGGAGTGCATCGCCGCCCAGGGCCACAAGGGCAAGGTGTTCCTCAACCTGTCGCCGCGGGCGATGGTGCTCAGCGAATTCGGCCGCACCCTGCTCGACGTGGTGGCCAATAGCGGCGTGCCGCCGCAGCAGATCGTGTTCGAGATCACCGAGCGCGACACCATCAAGAATCTGGCCCTGCTCGAGCGCTTCCTCAACGACCTGAAGTTCGAGGGTTTCGGCCTCGCCATCGACGACTTTGGCTCGGGCTTTTCCTCCTTCCACTATCTGCGCCGCTTCCCCATCGACTACCTGAAGATCGAGGGCGACTTCATCGTCAACATGCGCCGGCACGGCAAGGACCGGGCCTTCGTCCAGAGCATGCAGAGCCTGGCTGCCGAACTCGGCATCAAGACCATCGCCGAGTTCGTCGAGGACGGCGAAATCCTCGCCGACGTCGCCGGCCTCAACGTGGACCTGGCGCAGGGCTACTACCTCGGCCGCCCGGCGCGGGCGCTGCTGGCCGGCAAGATCTGGACGCCGCCGGCAACGTGAGACGGCGCGGCGCTGTGGAATAATCGTCCCATGACGCCGCGCTTCCATTGCCCCGATCCCCTGCCGCCCGGCGGCCGGGTGGACTTGCCGCAAGAGGCGGCCCATCACGCCCAGCGGGTGCTGCGCCTGCGCGAGGGTGAAGACATCATCCTGTTCGACGGTTGCGGCGGCGAATGGCTGGCGCGGATCGACGCCTACAAGCCGGTGCCGTGCGCGACCCTGCTGCGGCACGACCCGCAGGATCGCCAGCCGCCGATTCAAGTGACCCTGGTGCAGGGCCTGCCCAGCGGCGACAAGATGGACTGGGTGATCCAGAAGGCGGTTGAGCTCGGCGTCGCCGCGATCCAACCGGTGGCCGCCCGGCGCAGCGTGGTGCGCCTCTCCGGCGACAAGGCCGAACGCCGCGGCCGCCACTGGCAGGGGGTGGTGGTATCGGCCTGCGAGCAATGCGGCCGCAATCTCGTGCCCATGGTGGCGCCCCTGCTTGATCTGCCTCAATATCTGGCGACCCCGGCGCAGGACAATGAATCGCGCTGGGTGTTATTACCCGACGCGCCGCTCGCCCTGCGCGACCTGCCTCCGCCGCAAGGACCGCTCACGCTGTTGATCGGCCCCGAAGGCGGCCTGGACGAAGGCGAGCAATTGGCCGCCCAGGCCGCCGGATTCACCCCGGTGCGCTTCGGGCCGCGCATCCTGCGCACCGAAACCGCCGGTCCCGCCGCCTTGGCGGCCATCATGGCTTTGTGGGGAGATTTGTAATGTTCGAATCCGCTGAACTGGGTCACAAGATTTCCAAGGACGAATACAAGAAGGCGGTGCCCGAGTTGCGCGCCGCGCTGCTCGAGGCCCAATACGACCTGAAGACCAAGGGCAAGATTCCGGTCATCGTCCTGGTCAGCGGCCAGGACGGCTCGGGCAAGGGCGAGACCATCAACATCCTCTACGAGTGGATGGACCCGCGCTACATCTCCACCCTGGCCTTTTCCGAACCCACCGACGAAGAGCGCGACCGCCCGGTGATGTGGCGCTACTGGCGCGCCCTGCCGCCCAAGGGGCGGGTCGGCATCTTTGCCGGCTCCTGGTACTCCGATCCGATCCGCCACCGCATCGAGGGCGAGATGTCCAAGGCCGATCTGGACGCGCGCATCGACCAGATCAACCGCTTCGAGGCGATGCTGGTGAACGAGGGCGCGCTGATCCTCAAGTTCTGGTTCCACCTGACCAAGGACGGCCAGAAGCAGCGCCTCAAGGCCCTGGAAAAAGACCCACGCACCGCCTGGCGAGTGACCAAGTGGAACTGGGACCGCTTGAAGACCTACGACAAGCTGCAGGACGTGGTCGGCCATGTGCTGCGGATGACCAACACGCCCTGGGCGCCGTGGATGATCGTCGAGGGCACGGACGACCGCTACCGCTCGCTGACCACCGGCCGGGTGCTGCTGGAGGCGCTGCGCCAGCGCCTGTCCGGCGACAACCTGCAGGAAACCCCGGTGGCGCCGCTGGTGCGGCTGGCCATCGACGGCCGCAACGTGCTCTCCGAACTGGACCTGACGCAGAAGCTCAGCGACAAGGACTACCAGGACCAACTGGCCCACTGGCAGGGCCGCCTGTCGGAACTGGCGCGCGACCCGCGCTTCAAGAAGCGCTCGCTGATCTGCGCCTTCGAGGGCGCCGACGCCGCCGGCAAGGGCGGCAGCATTCGCCGCATCGGTGCCTCTCTGGACGCCCGCCAGTACCAGGTGGTCCCGATTGCCGCGCCGACCGAGGAAGAGCGCGCCCAACCCTATCTCTGGCGCTTCTGGCGGCACATGCCGCGCAAGGGCCGGGTCGCCATCTTCGACCGCACCTGGTACGGCCGCGTGCTGGTGGAGCGGGTCGAGGGCTTCTGCGCCGAACACGACTGGCTGCGCGCCTATTCCGAGATCAACGATTTCGAGCACGAGTTGACCGAGGCTGGCGCCATCGTCGTCAAGTTCTGGCTGCACATCAGCCAGGAAGAGCAGTTGCGCCGCTTCAAGGACCGCGAGGCCACCGAGTTCAAGCGCTTCAAGATCACCGAGGAAGACTGGCGCAACCGGGAAAAGTGGGATGCCTACGAGCAGGCCATCTGCGACATGGTGGACCGCACCAGCACCGGCACCGCGCCCTGGACCCTGGTCGAGGCCAACGACAAGAACTACGCCCGGGTGAAGATTCTGCGCACCCTCTGCCAGCGCCTGGAAGCCGAACTGTCCGGCGTCAATCTGCCGCAGGAAGACGGCGCGCCGTCGGCCAAGCCGGGCAAGGACGGCAAGAAGTCGAAGGCCGACAAGGCGGCGAAGAAGGACAAGGCCGCCAAGGTGAAGAAATCCACCAAGGCGGCGGTAGCCCCCGCGCCTGCGCCGGCTGCCGAAAAAACTGGCAAGATGCCCAGCCCGTCGTCGCCCGCCGCGCCGCGCCCGGCGACGACGGTGCGCAAACCCGCCGTCAAGACCGCTCCCAAGCCTGTCGCCAAGGTGGCCGCCAAGCCTGTCGCCAAGCCCCGGGCGGCGACCCCGGCGCGGACGCCAGCGCGTCGTGCCACCCCTGCCACCAAGAAAAAGACCTGAGCCCAAGGAACCGCCCCGCGTGCAAGCCGACACCGATACCGCCAAACTCGTCGCCTGGGTACGCCAGGCCGCCCCTTACATCCACGCCTTCCGCGGCCAGACCTTCGTCATCGCCTTCGGTGGCGAAGTGCTGGAAAGCGACGCGGCCCAGGCCATCATGTACGACGTGGCCCTGCTCGACAGCATGGGCATCAAGCTGGTGCTGGTGCATGGCGCGCGGCCGCAGATCGATGCCGAGATGCGTCAGCGCGGCCTCGAGCCGCGCTTCCATAAGGGCCTGCGGATCACCGACGGCGAGGCCCTGGAGTGCGTCAAGCGCGCCATGGGCGTGACCCGCATCGACATCGAGGCGATGCTCTCCCAGGGCCTGCCGAACACGCCGATGGCCGGTGCCTTTCTCCGTGTCACCGGCGGCAACTTCATCACCGCGCGGCCGGTGGGGGTGGTGGACGGCGTCGATCACCAATACACCGGCGCGGTGCGCAAGGTGATCGCCGAGGAAATCCGCGGCGACCTGGACCAGGAGAACGTGGTGCTGATCACCCCGATCGGCGCCTCGCCCTCCGGCGAGATTTTCAATATGGCCTGGGAAGAAGTGGCCGAGGCGGTGGCGGTGGCGGTCAAGGCCGACAAGCTGATCTACCTCAGCGACGCCCCCGGTGTGGTGGACAAGAAGGGCGCCCTGATCGATGCTCTGACCGCCGACCAGGCCGAGGCCCTGCTCGGCAAGAAGGTGGCCCAGGCGGCCGAGGTGGCGCGGGTGCTGCCGGGCGCCGTGCGCGCCTGCCGCGCCGGGATCGGCCGGGTGCATTTCCTCAACCGGCTGGCCGACGGCGCCATGCTGATGGAATTCTTCACGCGCGACGGCGTCGGCACGGTGATGACCCGGGCACCGCTGGCCTCGGTGCGCGACGCCACGCCCGACGACGTTGGCGCGGTGCTGGCGGTGATCAGCCCGCTGGAGGAGGAGGGCATCCTGGTGCGGCGCGGCGCCGAACGCCTGGAAACCGAGATCGCCCGCTTCTCAGTGCTGGAGCACGACGGCGTGGTGGTCGGCTGCGCCGCGCTGTATCCCTTCTCCAAGGAAAAGGCCGCCGAGCTGGCCTGCCTGGCGGTGATGCCGGAATACCGTAGCTGCGGCTACGGCGACCTGCTGCGCGAACACATCGAAGCCCGCGCCAAGCGGGAAAAGCTGAAGCGCCTGTTCGTCCTCACCACCCGCACCGCCCACTGGTTCATCGAGCGCGGCTTCGCCGAGGCCAGCGTCGACCAGTTGCCGAGCCAGAAGCGCGAGCTGTACAACTACCAGCGCCGCTCCAAGGTCTTCGTCAAGGCGCTGTGAGACGCCCGGGTCCGGCGATCCGCTAGAATCCGGGTTTCCCCTCCCCATCCCCAACGAAAGGATTTGCCATGGCTCGCATGGTCAAATGTATCAAGCTCGGCGTCGAGGCCGAAGGCCTCGATTTCCCGCCCCTGCCCGGCGAAATGGGCAAGAAGATTTACGAAAACGTTTCCAAGGAAGCCTGGCAGCAGTGGCTCAAGCTGCAGACCATGCTGATCAACGAGAATCGCCTGTCCCTGGTGGACCCGCGCGCCCGTCAGTATCTGCAGGAACAGGTGGTCAAGCACTTCTTCGGTGAAGGCGCCGATGCCGCCCAGGGCTTCGTGCCGCCCAAGGCCTGAGGTTTCTGCCGCCAAATAACAAGGCCGCCCACGGGCGGCCTTGTTATTTGGCGGTCCAACAGCTTGTCCAAATCACACGGGACACCCTCGTTGGCCGCCATTCGCGGGCTGAGGGTGTGCCAAAAATTTTGTTGTCAGTCTGATATGTGCCAGCGAGATTGCTATCGGGAATCCCGCAGCGAGAGAACAAAGCGGTAGCCGATGCCGGATTCCGTCAGCAGATGCTGTGGATTGGCGGGGTCGCGCTCGATCTTCTTGCGCAGATGGCCCATGTAGATGCGCACGTAGTGGTTCTCTTCGGCGTGTGAGGGGCCCCACACGGCCTTCAGGATTTGCCGGTGGGTCAGCACGCAATCGGGGTTGGTGACCAGATAGGCCAGCAGGCGGAACTCTATCGGGGTGAGGTGCACGGTCACGCCATCGCGTTCGACGATATGGCGCGGCAGGTCGATCTTGAGGCCATCGCAATCGATCAGCGGGCTGTCGCTGGCGCCGCGGAAGCGGCGGCGCAACTGGGCGCGCACCCGTGCCAGCAACTCACCGACACCGAAGGGCTTGGAAAGGTAGTCGTCGGCGCCGGCATCGAGAGCGGCCACCTTCTCGTCCTCGGCGGTACGGGCGGAGAGCACCACCACCGGAATCTCGGACCAGGTGCGCAGATCGCGGATGAAGTCCACGCCGTCGCCATCGGGCAGGCCCAGATCGAGTACCACCAGGTCGGGCTTGCGGGTACCGGCCTCGATCAGGCCGCGCTTCAGGGTGTCGGCCTCGAATACCTGGCAGCCTTCACCTTCCAATGCCAGGCGGACGAAGCGACGGATGTTGGCTTCGTCCTCGACGACGACGATCACCGGGGCGCTGGTGCCGCTCATGCCTGCCCCCCGCTATCGGCATCGACGATGCCCGGCGGATTGCCCTGCGGCAGGGTGAACACGAAACGCGCACCGCCGCCGTGGCGGTTCTCGGCGCGGATGTGGCCGCCATGGGCTTCGACGATGGCGCGGCAGATCGCCAGGCCAAGGCCGATACCCGGCGTCGCGCTTTCCTTCTGGCCCCGTTCGAACTTCTTGAAAATTTCTTCCTCCTTGCCGACAGGCAGGCCGGGACCGTTGTCGGCCACCCAGACTTCCACATCGCTCCCTTCCCGCGCCGCACCGATTTCGATGCGGCTGCCAGGCGGCGTGTACTTGGCGGCATTCTCCAGCAGATTGCCGAGCACGCGCTCCATCAGGGCGGCATCGATATGCAACAACGGCAGGTCGTCGGCCAGTGCCGTGCCGACCTGATGCTCGCGCAGCGGCGCCTGCAGGCTACGCAGGGTGCAGCCGACCACTTCATCGAGCGGCCGCCAGTCGCGCTTCAGCTCCACCCGGCCGGCCTGCAAGCGGGCCATGTCGAGCAGATTGCCGACCTGGGAACTCATCCGCCGTGCCTCGTCCTTCATGGCCTTGGCGACTTCCTGCTGCTCCGCCGACAGGGACGGCGGCTGCAGCAGCAGCGTGTCGGCCAGACCGACCATCGCTGCCAGAGGGGTCCGCAAATCGTGGGAAATGGCCGACAGCAGCGAGTTGCGCAGTCGCTCGGATTCCATCTGCACCGTGGTGGCCTGCGCCACGTCGACGAAATGCACCCGCTCGATGGCGATCGCCAGCACCCTTGAGAGGGTGTCGAGGAAACGCTGCTGCTCCGGATTCATCAAGCGTTCCGGGTCGCGCGGCTCCAGCACCATCACCCCGCGCACCCGCATCGGCGCGCGCAGCGGCAGGTACAGCGCCGGACTGCCGGGCAGGGTGTCGGTGCCGCGGCCGGCGGCCTCGCCATGGTCGAAGGCCCACTGGGCGATGGCCGGGTCCACCGGCGCCAGGCGCTCGGCCGGGCCGATGGGTGGCTGCAGGCGGTTGTCGTCGTCGGCGATCAGCAGCGCCGCCTTGGCATCGAACTGGGCTTCGGCGAAGCGGTCGCAGGCCTCGGCGATCTGCACCGGCAGCAGCGCGCCGGACAGATCGCGGGAGAGTTCGTAGAGCGCACGCACCCGGTTCTCTCGGGTGGCGGACACCGTTGCCTGGAATTTCAGGCCGGCAGTCAGTTGCCCCACCAGCAGGCCGACGCCAAGCATCACGGCAAAGGTCAGCAGGTATTGCACGTCGGAGACTGCGAAAGTGAAGCGCGGTGGCACATAGAGGAAGTCAAAGGCCAGCACATTGATCACCGCGGCGAATATCGCCGGGCCGCGGCCGAGGAACAGCGCCGCGACGACCACCGACAAGAGGAACAACATGGCGATGTTGGACAGGTCCAGCACCCAGTAAAGCGGCGCCGCAATGCCAGCCGCTGCGAGGCAGATCAACAGCGTGAGGGAGTAGGCCGACAGCGGCGTGCGTGCCGTACTGACGAGCTCGGTCGCCGGACGATGCGCTGCGCTGCGGCTATCGTCGCGACTGCGAGCCATCTGCAGCACATCCAGGTCGGGCGCGGCGTGGCCGAGGCGGTCGGCGAAGGATCGATACCAGGGGTGATAGGGGCGCGGATGATCGCGCCCCACCACCACCCGCGACAGGTTGTGTTCGCGGGCGTAGCGCACCGCCGTCTGCACCGCGTCGCCGCCGGACAGCGAGGCCGTCGTCGCCCCCATGTCCTGGGCCAGCTTGAGAGCCTTTAGCACCCGATGGCGGCGTGCGTCGGGCAGCCGTTGCAGTTCCGGCGTTTCGACATAAATCACATGCCAGGGAGTTTCCAGGCGGCTGGCCAGACGCGCCGTGCCGCGCACGATGCGTTCGCCGCCTTCCCCTGCACCGAGGCAGACCAGGATCGACTCGCGGGTCTGCCACACCGGCGTTACCGACTTGTCGCGGCGGTACTGTTGGACTTCCTCGTCCACCCGGTCGGCGGTGCGGCGCAGGGCCAGTTCCCGCAGCGCGATCAGGTTGCCCTTGCGGAAGAAGTTGCGGATCGCCCGCTCGGCCTGCTGCGGCAGATACACCTTGCCTTCCTTCAAGCGCTGCAGCAGTTCGTCGGGCGGCAGGTCCACCAGCACCACCTCGTCGGCCAGGTCGAAGACCTTGTCCGGCACCGTCTCCCAGACGCGGATGCCGGTGATGCCACTGACCACGTCGTTGAGGGTTTCCAGATGCTGGACGTTGACCGTGCTCCACACCTCGATGCCGGCGGCCAGCAGTTCCTCGATGTCCTGCCAGCGCTTGGGATGGCGCGAGCCGGCGACATTGGAATGGGCCAGCTCGTCCATCAAGATCAGATCGGGATGGCGCGCCAGGGCCGCATCCAGATCGAACTCATGCAGCACCCGGTCGCGGTAGGGCACCTCGCGCAGGGGGATGCGTTCGAGACCGGCGGCCATGGCCTCGGTCTCGGCGCGGCCGTGGGTTTCGATCACGCCGATCACCACCGTCCCCCCTTGGCCGCTCGGGCCGAGGCGCTGCCGCGCCGCGGAGAGCATCGCGTAGGTCTTGCCGACCCCGGCCGAAGCGCCGAAGAAAATTTTCAGCTTGCCGCGGGCGGCGCGCTCCTCCTCCTGCTGGATCTTCGACAGCAGTTGATCGGGGTCGGGGCGGTGGTCATTCATGGCTGTGGGCGGAGTAGAGCGCTCATGGGTTCAATGCAGGGCATCCAGCGCCAGGTTGAGTTTAAGCACATTCACCCGCGGCTCACCGAAGACACCCCATTGGCGGCCTTCGGTGTGCTGTTCGATCACAGCCTGGACTGCTTCTGCTTTGAGATTGCGCACCTGGGCAACCCGGGCGATCTGGTAAGCGGCGCCGGCCGGGCTGATGTGCGGATCGAGACCGCTGGCGGAGGCGGTCACCAGTTCGTTGGGCACCGGCGCGGTGTTGCCCGGGTCGGCCTCGCGCAGGGCGGCGACGCGGCCCTTGACGGCCTCCACCAGGGCCGGGTTCAGCGGGCCCTGGTTGGAGCCGCCGGAAGCCTGGGCGTTATAGGGTTGGGGCGAGGTGGCCGAGGGGCGGCCCCAGAAATACTTGGGGTCGCTGAAATTCTGGCCGATCAGTTCCGAACCGATCAGCTTGCCGTCCTTCTCGATCAGGCTGCCATGGGCGGCGTGGGGAAACAGGGTCTGGGCAATGCCGGTGACCGCCAGGGGGTAGGCCACGCCGGTGACCACGGTCAGCACGACGAAGAGGGAAACGGCGGGACGCAACAAGGTTTTCATCGAAGTTCTCCTTTAAGCCATGCCGGCGGCGGCGATCAGCACGTCGATCAGCTTGATGCCGATGAAGGGCGCGATCAGTCCGCCGACGCCGTAGATGGCCAGGTTCTGGCGCAGCAGCGTGGCGGCGCCGAGGGCCCGGTACTTGACGCCCTTCAGCGCCAGGGGGATCAGGAAGACGATGATCAGGGCGTTGAAGATCACCGCCGAGAGGATCGCCGAGGCCGGGCTGGCGAGGCCCATCACGTTGAGTGCCTGAAGTTGCGGATAGGTGCTGACGAAGGCCGCCGGGATGATGGCGAAATACTTGGCGACGTCGTTGGCGACGCTGAAGGTGGTCAGGGCGCCACGGGTCATCAGCATCTGCTTGCCGGTCTCCACCACCTCGATCAGCTTGGTCGGGTTGGAATCCAGGTCCACCATGTTGCCGGCCTCCTTGGCGGCCTGGGTGCCGGTGTTCATCGCCACCGCCACGTCGGCCTGGGCCAGGGCCGGGGCGTCGTTGGTGCCGTCGCCGGTCATCGCCACCAGGCGGCCTTCGCCCTGATGCTGGCGGATCAGGGCCAGCTTGGCTTCGGGCGTGGCTTCCGAGAGGAAGTCGTCCACCCCGGCCTCGGCGGCGATGGCGGCGGCGGTGAGGCGAGTGTCGCCGGTGATCATCACGGTCTTGATGCCCATCCGGCGCAGCTCGGCGAAGCGCTCCTTGATGCCGCCCTTGACGATGTCCTTGAGCTCGACCACGCCAAGGACCCGGCCGCCGTCTGACACGACCAAGGGCGTGCTGCCGCGGCGGGCGACATCGTCCACCGTGGCGGCCAGGGAGGGCGGGAAATGACCGCCGAGACTTTCGACATGCTTGCGGATGGCCTCCGCCGCACCCTTACGGATCTGCGTGCCGTGTACATCGACGCCGCGCATCCGGGTCTGGGCCGAGAAGTGAATGAAGTGGGCGTCCAGGGACTTGATGTCGCGCTCCCGCAGGGCGAACTTCTGCTTGGCCAGCACCACGATGCTGCGGCCTTCGGGCGTCTCGTCGGCCAGCGAGGCGAGTTGTGCCGCGTCGGCGAGCTCGGCCTC
>DATDMT010000151.1:0-2971 GCA_036518635.1 Rhodocyclaceae bacterium | reverse complement strand
GTGAAGCCGATCAGCAGCAGCGATACCGGGTCGTAGAGGAAGCTCGATAGGCCCTGGCCGGCGGCGAGGGACTTCACCGCGCCGGTGATCTGGACGATGGACAACTGGCCTTGCGCATACCAGCCGATGAAGCCCAGGGTGAAGGCCAGGAAGCCCCAGCGGAAGGCGTTCTGCCGGCGCGGGTACACCGTCATCCAGCGCGGCCGCTCCAGCACTACGGAGAGCAGCGCCAGGGCCAGGCCGATGGCGATCAGATCGGGGATGCGCCCCTTCCAAGCCAGCAGCCACTCGGGTAACGGCTTGGGCGGCTTGTCGAAATATTTCGCAGGCGGCTCGTAGTCGAGCGCGATGGTCTTGTGGGTCACCACCGGCAGGATCAGGCCCTTCTCACGGGCGATGTCGAGGCTGATGTTCACCGGCCGCGCCGGGTCGAGGCCGGCCAAGGGCGGTGCCTTCAATACCAGGATGGCGTTGAAGTTGGGTGCGCCAGGGGGTGCCTTGGGGTCCAGGTCCACATCGCGCAGTTCCACCGGTGCGCTGTCTTGGCTGACGGTCAGCCGCTGCGGCGTGGTGCCGCGGACGAAGTTGCTGTCGAGCAGGGCATAGCGGCCGGCGGTGGCGATCCAGTAGGCCTGCTGGTCCGTGTCGAGGCGGCGCATCAGCGCCGCATAGCCCTCGTCGCCGAGCAGGGCGCGGCCCATGGTCGGGGTGCTGACATAGCCGACATAGACGTCGACGAATTCCTCGTCGGGGGCCGCCGTGGCTTTCTCGTCCACACCGGCGCCTTCGGTGCCGGCGAACATCGCCTCGATCTCGCGGTTGCTCCAGCGCTTGTGCACGATGTCGCCGTCGGCCAAGAGCTTGGCGAAGTCCTTGGCCTCGAAGACGTTGGGCTTGGCCCGTGCCGGCGGGCCGCGATCGGTCGGCGCGGCAAAGCCCAGCTTGGCCCGGGCCACGGCCAGGGCGGCGGTGAGCACGGTCTGATTGACGATGCGGATCGAAGCGGTGGCCTTGGCCACGCCGTCCAGCACCACCCGGTTGGTGCCGCCGCCGCTGCGGTTGTTGCCGTAGGAACTGGCGATGGTGATTTCCTGCTTCAGGCTGTGGCCCTTGTACTGGGTGACGAAGGCGTTCAGCGGCGCCGGGCCGAGGCCACCGAGAAACACCGGCTCATGCTGGCGCAACACTTCGACGTCGAGGAAAGCGCCCTTCGGGTCCACCGAGATCAGCAGGTTGAAGGGCGTACCTTCGAAGCCGGGAATCGGCGCCAGGTCGATGGATTCGAAGACGTAGCCGACCGGCCCGCCTTCCGGCGTCAGCTCGCTGGTGATCGGCCAGGCTGCCACCTCCTTGAGCTTCTCGCCGACATGCAGCGGCGGTTGGAAGCGCTTCGCCAGGTCGTCCCGCGTCAACTCGCCGGCGGCGGCCCAGAGTGGCAGAGCGAGCAGGAGGACGGTCAGGCAACGGGCAAGTCGGGCAAGGGGCATGGTTGATTCCGGCAGCGTGTGAATCAGGCAACTTTAAGGGGCATTCACCGTCAGGCAACGAGCACCTGGGCAGGGAGGGCAAATTGCCTGTCCGCTGGCCCCTGGTGCCGCAGCGTGATGAACCCGCTCACTTGCCGGACCAGGCGTAGCGCAGGCCGATCCAGATACCGCGCGGTGAGGCCGGCGAGCGGAATTGCTCGGCAACCGCGCCGGCCGGGTTGAAGCTGCGACCGGGGCCGGTGAACAGGTTGTCGCCCAGCACCGCAACGCCCTCATAGCGGCGGTCGAATAGATTGCTGACACGGCCCAGCAGGTCCCAGTCGCGACCCAGGTGGTACTCGCCGTCCAGGTTGACCACGCTGTAGCCCGGCAGTTTGCCGTGACTGTCTCGATTGTTCTCGTCGCCGCGGGCGTACTGGCTACCCACCGCCACCAGGCTGGCGCCGATGCGGCCGCGCTCTACGGTGTAGTCGGCGCGTAGCCGCAGGTTGTGCTGCGGGATGCCGGGCATCTTGTCGCTGCTCTGGACCTGGATGTCGCCGCCGGCGCCGGCGCTGCTGTTGGAGGGGCTGTGCAGGGTCAGCGCGGATTCGTAGGTGGCTTGCAGGTAGGAGTAGCCGGCGGACAGGTTGAGCTTGCCGAGGCGCTGCTCGACGCCCAGCTCCAGGCCCTGGCGGCGGGTCTGGCCGACGTTCTGGAAGTAGCCAGCGTTGACGTTGCCGCCGCTGCTGATGAACTGGATGTCGTCGTCCAGGGTGGTGCGGAAGATCGCCGCGCTATAGCTCAGGTCTTCGCTCAGGTGGCCGCGCATACCGGTTTCCAGGGTGCGCGAGATCACCGGCTTCAGGCTCGGATCGGCGAGGAAGTTGTTCGGCAGCTTGCAGGGGATCGCCGGGTCGGCGCAGGAGAGTTCCATCGGCGTCGCGACGCGCATGCCCTCGTTGTAGCTGCCGTAGGCGGTGAAGCTGGCGACCGGGGTGAAGTTCAGGCCGATGGCCGGATTGACGCGGCTGTAGTGATGGTCGCCGTTCAGCGCCGGGTTGCTGCCGCTGGCGTCGGCGATGTTCACCTGGGCGTTGTTCCAGCGGCCGGACAGGGTGGTGTGCCAGTGCTGGTTGAGGGACAGGGTATCGGTGAAGTACAGTCCGGCGTAGCGGTTGTGGGTGCGGGCAAAGGTGTCCATGGTCTCGGCCCCGATCACCGTCACCGTGCGGTCGGCCGTGAAGTTGCCGGGGGCCGACCATTGGCGGAATTCGGTGCGCCCGGCATCCAGCGTGGCGCCGAGGGACCACTGGTTGTCCATGCCGGCCCAGGGCTGGGTGTCGGTGTATTGCAGCGACAGGCCCCAGGTGCTGCTTTCGGTCAGCGAGCGGTCCATTGAACCCTGGGCATTGGCGATGGTGGCGGGCAGCAGCGGATCGAAATTTTCATTGCTGTTGCTGGAGACGTTGGTGCTCTCCAGGCGGCGCAGATAGGCGCCCCAG
>DATDMT010000150.1:0-8886 GCA_036518635.1 Rhodocyclaceae bacterium | reverse complement strand
GCCAGCAGTGCGTCGAACAAGGCCTCGAGGGCATCGGCGGCACGGCGCTGGGCGACATCCGGCTGGATGCCGCGCTCGGCGCAGATGGATTTGAGAGTAGTGCGCATGGAAACGGAAGCCCTAAAAAGAAATGAGGAGCGGGGTCACCCCTCACTCCTCATCCTTCACTCCTGACGCTGCTTAGAAGTGCAGCGGACGCTTGTCCACCGCCAGCGCCGCTTCGTGCATGACTTCCGACAGGGTCGGGTGGGCATGGCAGATGCGGGCGATGTCTTCCGACGAGGCGCCGAACTCCAGCGCCACCACGGCTTCGGCGATCAGCTCCGAGGCATTGGCGCCGATGATATGGACGCCCAGCACGCGGTCGGTCTTGGCGCAGGCCAGCATCTTGACGAAGCCGGTGGTGTCGCCCTGACCGAGGGCGCGGCCGTTGGCCATGAACGGAATCTGGCCGACGCGATACTCGACGCCGGCGTTCTTCAGCTCCTGCTCGCTCTTGCCGACCCAGGCGATTTCCGGATGGGTGTAGACCACGCCGGGGATCACGTCGTAATTGACGTGGCCAGCCTGGCCGGCGATGCGCTCGGCCACCATGACGCCTTCTTCCATGCCCTTGTGGGCCAGCATCGGGCCGCGCACCACGTCGCCCACCGCCCAGACGTTGGGCAGGTTGGTTTCGCAGTGGCCGTTCACTTCGATCCGGCCGCGGTCGTCGAGCTTGAGGCCGACATTGTCGGCACCCAGGTTGTCGGTGTTGGGGATGCGGCCGATGGAGACGATCAGGCGGTCGCACTCGAGCTTCTTCGATTCGTCGCCGGATTCGTACTCAACGGTGACGCCCTTCTTGCCGACAGTGACGTTGCCGATCTTGACGCCGAGGTGGATGTTCAGGCCCTGCTTCTGGGTGAACACCTTCCAGGCTTCCTTGGCCACGGCCTGGTCGGCGGCGGCGAGGAAATCCGGCAGGGCTTCGAGGATGGTGACCTCGGAACCCAGGCGCTTCCAGACCGAGCCCAGTTCCAGGCCGATGACGCCGGCACCGATGACGCCGAGGCGCTTCGGCACTTCACCGAAGGACAGGGCGCCGGCGTTGTCGCAGACGATCTTGTTGTCCACCGGCAGGCCGGGCAGATGGCGCGGCTTGGAACCGGTGGCGACGATGACGTGCTTGGCATCGACGATTTCGCCAGCCACGTCGATCTGCCACAGATCGTTTTCACGGCTGACGAACTTGCCGTGGCCCGACAGCAGGGTGACCTTGTTCTTCTTGAACAGGCCGCGGATGCCGCTGGTCAGTTGGGTGACGATGTTGTCCTTGCGGCGGACCATGCTGCCGACGTCCATCTTGACGTTTTCCACCGAGATGCCGTGCATGACGAAGCCGTGGTTGGCTTCTTCGTACAGCTCGGAGGAACGCAGCAGGGCCTTGGAGGGAATGCAGCCGACGTTCAGACAGGTGCCGCCGAGGCGCACTTCGCCCTTGGGATCGGCATAGGACTCGGATTCCACGCAAGCGGTGGAGAAGCCCAGTTGGGCGGCACGGATGGCGGCCACATAGCCGCCGGGGCCCGCGCCGATGACGACTACGTCGAATTGTTTAGCCATGTTGTTACCTCGTGATGAGTTAGGCGTGAGGAAGCGCGACGGGAGCGGGACGCCGGGCTAGGCCGGACGCCGCGCTCCCGCTTCCTCAACTAATCAGACATCCAGCAGCAGACGGGCCGGATCTTCCAGGGCTTCCTTCATGGTCACCAGGCCCAGCACGGCTTCGCGGCCATCGATGATGCGGTGGTCGTAGGACATGGCCAGATAGTTAATCGGGCGCACCACGACTTGACCGTTCTCGACCACGGCCCGGTCCTTGGTGGCATGGATGCCGAGAATCGCGGACTGGGGCGGGTTGATGATCGGGGTGGACAGCATCGAGCCGAACACACCGCCATTGGAGATGGAGAAGGTGCCGCCGGTCATTTCCTCGATCGACAGCTTGCCGTCCTTGGCCTTGGCGCCGAACTCGGCGATCTTCTTCTCGATCTGGGCCAGACTCATCTGGTCGGCATCGCGCAGGATCGGCACCACCAGACCACGGGGCGAGCCAACGGCGATACCGATGTCGAAGTAGCCGTGATAGACGATGTCGTTGCCATCCACCGAAGCGTTCAGCACCGGGAACTTCTTCAGGGCAGCCACGGCGGCCTTGACGAAGAAGGACATGAAGCCGAGGCGAACGCCGTGTTCCTTCTCAAACTTGTCCAGGTACTTCTTGCGCATTTCCATCACCGGCGCCATGTTCACCTCGTTGAAGGTGGTCAGGATGGCGTTGGTGGCCTGGGATTGCAGCAAGCGCTCGGCGACGCGGGCGCGCAGACGGGTCATCGGCACGCGCTGCTCGGGGCGGCCGGCCAGGATGTTGTCCACGTTGACCGCGGCAGGCTGAGCCAGAGCGGGACGGGCTGCAGCGGCGGGGGCAGCAGCAGCCGGGGCGGCGGCGGGCGCGGCCGGCTTGGCGCCGGTGCCGAGCACGTCTTCCTTGAGGATGCGACCGCCGCGGCCGGTGCCGGCCACGTCGGAGGCGCTGAGGCCCTTTTCTTCCATGATCTTGCGGGCGGAAGGCATGGCTTCGGGCGTGGCAGCAGGCGCCGCCACGGGAGCGGCAGCCTTCGGCGCTTCGGCCTTGGGCGCGGCGGCGGCGGGTGCAGCGGCGCCGGCCTTGGCTTCGGTATCGATCTGGGCGATCACCTCGCCCGAGGTCACGGACTCGCCGTTGCCCTTGATGAGCTTGACGATAACGCCGGCATCGGGAGCGGGCAGCTCCAGCACCACCTTGTCGGTTTCGATATCGATCAGGTTCTCGTCACGGGCGACGGCCTCCCCCTCCTTCTTGTGCCAGCTCACCAGGGTCGCTTCGGCGACCGATTCGGACAGCTGCGGGACTTTTACTTCGATCAGCATGTTATTGGCTTTCTCAAATAAGTTAGTCGCGGACCTTGAGGGTGCCGAAAGCGCCCTCAATGACGGCCTTTTGCTGGGCGTTGTGCTTGGTGTAGTAGCCCACGGCCGGCGAGGCAGAGGCGGGACGCGCCACCAGATACAGCTCCTGGCCGCTGCCGACTGCCTTGGTCAGCGAATGACGAGAAACAAAGTAGTACCACATGCCCTGGTTGCGGGGCTCTTCCTGGCACCAGACGATTTCCTTGGCCTTCGGATACTTCTTCAGCTCGGCTTCCAGGGCTTCTTCCGGGAAGGGATAGAGCTGTTCCATGCGGACGATGGCGGTGTTCTCGATCTTGTTGTCGCGGCGATGGGCCATCAGCTCGTAGTAAATCTTGCCGGAGCAGAGGACGACGCGCGTCACCTTCTTCGGGTCGAGCTTCTCGGTCTCGCCGATCACCGTCTGGAAGCCGCCCTTGGACAGGTCGTCCAGAGTAGACACGGCATCCTTGTGGCGCAGCAGGGACTTCGGCGTGATGATCACCAGGGGCTTGCGCAGCTTGCGCAGCATCTGACGACGCAGCAGGTGGAAGATCTGGGCCGGCGTGGTGGGCACCACGACCTGCCAGTTCTGCTCGGCGCAGAGCTGCATGTAGCGTTCGATGCGGGCCGAGGAGTGCTCGGGGCCCTGGCCTTCGTAGCCGTGCGGCAGCATCAGCGTCAGGCCGGAGAGACGGCCCCACTTGGCTTCACCGGAGGAGATGAACTGGTCGATCACCACCTGGGCGCCATTGGCGAAGTCGCCGAACTGACCTTCCCAGATCACCAGCTCGTTCGGTTCGGCGGTGGAGTAGCCGTACTCGAAGGCCATCACCGCTTCTTCGGACAGCACCGAGTCGATGACGATGAACGGCGACTGCTTGGGATCGATGTGCTGCAGCGGCACGTAGGTGCCCTTGTCCCAGCTTTCACGGTTCTGGTCGTGCAGCACCGCGTGGCGATGGAAGAAGGTACCGCGGCCGCAGTCCTCACCGGACACCCGGACGCCGAAGCCTTGCATCAGCAGCGTGGCGTAGGCCAGGGTCTCGCCCATGCCCCAGTCCAGCGGCTGCTTGCCCTCGCCCATCTGCTTGCGGGCTTCGATGATGTTGGCGACGCGGGAATGCAGGGTGAAGTTGTCCGGCAGCACGGTGACCGCCTTGGCCAGCTTCTTCAGGTCGGTGACCGGCACCTTGGTGTCGCATTCGTCGGTGTACTTCTGATTGGCAAAGGGCGTCCAATCGGTGGCGAAGTTGCGCACGTAGTTTTCCAGGACCGGGTTGTAGAGCAGTTCGCCCCGGTCGAGGGCGGCACGGTAATCCTTGATGATCTGATCCGGCTCTTCGGCCGCGCAGACGCCCTGGGCCACCAGCTTGTCGGCGTAGAGCTTGCGGGTGCCGGGGTGCGCCTGAATCTTCTTGTACATCAGCGGCTGGGTCACCATCGGCTCGTCCTGCTCGTTGTGGCCGAGCTTACGGAAGCAAACCAGGTCGATCACCACGTCTTCCTTGAACTCCTGGCGGTATTCCATGGCGATGCGGGTGACGAAGGCCACGGCATCGGGATCGTCGCCATTGACGTGGAAGATCGGCGCCTCGACCATCTTGAAGATGTCGGTGCAATACAGCGAGGAACGGTAGTCGCGCGGGTCGGAGGTGGTGAAGCCGATCTGGTTGTTCACCACGATATGCACGGTACCGCCAGTGCCGTAGCCGCGGGTCTTGGAGAAGTTCAGCATCTCCTGGTTCACGCCCTGGCCGATCACCGCCGAGTCGCCGTGGAGGATCACCGGCAGCACCTGGGCGCCGGTCTTGTCCTTGCGCCGACGCTGGCGGGCATAGACCGAACCTTCCACCACGGGATTGACGATTTCCAGGTGGGAGGGGTTGAAGGCCAGGGTCAGGTGCACCGGGCCGCCGGGGGTGGCGACGTTGGACGAGTAGCCCATGTGGTACTTGACGTCGCCGGCCGACAGTTCTTCGGCCTTCTTGCCTTCGAATTCGGAGAACAGCATCGAGGGCGACTTGCCCAGGGTATTCACCAGCACATTGAGGCGGCCGCGGTGGGCCATCCCGATGACGATTTCCTGCACGCCCAGGCTGCCGCCGACGCGGATCAGCTCATCCATTGCCAGGATGGTGGATTCGCCGCCTTCCAGCGAGAAGCGCTTCTGCCCGACGTAGCGGGTGTGCAGATAACGCTCCAGGGTTTCCGCCGCGGTGACGCGCTCGAGGAAGCGCTTCTTTTCTTCGGCGTTGTACTTGGGCGTGGCGCGACCGGGTTCCAGCTTGGCCTGAATCCAGCGCTTCTTGGCCACGTCGCTCATGTACATGTACTCGGCGCCGATGGTGCCGCAGTAGGTCTGGCGGGCAGCTTCGAGAACTTCGCGCAGGGTGGCGTGTTCGCCGTTGGTGGCGGCAGCGAAGGAACCGGTGCTGAAGGTCTGTCCCAGATCGGCTTCGGTAAAGCCATAGTAGGACGGTTCGAGTTCCGCGATCTGCGGACGCTCGGAACGCTTCAGGGGGTCTAGCTGGGCCCAACGGTTGCCGAGGAAACGGTAGGCATTGATCAGTTGCAATACCTTGACCTGCTTGTCGTCGCTGGCCGCGGAGGCACGGGAGGACTGGGACAGGGTTCCGTCCTTGGCGCGCTGTGCGAAGGAGGAGATTACGGGGGCGTGCGCCACGTCGGGGCCGGTGTAATTGCCGGCGCCGGGCAGCGTGGACAGTTTGTCGAAGTAGTCACGCCATTGGGGCTCGACCGAGGCCGGGTTGGCCAGGTAGGCCTCGTAGAGCTCTTCGATATACGGGGTATTGGTACCGAAGAGATACGAATTGGACAGCATCTGCTTCATCATGGATGTCACCTATGTGCGGTGGTGAAGTCGATGGAAAAAATTCAGGGGCAGTCGCCTGCCCCTGAACCGGTGAATCAGCGCTTCTCGATCGCAGGTACGTCGCGACGAGCGGCGCCAACATACAGCTGGCGGGGACGGCCGATCTTGTATTCCGGATCGGTGATCATTTCTTCCCACTGGGTCATCCAGCCCACGGTGCGGGCCAGAGCGAAGATGCAGGTGAACATCGAGGTCGGGATGCCGATCGCCTTTTGGACGATGCCGGAGTAGAAGTCCACGTTCGGGTAGAGCTTCTTCTCGACGAAGTATTCGTCTTCCAGGGCGATGCGCTCCAGCTCGGTGGCCAGCTTGAACAGGCGGTCGTTCTCGAGGCCCAGTTCGCCCAGCACTTCGGCGCAGACCTTGCCCATCAGCTTGGCGCGCGGGTCGAAGTTCTTGTACACGCGGTGGCCGAAGCCCATCAGCTTGAAGCTGTCGTTCTTGTCCTTGGCGCGCTTGATGTACTCGCCGACGCGGGACACGTCGCCGATTTCTTCCAGCATCTGCAGGCAGGCTTCATTGGCGCCGCCGTGGGCCGGGCCCCAGAGACAGGCGATACCGGCGGCGATACAGGCGAAGGGGTTGGCACCGGAGGAACCGGCCAGACGCACGGTGGAGGTGGAGGCGTTCTGCTCGTGGTCGGCATGCAGCGTGAAGATCACGTCCATGGCGCGGACCAGCACCGGGTTCGGGGTGTACTTCTCGCAGGGGTTGCCGAACATCATGCGCATGAAGTTGGCGGTGTAGTCCAGCTCGTTGTCCGGATACATGAAGGGCATGCCGGTGCTGTACTTGTAGGCCATCGCGACGATGGTCGGCATCTTGGCGACCAGGCGATTGAAGGAGATGCTGCGATGCTCGGCATCGGACATGTCCATGGCTTCGTGGTAGAAGGCCGACAGGGCGCCGACCACGCCGGTCATCACGGCCATCGGGTGGGCGTCGCGGCGGAAGCCGGAGTAGAACTTGGCCAGTTGCTCATGCACCAGGGTGTGGCGCTTGATGGTGCTTTCGAAGTCGAGCTTCTGCTTGGCGTTCGGCAGTTCGCCGTTCTTCAGCAGGTAGGTGACTTCGAGGAAGTTGCACTTGTCGGCCAGTTGTTCGATCGGGTAGCCGCGATACAGCAGCTCGCCCTTGTCACCGTCGATAAAGGTGACCTTGGATTGGCAGCTAGCGGTCGACAGAAAGCCGGAATCGTAGGTGAACAGGCCGGTCTTGCCACCCAGCGTGCGGATGTCGATGACATCATTGCCGTGGGTGCCGGTCATCACCGGAAAATCGACGGACTTGCCGTCAACACTCAGAGTAGCGTTGCGTTGCGTCATTGTGGTGTCCCCTGTTATAGGTAATGTCATCAAAACCATCGGTGCCGCGAAGGCTCACGCCTTTTGCAGCAACTCGATCAAACTCCTGAGCTGCGGATCGTCGGTGCTGGCCTTGCCGTTCACCAATTCCCACAACTCGTGATCTTCCAGCGCCAGAAGCCGCTCCAGCGCCTGCTCCATTTCCGCGTCGAGGTCATCCCCCTGGCGTGCCCAGAAGCGCTGGAACACCAGGTCCAGTTCCAGCAGCGCCCGCCGGCAATGCCACTTGAGCTTGCCGATACGGGCACGTTTGGCGTCGACCATCGTCGCGTCCATATCCGTGGCGTCAGACAGCGCGACGAACCATCATGTCCTTGATCTTGCCGATGGCCTTGGTCGGGTTGAGACCCTTCGGGCAGACATCGACGCAATTCATGATGGAGTGGCAGCGGAACAGACGGTAGGGATCTTCCAGATCGTCCAAACGCTCGGCGGTGGCCTGATCGCGGGTGTCGGCGATGAAGCGGTAGGCGGCGAGCAGACCGGCGGGACCGACGAACTTGTCCGGGTTCCACCAGAAGGACGGGCAGGAAGTCGAGCAGCAGGCGCAGAGGATGCACTCGTAGAGACCGTTGAGTTCCTCACGGTCTTCCGGCGACTGCAGGCGCTCGCGCTCGGGCGGCGGATCGTTGTTGATCAGGTAGGGCTTGATCGAGTGGTACTGCTTGAAGAACTGGGTCATGTCCACGATCAGGTCGCGGATGATCGGCAGGCCGGGCAGCGGCCGCAGCACGATCGGCTGGGGCAGCGAAGCCAGATCGGTCAGGCAAGCCAGACCGTTCTTGCCGTTGATGTTCAGCGCGTCGGAACCGCAGACGCCTTCGCGGCAGGAGCGGCGGAAGGACAGGCTGTCATCGACGGACTTCAGCTTGACCATGGCGTCCAGCAGTTTCTTGTCGGTGGAGTCGCACTCGACCGAGATGTCCTGCATGTACGGCTTGGCGTCCTTATCGGGATCGTAGCGGTAGATTTGGAAACGGACGGTATTGGTGGTCATCGAAAATTCCTTTTTAGTAAGCCCGCTTCTTCAGCGCGATGGTGTCCACGGTCAGCGGCTTCATGATGACGGGCTTGTACTCGAGACGGTTGCCTTCGCGATGCCAGATGGTGTGCTTCAGCCAGTTCTTGTCGTCGCGGCCATCGGGGGTTTCCGGGGTATCCAGGGCATCGTCGCGGACGTGGGCGCCGCGGGATTCCTTGCGGGCCTCGGCGGAAACCATGGTGGCCTTGGCCACTTCGATCAGGTTGTCGAGTTCCAGGGCTTCGATCCGCGCGGTGTTGAACACCTTGGACTTGTCCTTGATCTCGGTCTTGGCCACGGCATCGGCCACTTCCATGATCTTGCTGACGCCAGCCTTCAGCAGGTCGTTGAAGCGGAACACGCCGGCATGCTTCTGCATCGAACGCTGCATTTCCAGACGGGTTTCGTGCACGTTGGAGCCGCCCTTCTGGGTGTTCAGGCGATCCAGGCGGGCCAGGGTCTTGTCGATGGAGGCGGTGTGCAGCGGCTTGTGCGCGGCGGGCGCCTTCTTCAGCTCTTCCACGGCGGATTCGCCGGCGGACTTGCCAAACACCAGCAGGTCGAGCAGGGAGTTGGTGCCGAGGCGGTTGGCACCGTGCACCGAGGCACAGGCGCATTCGCCGGCGGCGTAGAAG
>DATDMT010000149.1:0-15069 GCA_036518635.1 Rhodocyclaceae bacterium | reverse complement strand
GGCTTCAACCAGGAGCGCGGCGACACCCTGAACGTGACCAACGCCGCCTTCACCCCGGAAGACCCCAACGCCCTGCCGCAGACGCCGATCTACAAGGATCCGACGATCATCGCCATCCTCAAGGATTTGAGCCGCTATGCGATCTTCCTGATCATCGCCTGGATGACCTGGACCAAGCTGTTGCAGCCCCTGTTCCGCAAACTGCAGGAGATGATGCGGCCGCCCGAGCCCCTGCCCGGCGAGGAGGAGGAAATATATGAGGAGGGCCATCACCACGTGCACGGCTTCGACCACAAGATGGAGCAGGCGCGAGCCCTGGCCAAGAGCGATCCCAAGGCCGTCGCCAACGTAATCAAGGAGTGGGTCGGTGGCAGCGAACCCCGATGAGGGCATCGAAAAGAGCGCCATCCTGCTGCTGTCGCTGGGCGAGGACGAGGCTGCCGAGATTCTGAAGAACCTCTCGCCGAAGGAGGTGCAGAAGCTCGGCCACGCCATGGCCGCCTTGAAGCAGGTACCGCGCGAGCGCGTCGAAGCCGTGCTCGACGACCTCCACGCCCATGCCGCCAAGGGCACCCCGGTGACGGTGGACGAGGCGGCGATCCGCGCCATGCTGACCAAGGCCCTCGGCGACGACAAGGCCGCCAACCTGATCTCGCGCATCCTCCAAGGCGGCGACACCGCCGGCATCGAAAGCCTGAAGTGGATGGACGCGCCGACGGTGTCGGACCTGATCAAGAACGAGCACCCGCAGATCATCGCCACCATCCTGGTGCACCTCGACTACGACCACGCCGGCGAAATCCTCAAGGGCTTCACCGAGCGCCTGCGCAATGACGTGCTGCTGCGCATCGCCACCCTCGATGGGGTGCAGCCGATCGCCCTGCGCGAACTCAACGACGCCCTCACCCGACTGCTTTCCGGCGCCTCGGCCAACGTCAAGAAAGCGGCCATGGGCGGCATCCGCCATGCCGCGGAAATCCTCAACTTCGTCGGCCAGCAGGCGGAGACCGGGATCATGGACAACGTCCGCGAATACGATCCGGAGCTGGCGCAGAAGATCCTCGACGAGATGTTCGTCTTCGAGAACCTGATGGACGTGGACGACCGCGGCATCCAGTTGCTGCTGCGCGAAATCCAGTCGGACTCGCTGATCGTCGCGCTGAAGGGCGCACCACCCGAACTGCGCGAGAAGATATTCAAGAACATGTCGCAGCGCGCCGCCGAAATGCTGCGCGAAGACCTCGAATCCAAGGGCCCGGTGCGGCTCTCGGAAGTCGAGGCGGAGCAGAAGGAAATCCTCAAGATCGCCCGCCGCCTGGCCGACGAAGGCCAGATTCAGCTCGGCGGCGGCGGTGCCGACGACGCGTTCGTCTAAGCTCCAGCCATGAGCACGAAGAAATCGATGACGGCCTGGGAGCGCTGGGAACTGGCTTCCCTGGCGGATGGCGGCGCGGCGCCGAGCAAGGTGCCGCTGAAGGTGCCGGAGCCGGCGCCGCAATTGCCGACCGCCGAGGAGATCGCCCAGATTCGCCAGGAAGCCTGGCAGGCCGGCCACCAGGAAGGCCATCAAGCCGGCCACAAGGAAGGCCTGGTCGCCGGCGAAAAAGCCGGCCGCGCCGAAGGTGAGCAGGCCGCCCAGCGGCTGCTGGCGATCAGCGCACGGCTGGACGAGGAACTCGGTCAGCTCGACGAAGCCGTCGCCGACGAGCTGGCCAACCTGGCCCTGGCGGTGGCGCGCGAGGTGCTGCGCCAGACCATCGCGGTCAAGCCGGAAACCGTGGTTGCCGTGGTCCGCGACGCCCTGCGCCAACTGCCGCACCAGCACGCCAACATCTTTCTCCATCCGAGCGACGCCTCCCTGGTGCGCTCCTATGCCGGCGACCAATTGTCCCATGCCGGCCATCGCATCCAGGATGACGACAAGCTGAAGCGCGGCGACGTGGTGATCGAAGCCGGCGGCGCCCATCTGGATGCCACCGTCGCCTCGCGCTGGCGCCTGGTGCTGGAAACCCTGGGCCGTGAAGTGCCCTGGTTCGAAGGCGACGAGCCATGAACCCGCAAGCCCTGCGCGCCTATCTCGGCGAGTGCCGCGAGCACGTCGGCCAAGCCCAGCCTTACGTCAGCGCCGGCCGCCTGACGCGGATCAACGGCCTGGTGATGGAGGCTTCCGGCCTGCGCCTGCCGCTGGGCTCCGGCTGCCGCATCCAGGCGCCGGGCATCGGCTCGGTGGAGGCCGAGGTGGTCGGTTTCAACGGCGAGCGCCTGTTCATGATGCCCACCGAGGACGTCTACGGCCTCGCCCCGGGCGCCCTGGTGACGCCCCTCGACCCACCCTATACGCCGCCCCAGGTGGGCAACCCGACGCCCCTGCAGCGCCGCCTGCAGGACCGCGCCAAGCACCTGCCGGTGGGCGATGAATTGCTCGGCCGGGTGCTCGACGGCAACGGTCGCCCCCTCGACAGCCTCGGCCCGCTCAATACCCAAGCCGCCCGCTCCCTCTCCAGCCGGCCGCTGAACCCGCTGCAGCGGGAGCCGATCCGCCACACCATGGACGTCGGCATCCGCGCCATCAATGCCATGCTCACCGTCGGCCGCGGCCAGCGGCTGGGCCTGTTCGCCGGTTCCGGCGTCGGCAAGTCGGTACTGCTGGGGATGATGGCGCGCTACACCGCCGCCGAAGTGATCGTCGTCGGCCTGATCGGCGAACGGGGCCGCGAAGTCAAGGAATTCATCGAACAGAATCTCGGCCCCCAAGGCCTCGCCCGCTCGGTGGTGGTTGCCGCCCCGGCCGACGTCAGCCCCTTGATGCGACTGCAGGGCGCCGCCTACGCTACCTCGATCGCCGAGCATTTCCGCGATCAGGGCCGCCAGGTGCTCCTGATCATGGACTCGCTGACACGCTACGCCATGGCCCAGCGCGAGATCGCCCTGGCCGTCGGCGAGCCGCCGGTGACCCGCGGCTATCCGCCCTCGGTGTTCGCCCGCCTGCCGGCCCTGGTGGAGCGCGCCGGCAACGGCCCCGAGGGCGGCGGCTCGATCACCGCCTTCTACACCGTGCTGGCGGAAGGCGACGACCAGCAGGATCCGATCGCCGACTCGGCACGGGCCATCCTCGACGGCCACATCGTGCTCAACCGCACCCTGGCCGATGCCGGCCACTACCCGGCCATCGACATCGAGCAGTCGATCTCCCGCGCCCAGGCCAACATCATTCCGCCCGAGCATCTCGACCAGGTGCGCCAGTTCAAGCAGCTCTACTCCCGCTACCAGCGCGCCCGCGACCTGCTCTCGGTGGGCGCCTACGCCCCCGGTTCCGACCCGCTGCTGGACCGCGCCATCAATCTCTATCCGCGCCTCGAAGCCTTCCTGCAACAGCGCATCGACGAGCGTGCAGAATATTCCGCGAGCCTCGGCGCCTTGACTGCATTGTTCGCCTGAAGCTGGCGAAAAAAGCGGCTAGACTCTTCTCATGAGTACGCGCTTCCCCCTGCAGACCCTGCTGGAACTGTCCCAGACCCGGCTCGACGACGCCACCCGCCAACTCGGCGAATTGATGGCCGGCGAACGCGAAGCGGCGCAGCGGCTGGAACTGCTGGTGCAATACCGCGCCGAGTACCACAACCGTTTCCTCAGCGCCGCCCAGGGCGGCATCAACCAGGACCAGTGGCGCAACTTCCAGGCTTTCCTCGGCAAGCTGGACGTGGCCATCGGCCAGGCCCAGGACGCGGTCAATCGATCCAAGCAGATGACCGCCGCCGGCCAGCAGCAGTGGATCGACCAGCGCGGCCAGGTCAAGGCCTACGACACCCTGGCGCAGCGCCATCAATCGCGCCTCGACTACGCCGAACAGCGGCGCGACCAGAAGGCCCAGGACGAGCACACCGCCCGCCGTTTCCACGACGAGCACCACTAGCCTGAAAACGCTTGAACACTGCGCCCGGTGATATCGAGCGCAGCGAGCCATTTAGTAGCCGCCCCACGAGGGGAGGATGGGAGGGGCGGGCGTTTATACCTTGCATGCATTCCTTGAGCGAATGCTCAAGGAATGCATGGCATAGGCCTTGCAGTAAGCGGGAGGAAACCGTTCCCGTTGAGGAAGCCAAGATGCCCGAAATCGCCGTCGCCCCCAGTCCCGCCAGTCCCGTTCCCTCCGCCGCGCCGCAAGCCGCGAGCGAGGCCGGAAACCAGAACGGCGGCACGCCTTTCGCGGACCATCTGGCACGCCAGATGTCGAACGCCAAAACCCCGTCCAGCGAAAAACCCCAGGCCGCGCCGAAGGACGATCAGGCGAGTGTCAACGCAGCCGCCTTCGATGCCGTCAATGCCACCAATGCCGCCCCCAGCGCGGATTTGCTGGCGATGCTGCTGCCCCTGATGGGCAAGGGCGCGGCAGCGGCACCGCTGCCCCAGGCGGCCCCGCAGAGCGCCGAAGACACCGCACAGATGGTGGCCGACAGCGGTATCGCCGCGCTGCCCATCACGCCGCAAATCATCTCCCGCGACAGCGCGCCAACCCGTGCCGGCAAGGGCGACAAAACCGCCGATCCGGCTGTCGCCAAAGCTGCCGTGGACGGCGAAGCGCAAGCCGCACTGAACTCCGACGGCCGCCAGAACGGCGGCAAAGCCGCGGCAATTGCCGCGCAGCCGGCGGCAAATCTTGCCCCCGTCGCCACCGCCGTGCAGGCCGCCGACGAGAAAGAAATCGGCTTGGCGAGCAAAACCCACGGCGCCCTGGGCAATGGCGGCGAAGCCAGCCAGTCCTTCCAGGCCCTGCTGCAAAGCGCCCAGGCCGCCGCGCCGACCGCCCATCGCGCAACAGAAGCCGCCGCCACGGCGCGCATCGACACCCCGGTGGGACAGCCGGGCTGGAGCCACGAGGTCGGCGACAAGCTGGCCTGGATGGTCGGCAAGCAGGAAAGCCGCGCCGAGCTGATTCTGACCCCGCCCAATATGGGCCGCATCGAAATCTCGCTGACCTTGAACGGCGACCAGGCCAACGCCAGCTTCGTCTCCAGCAACCCGGCGGTACGCGAAGCCCTCGAGTCGGCGCTGCCGCGCCTGCGGGAAGTGCTGGCCGATGCCGGCGTGCGTCTCGATCAGGCGCAAGTGGGCGCGGACTCGACCCCTAATCAATCCTCCGACGGCGGCAACAAGCCCCATAATTCGGGCCGTGGCAGCGACTCCGCAGCCGTTGCCGCGTCCGCGTCGGACGGTTTGCGCTCGGGGTCACCGGCCAACTGGCTGCGCCAGGGCAACGGCATGGTGGACACGTTCGCCTAATCGAAGATCAACGCTAGGGAGACAAGTGGATGGCTGAAGCCGAACAAGCAGCGCCCAAGAAAAAGGGCAAGCTCCTCCTTTTCATCATCATCGGTGCGCTGGTGATCGTCCTCGCCGGCGGCGGCGCCGCGTTCCTCCTGCTGAAAAAGAAGCCGGCGGAGGATGAGGAAGGCGCCGACGGCGAGCCGGCCAAGCACGCCACCGCGAAGAAGAAGGACGAGCATGCCGCCCCGCCGACTTACATCAAGCTGGAAACCTTCACCACCAATCTCGCCACCGAAGGCACGCCCGAGGGCCAGAGCGGCGGCCAGTACATCCAGGTGGTGATCGAGCTGAAGGTCGCCGACGTCAAGGAAGGCGATGCCCTCAAGGCCTACACGCCGGAAATCCGCAATGGCGTGCTGCGCCTGCTGTCCTCGAAGAAGGCTTCGCAACTGACCACCACCGAGGGCAAGGACGCCCTGGCGGAAGAGGTCAAGAACACGGTGAACAACATCGTCAACCCGCCGGCCAAGCCGGCCAAGGGCAAGGCCGCCGAAGCGCCGGAAGGCCCCGTGTCCGCCGTGCTGTTCAGCAGCTTCATCATTCAGTGATGTCCCACCGGGTGAGCCCATGAGTCAGGACTTTCTCTCCCAGGAGGAAGTTGACGCCCTGCTCAAGGGCGTCACCGGCGAGACCGACGAAGCCCCCGCGGAAGAAGCCGCGGGCGGCGTCAAGTCCTATGACCTGGGTCGGCAGGAGCGCATCGTCCGCGGTCGCATGCCGACCATGGAGCTCATCAACGAGCGCTTCGCCCGCAACCTGCGCATCGGCCTGTTCAACTACATGCACCGCAGCACCGAGATTTCGGTGGGGCCGATCCGGGTGCAGAAGTACAGCGAGTTCGTCCGCAACCTAGTGGTGCCGACCAACCTCAACCTGGTCCAGGCCAAGCCCCTGCGCGGCACCGGCCTGGTGGTGTTCGATCCCAACCTGGTGTTCCTGGTGGTGGACAATATGTTCGGCGGCGACGGCCGCTTCCATACCCGGGTCGAGGGGCGCGACTTCACCGCCACCGAGCAGCGCATCATCCAGGGCCTGCTCGACGTGGTGTTCACCGAGTACGGCAAGGCCTGGAAGCCGGTGTACCCGCTCGAGTTCGAGTACGTGCGCTCGGAGATGAACACCCAGTTCGCCAACATCGCCACGCCCTCGGAAATCGTCGTCGCGATCACCTACACGCTGGAGCTGTCGGGCAACTCGGCGGAGATGCACATCTGCCTGCCCTATTCGATGGTGGAGCCGATCCGCGACGTGCTCTACAGCACCATGCACAGCGAACAGGCGGGCTCGGACAAGCGCTGGACCACCATGCTGACGCGCCAGTTGCAGCAGGCCGAGGTGGAACTGCGGGTGCCGCTGGGCAGCGCCACCATCACCCTCGGCGAGATCGAGGAACTGAAAGTCGGCGACATCATCCCAATCCATGTCAGTGAATTCGTAAACGCCCAGGTGGACGGCATTCCCGTCCTGGAATGCCGCTACGGCGTGCGCAATGGCCAATATGCGCTGCAGGTGCAGCGCTTCCTGGCCCAAGAAGAGAACGAGTAGGAGCCGCGACCATGACCGATAACGATCCCAACGCAGAAGACCAGGTCTCCGAAGACGATTGGGCTGCCGCCATGGGCGAGCAGGCAGTGGCCGAGGCCACCGCCCAGCCCGCCGCCTTCGAGCAACTGGGCGAAGGCAACGCCCGCGCCGAGGCGATGAACGACTTCGGCATGATCCTCGACATCCCCGTGCATATGACCGTGGAACTCGGCCGCACCAAGCTGCCGATCCGCAGCCTGCTGCAACTGGCTCACGGCTCGGTGGTGGAACTCGACGGCATGGCCGGCGAACCGATGGACGTGCTGGTGAACGGCACCCTGATCGCCCAGGGCGAGGTGGTGGTGGTGAATGACAAGTTCGGTATCCGCCTGACCGACATCATCACCCCCTCGGAGCGGTTGAAGAAGCTGAACCGCTGATCGCCGGGAACGCCGAAACAGGCTGAATAACCCGTCCTTTTCCCGCGTTCTCCAGCGGTACACAACCCCTTGCCGGTACTAAGCTGGCAGGCAGTCCCCTAGCGGCCGCCTGCCATGCGCAACTTCCCCGTTCTACTCCTCTCCGCCCTACTGTCGGGCCTCGCCCGCGCCGAGAGCGCCGCACCCACCGCCGATGTCGGCGGCAGCCTGCTGCAACTGCTGCTCGGCCTCGCCGTCGTGCTGGCGCTGATGTGGGGCAGCATGATCCTGCTGAAGCGCATTGCTGCGCCGCGCGGCGCAGCCAGCGGCATGCTCAAGGTGATTACTGCGGCCGCCGTCGGTCCGCGGGAACGGGTGGTGATCGTCGAAGTCGGCGACAAATGGCTGGTACTGGGCGTCGCCCCCGGCCGGGTCACCCCGCTGCAGGAACTGCCCAAGGGTGAAACCCCGCCCACCGCGAGCTTTGCCGCACCGGATTTCGCCGCGCGCCTGAAGGGCATGCTGGAGCGCCGCAACCATGCGTCTTAAGCAGCAACTACGGTCGCTACTGCCGCTGCTCCTGCTGCTGCCGCAGTTGGCCATGGCCCAGGCGCTGCCGGCGGTGACCAGCAGTCCGGCGGCCGGCGGCGGCACCCAGTGGTCCCTGTCGATCCAGACCCTGCTGCTGCTGACGGCGCTGACCTTCCTGCCGGCCGTGATCCTGATGATGACCAGCTTCACTCGGATCATCATCGTCCTGACCTTGCTGCGCCAGGCCATCGGCACCCAAAACTCACCGCCGAACCAGGTCCTGGTGGGACTGACCCTGTTCCTCACCTTTTTCATCATGGCGCCGGTGGGCGAGCGAATCTACGTCGAGGCCTATCAGCCCCTGGCGGAGAACAAGATCAACTTCATGGAAGCCCTCGACAAAGGCGCCGTTCCCCTACGCGGCTTCATGCTGAAGCAGACCCGCGACGCCGATCTGGCCCTGTTCACCAAGATCGCCAAGCAGCCCAAGCCAGCGACGGTGAACGACATCCCGATGCGGGTGCTGATCCCGGCCTTCGTCACCTCGGAACTGAAGACTGCCTTCCAGATCGGCTTCATCGTCTTCATCCCCTTCCTGATCATCGACATGGTGGTCGCCTCGGTGCTGATGTCCATGGGCATGATGATGATGTCGCCGGTGATCGTCGCCCTGCCCTTCAAGATCATGCTGTTCGTGCTGGTGGACGGCTGGAATCTCCTCATCGGTTCCCTGGTCCAAAGCTTTGGTTAATCGCGTTGCGACTAACCAAAGCCGGCAAAGATTCACCCCCCCCATCCCCCTTCCCGGGGAGGGGGGGGGATTAGTTGGAAGCCGCTCTGCGGCTTGAAAAAGGAAGTGTTATGACGCCCACGACTGTCATCGCCATCGGCCGCCAGGCCATCGAGCTCACGCTGTTGATCTCGGCGCCGCTGTTCATCGCCGCCCTGGCCACCGGCCTAATCATCAGCATCTTCCAGGCCGCCACCCAGATCAACGAAGCGACCCTGTCCTTCGTGCCCAAGCTGATCGTGATCTTCATCACCCTGCTGGTGGCCGGCCCCTGGATGATCACCATGATCACCGACTACATGCGCCGGCTGTTCGAGGCGATACCGACACTGATTGGTTAACGTAATGCGTTTGAACAATCCGCCCAGTGCTATCGAGCGCAGCGAGCCAATCAGTAGCCTCTGTGGGCCTATGGCCCATCCCTCGCTGCGCTCGGGACCGCCGCTATGCGGCGTCCTGCGCCCTTTGGGCTGGTCCCGCGAGGGGGAGGATGGGAGGGGGCGGGCGTCGTTGCTTTGCGCGCTGCCATGGATGGCGAGTGCTTCCGGAAAGCATGTGCTTTAGCACTGATTCGCGCGCATGATCCAGATCACCAGCGCCCAGTTGAATGCCTGGATCGCGCTGTTCATGTTTCCGATGGCCCGTACCCTGGCACTGATGGCCATCGCGCCGGTGTTCAGCAACGCCGCCCTGCCGGCCAATCTGCGCCTGATCGCCGGCCTGGCCATCGGCCTCGGCATTGCCCCGGCGCTGCCGCCGATGCCGGAGATACCCGCCGGCTCCTGGATCGGCCTGCTGATGCTGGCCCAGCAGATTCTGATCGGCTTTGCCATGGGCTTCGTGCTGCGTCTGGTGTTCGCCGCCATCGACATCGCCAGCGACTTGATCGGCCTGCAGATGGGCCTCCCCTTCGCGGTGTTCTACGACCCCACCGGCTCCAGCCAGACGCCGGTGATCGGCGAGTTCATTTCGCTACTGGCGACCCTGATCCTGCTGGCGATGAACGGCCATCTGCTGATCGTCTCGGCCCTGGCGGAAAGCTTCACCCTGCTGCCGGTGTCCACCCAGCCTTTTGCCATCAAAGGCTTTCTCGCCCTGCTGGCCTCGGCGGGGACGATGTTCTCCATGGGTTTGTTGCTATCGCTGCCGCTGGTGGCGGCGCTGCTGATCACCAACCTGGCCTTGGGTGTACTGACCCGCATCGCGCCGACGCTGAACCTGTTCGCCATCGGCTTTCCGGTGACCATCGTCACCGGCTTCATCGTGCTAATGCTGTCACTGCCCTATCTGGGCGCCGCCATTGAGCGGCTCTACGACCGCGGCTTCGCCGCCCTCGGCGTCATGATGAGGGCCGCCGCCGGCGTCTGAGCTACGCCTACTTGCGCAGCGCGATGGCACCCTCGGCGATGCGGCGCGAGCCGATGGCGTTGGAATCCATGCCCTCGCTGTAACCGAGAATCACGAAGTCCTTGTAGCCGCCCGCCAGGGCCAACTCCCGGGCGCGGCGCTGGAACACCTCGCGCGCTTCGCCGGCGCCGCCGACGTAGTAACGCTTCATCTTCAGCGACAGCACCACCTTGTCGTCCGGCAGGCGCGCTTCCTCGATGTCCCAGTTGGGCGACAGCGGGTCCACCACGTAATAGGCCAACGCGCCGACGCCGCCCCAGTAGAGCAGGTGCTCGAGGGAAACGGTGAGCGAGGGCGTGAGGCGGATGCTGCTGTTGGAAACCACGGAACCGCCGGCCGGATACAGCCCGGCCGTGGAGGACGAACTGGCGCAACCGCCGATGAGGACGACGCTGGCGATCAGGGCGGCGAGGCGGCGCATGTCAGAGGTAGTTGAATAGGGACAGGTTGGAAATCTTGGCGAAGGACTGCTGCGCCGCCTGCAACTCGGTCTGCTGCCGCATCATGTCGGTGATCGCCTTGCTGTAGTCGAGATCCTGCAGGCCCGAGAGCGTTTGCTGGTACTGCAGGTCGAGGTTCGACCCGGCGGTATCCAGGCCGTCCAACTCCGCCAGGCCGGAGCCCACCGTGGCGCGCACCTGCAGGATGCCGTCGGTGGCCTGGCTCAGATTGCCCAGGGTCTGCGACACCACGTTGCTCAGGTAGTTATTGCCCATGGTGCCCGCCGGCGCGCCGTGCTCCATGGCGTTGATCAGCTTGCCGAGGGTATCGAAAATGCTCTGGCTGGCGCTCGATTTGACCGTGAACACGTCGCCGCTGGCCGGCGTGCCGTCGATATCCACAGACATGCCGAAGCTGGTCACCGTGGTCGGCGGGGGGCCGGCGACGGGCACGTTGAGGCCATCGAAGACCACCGCGTCGCCGGGGCTGAACTTATGGGTGTAGGTGCCGTTGGCGCCGCCGGCCACCGAGGTGGTATTGGTGAACAGGGATTTTTCCGTGGTCACGTCCACCAGGTCGTAATACAGCGTCGGCGGCGCGCTCTGGGTGTCCTTCCAGAAGCGTACTTCCAGATTCTTCGAGTTGGCCGGGTCGTTCCACTTAGCCTGGTCGATCACCGTGCCGGTGCCGACGATGCCGCTGCCGGCATTCAGCGTCGCGGCCTGCTTGGCGGCGGTGACGAAATAGCCGTTGCCCAGGCCATCGGTGGAGGACTTGATGGTGAAGGTGTCGCCGCTGATCGGCGCACCGGTGACCGTGACCTTGGCGCCGTAGTCGAAGGCGGCGGCGGCGGGCGCGCCCTGGCCACCGACGCTGGACAGGCTGATCGCCTGGCCGGGCACGTACAGATGGCCGTAGGTGTTGCCGGCACCGCCGGTGGTCGAGGCGGTGCCGGTGAAGGCCGACAGGCCGGTCTTGGCATCCACCAGATCGTAAAAGGTCGTGCCGGCGCCGGCGGTGATGCCCGCCGTACCGGTCGGGGCGCCGAACAGGGTGGCGTAGCCGGTGTTGGCGCCGGTGGCGACGAGCCCGATGTTGGAAGGAACGCCGCTGGTCGCCGAGGTCACCACCAAATGTCCGTTCGCATCCAGGCTCGCCGATGCGCCAGCCGGTAACACGCCCTGGATCGCCGCGACCAGCGATGCCGCAGTGTTGTAGGTGGCCGCCGGAACGGTCACCGTCACGGCGGCGGCACCATCAAGGGAGAGGTCGAACTGGTCGTTACTGCCAGCGACGATGGTCAGCGGGGTAGCGGGTGCGGGAGGGCCCAGCAGCTTGCTGAGGCCGGTGTTGCCGGCCACTGGCGAGAGAGCAACGCCTGCATTCGACGCAAGCGAAGTTGACGTGATCGTCAACTGGCTATTGCTGCCCATCGCCACGACGGCCTGCCCGGCGCCGAAGGCGGCATCCACCCCTGCCTGTACCGCCGCCACGAGGCCAGCGGAAGTGTTGTACACGCCGGAGGCAACGGTCACGTTAGCCGCGCCGGCACCGTTCAAAGACATGCGGAACTGGTCGTCTACGCCGGTGGTAACGGCCAGCGGGAGGTTGAGGGACGGCGTCGCATAGGCAGTTGGGACCGGGACCGTCGTTCCCACGACCTGGCCCTGGGTCGATGTGCCGCCCGTGGGATCGGTCCAGAAACGCAGTTCCAGGTTGCCGCTGTTGGCGGCCTGTCGCCATGCGGCCGGATTGGTCACCGCACCCTTGTCGATGGCGGCGCCGGCATGCCAGGCGGCAACGCTCTTCTCGGCCACCGTGATCGTATCCAGCGCCGGCTTGGCGATGCTGAACACGTCGCCGGAGGCCGGCGCACCGCTGACCACCACGCTGGCGCCGAAGCCGGTGGCGCCGGTGGCCGTGGTGTAGGCGGCATTGAAGCCGGACAGATTGATGGTCGAGCCGCTGATGTAGGCGTGGTTGTAGGTGCCGCCGGCGCCGGTGGCGGAGGCGGTGTTGGTGAACAGGGACTTGCCGCTGACGGTATCCACCAGATCGTAGAAGACGCTGCCGGCGACGCTGTTGGCGCCCTTGGCAAAGGTCACCGGGGCCGCGCCGACCAAGCTGCTGAAGCCGCTGTCGCCGCCCACCGCCTGTAACTGCACGCTGGACGCCGGGCCGGTGGTGGTCGACGTGATGACCAAGTGGTTGCTGGCATCGGCCTCGACGGTCGCCTGGCCCGGAGCGCCGAGAGCGGTATCGACCGCTGCCTGAATCGCCGGAATCAGGCCGCCAGGGCCGTTCAGCGAGTTGTACACCGCGGGAGCGACGGTGACCGTCTGCGCCGCGGCACCGTTCAGGCTGATGGTGAAGTTGTTGTCGTTGACCCCGGTGAGGGTCAGCGGCAAAGCAGTCGCCAAATTGGCATTGCCCAGGGAATAGCCTTGGGTCGCCACGGCGCCACCGGCCGGGTCGGCCCAGAAGCGCAATTCCAGCGCACCGCTGTTCACTGAGTCATTCCAGTCGGCCTTGTTGGTGACCGTGTTGGTCACCTTGGCCTGGCTGATGTCGGCCTTTACCGAATTGGCGGTCTTGGCCGCCTGGGTGCCGGTGATGAAGGTGCCGTTGCCGCTCTTCACCCGCATGAACACGTCGTTGCCGGAGGCGCTGATGCCGAGCTGGCGTGAAGACGACACCTGCAGGGAGCGCACACCATCATCGCCGGTATACAGCACGCCGTTTTCGACGCTGCCGCTGAAGGGGCGGCCGCCATCCTGGTAACCGCCGAACAGGTAGCGGCCGGCGCCGTCGGTGCTGTTGGCGATGCCGAGCAGCTCCTGATAACGCGAGCGCAATTCGGTGGCGATGCTCTGCCGGTCCTGGTCGGACAGGGCGGCGTTGCCGGCCTGCACGGTCAGCTCATGGATTCTGGTCAACAGATCACTGGCGGAACCGAGCTGGTTATCCACCAGGCCGAGGCTGTTCTTGGCGTCGGTGCGGGTCGAGCCCTGGGTGTTGTTGATCGACTGGGCCTGCTGCAGTTCGAGGGCGCGGGCGGCAGCCACCGGATCGTCGGAGGGCGTCAACATGCGCCGGCCGCTGGATATCTGCTGCTGGGTCTTCAGCAAGTCGGAGGTCCGGCTTTGGATGCCGCCGTTCCCCGCGTTAAAGATCATTCCTGTGCTGACACGCATGTTCGACTCCTAGTGTTCCTGCTGGCTAGCCGAGGTTGGCCAACATATCGAACAACTTCTGAGAAATATCGATGACCTTCGCCGATGCCTGATAGGCCTGCTGATAGCGCAGCAGGTTGGCGGCCTCCTCGTCGAGATTGACGCCGGAGATCGACTGGATGCTGGTCTCGGTCTGGGTCACCAGGTTTTCCTGGGCGGTCTGGGTGACCGTGAGTTCCCGCGCCTTGTTGCCGATGCCGCTGACCAGTTGGGCGTAGGACGCCTGGTAACTGGCCGAACCGCCCAGCATGGTATGGGCGGTCTGCAGGGCATTGAGGGACAGCAGGTTGCGGTTGTCGCCGGCGCCGGAGGCGTTGCGGCTGATGGTGAATTGGTCGCCGTCCGCCGGCGTGCCGCCCATCTGGAAATTGAGGCCGTTGAAGGAGATGGTCGCGCCGGGCGTGTAAGGCACGTAGTCGGCGCCGACCACGGTGGGGTCCATCGGGTAGGCCTTGATGGTGCCGTCCACCTGGGTCACGGTCACCGTGGTGCCCACCGGGAAGCCGGTGATGCGGGCGGGCAGGCTGCTCGTGGCTTGCTTGAAGGTCAGCGGAATGTCGGCTACCGGCAGGCTCTGCGGTGTCTGCACCAGGAAACCGCCCGGGGTGATCTGCTGGCCGTTGGCCAATTGGCCGCTGATACGAACGCTGACGCCCGAGTAGTTCACGCTGACGCCGGTGGTGGGCAGGGTGAGCGGCGGTTGCGGCACCTGGGTGGTGCCGTTGACGACGGTGATCGTCGCCAGGGTGTTGGGCGGCGTGGCGAAGTCGGTCAGGGTCACCTTGGCGCCGGTGGGAAAACCGCTCAGCGTCTTGGTGACACCGTCATAGGTGAGGGTGTTGCCGGCGGCGGCGTTGCCCGGCAGGTAGTCGGCCTTGACCATCGGATTGGCGGAATTGCCGGTGGTCACCATGTCCGGGCCGACGACGAAGCTGTCTCCGTTGGCCGGGGTGTTGGCGATCTGGAAGTTCGCGCCCTGGAAGCTGATGGTGGCGCCGGCGGCGAAGGGAATGCGCTGGCTGGCGCTGCTCACCGAATAGACCGTGGTGCCGACGGTGACCTTGGCGCCCACCGGGAAACCATACAAGGCACCATTCGGTGCATTGACCGTGGCATCAAAGGTCAGCTTGACCTTGGAGGAAATGCCAATGGTGCTGCTAGTCACCGAGCCGACGCTGATGGTGCCCTGCCCGGCGTTGGTCGCCTTGGCCACGGTACGGATCGGCATCGCCGCGGCGATGTTGTTGACATCGGAGAGCTGCAGCTTGACGTCGCGGGCCGCGCTGCGCGTCGGCCGGATCAGGAAGCTGTCGCCGGTCTGGGCCGTACCGGAGATATTGAGGATGAAGCCCTGCGGCCCGGCGTTGGCCATCAGGGTTTTCAGATTGGCCGCCTGGTT
>DATDMT010000148.1:0-6567 GCA_036518635.1 Rhodocyclaceae bacterium | reverse complement strand
CTCAACGAAATTTCTAGTTCAAAGCTTTCGCTTCTTACCTATTACTTCGGTGAGGTACTTCCATAATTTCTTAGCTAAACAACATCACAGTATTTCTACCCACTGCAGGGCGCCTTCGATGTCGGCCATCCCCACGTAATGTTGCTTCAGCCCGGTAAGTACCTACACCTATCGGTTGTCCTAATTCTTAAAGAGCGGCTGCTTCGCGCTTTGCGCGTCTGCGTCATCAGCAGAGAAACGAGATTATAGGGAGTGATCCTGACCCTGTAAACCCCTTTTTGAAAATTTTTTCAAATGGGGAGATGAAACCTCCTCAAGCCATCCCTCGCGCGAGGTCCGCATAAATGTCGCGGCCGGACTCCAAGCCCACTGCCACGCGCAACAGACCATCGGTGATGCCCGATGCGTCACGCGCTTCCTGACTGATGCGGCCGTGCGTGGTGGTCGCCGGATGGGTGATCGTAGTCTTCGCATCGCCAAGATTGGCGGTAATAGAAAGTAGCCTGCAGTTATCGACCACGCGCCAAGCAGCCTCACGCCCGCCCTTGACCTCGAAGGTCACAATAGCCCCGCCCGCGGCTTGCTGCTGCAGAGCCAATTGATATTGGGGATGCGAAGGCAGTCCCGGATAGAAGACCCGCGATACGGAAGGATGTGCTTCCAGTTGTTGCGCCAAGGCCAAGGCGGTCGCCGACTGAGCCTTCATACGCAAGCCCAGTGTTTCAATGCCCTTGAGAATCACCCAGGCATTAAAGGCCGACAGCGTGGGCCCGGCGGTACGCAGAAACTTGAATACCTCTTCCAGCAAGTCGCCACGACCGCAGACCGCGCCGCCTAGAACCCGCCCCTGGCCATCCAGATACTTGGTCGCCGAGTGGATCACCAGATCGGCACCGAATTCGATGGGGCGTTGCAAGGCCGGGGTACAAAAACAGTTATCGACAGCCAATAGCGCGCCGTGAGCATGGGCCACCGCCGCAACGGCAGCGATATCGACCACCTCGGTCAAGGGATTCGACGGCGTTTCGATAAACACCAACTTGGTATTGGGGCGCATTGCAGCCTGGTAGGCCGCAATATCCGTCGCATCTACATAGGTCGTCTCGACACCAAAGCGGCCCAAGATATTGCCGAACAACTGCTGGGTAGAGCCGAAGATGCTGCGCGAGCTGACGATGTGATCGCCAGCACTTAGCAGAGCCATCACCGTCGCCAGGATGGCGGACATTCCACTCGCTGTGGCAACACAACGCTCCGTGCCCTCCAGCGCCGCCAGGCGTTCCTGCAGCATGCTGACAGTCGGATTGGTGAAGCGGGCGTATACGTTGCCCGGCTCCTGTCCGGAAAACCGAGCAGCCGCCTGGGCTGCAGACTCAAAGACGAAACTTGAAGTCAGGTACAGCGCTTCGGAATGCTCGTTGAACTGGCTGCGTTCCTGGCCGGCCCGGACGGCCAGGGTATCGAAGTCGTACTTGCTGTCCATGGAGTTACTCTGAAGCCACCAGGTTCAAATCCATCTGGCCGCCCTCGCCGTCGTCTGCCTGCTTGGAGGCCTTGGCGCGGGCCGATTCGATACCTTCCAGATAGGCCTCGGTCACATCGCCGGTGACGTAGTGGCCATCGAAACAGGAGGTTTCGAAAATGGTCAGTGCCGGATTGACGGCACGCACCGCGGCCTTGAGGGATTCGATGTCTTGATAGATCAAACCGTCGGCGCCGATTTCCGCGCAGATTTCCTCGTCGTTGCGGAACGCAGCGATCAACTCGCTACGGGTCGGCATGTCGATGCCGTACACATTGGCAAAGCGCACCGGGGGCGATGCGGAGGCGAAGTAGACTTTTTTCGCCCCGGCTTCCCGGGCCATCATGATGATTTCCTGGCTGGTCGTACCGCGCACGATGGAGTCATCCACCAGCATCACGTTCTTGCCGCGGAATTCCTGGGCAATGGCGTTGAGCTTCTGCCGCACCGACTTACGCCGCGTCGCCTGCCCCGGCATGATGAAGGTACGACCGATATAGCGGTTTTTCACGAAGCCTTCGCGATAGGGCACGTTCAGGCGCAGGGCCAGTTCCATAGCTGCCGGGCGCGAAGAGTCCGGAATCGGAATCACCGCATCGATATCGAGATGGGGATGGGTGTGGCGAATCTTTTCGGCCAGCAATTCACCCATTTTCACCCGAGTCTCATAGACAGAAACCCCATCCATCAGGGAATCCGGCCGTGCCAGGTAGACGTACTCGAACATGCAGGGGGCGTGCACCGGACGCTCGGCGCACTGGCGACTGATGAAGTGGCCCTGGGTGTCGATCAACACCGCCTCACCCGGCTCCACATCGCGCAGCACCTTGAAGCCAAGGGTGTCGATGGCAACGCTTTCCGATGCCACCAGATACTCGGGACCCAGCGGCGTGTCGTTGCGGCCGATGATCAGCGGGCGAATACCGTAGGGGTCGCGGAAGGCCAGCAGGCCATAACCAGCGATCATCGCCACCACCGCGTAGGCGCCACGCACCCGGCGATGGACGCCGGCCACCGCCTTGAAGATTGCCTCCGCATCCACCTGATGCTTGGTGGACGCCACCTGCAGCTCATGGGCCAGCACGTTCAACAGCACCTCGGAATCCGAGTTGGTGTTCATGTGGCGCAGATCCTGGAGAAACATGTCCTGCTTCAACTGGTCGGCATTGGTCAGGTTGCCGTTGTGCGCCAACATCAGACCGAAGGGCGAGTTCACATAGAAGGGCTGTGCCTCGGCCGCGTTGTAGGCAGAGCCGGCAGTCGGATAGCGGCAATGGCCGATGCCCCAATTGCCCACCAGGTTGCGCATGTTGCGGGTGCGGAAGACATCCCGCACCAGACCCGGCCCCTTGTGCATATGGAAACGACCGCTCTCCGCCGTCGCGATGCCCGCCGCATCCTGTCCCCGGTGTTGCAGGACCTGCAAGCCGTCATACAGCAGCTGATTGACCGGCGTGGTTGCAACAACCCCAAGAATCCCGCACATAACAACCTCTATCGATATCGAATTCGTTTTGCCAATTCCTGGGGCATCCAGGGTTTGCCGGCCAGCACCACCAATTCAAGCGGGGGTGCCAACACGGCGTCCTGCCACCAAGACTGTTTCGGCAGTGTCGTCAGTCCACCCAACAACACCGCCACAAGCACCAGTACCGCACCTCGCAGAAGGCCGAATACAGCCCCCAACAGGCGATCCACCAAGCCGAGGCCAATGGATTTCAAAATTTCCCGAACCAGCAGCCGTCCCAGGGACAGCACCAGTAACACACCGAAAAAGATCGCCGCAAACGCCGCGCCGTAACGCAAACCGGGCTCGGCGATCACGCCGGTTAGCGCTGCCGAGACTTGCACCGCAAGCGCGCGCGCGCAAAAAAAAGCAACCACCCAAGCCACCAGCGCCAGCAGTTCGCTGGCAATCCCACGCCACAAACCCAACAGCGCCGACGCCGCCACCAGCGCCAAAACCGCGTAATCGAACAGCGTCACTTACTTCTGGGCGACGGATCCGTCGACGCCGATTTTCTTGATTCGTGCCTGGGCCTTCACGGCCGCGTCCCGGTCGGCGTAAGGGCCGGATCGCACACGAATGCGCGGGCCCTGCGGCGTATCCAGTTTTTCAGTATAGGCATGCAAGCCCATTTCCTTGAGCTTGGCCATCAGCACTTTCACATTGCCGGTATTTTGGTAGGCCCCCAATTGGACAATCCACTGGCCGCTGCCGCCCTTGCCTTCCAGCGCGGCGGTCGCCTTGGCTTCGTCGGCCTTCTTGGCAACGGCCTTTTCCTTCGGGGGTTCGGGCTGGGTGACGGGTTTCTTGGCGGGCTCGGCCGCTGCCTCTGGTTTGGCCTCGGGCTTGGCTGCCGCTTTGGCATCGGCAGGCTTCACTTCGGCCGATTTGGCGTCGGCGGGTTTAGCCGCATCTGCAGACTTGGCCGCCGCGGCAACACCGACAGCAGCGGCAGCAACTGCTGCAGGTGCAACGGCACTGGGCGATTCAGCAGCGGCTGTTGCAGGCGTCGCGGCGGACGCCGGCTTTTCAGCAATACTCTTGGTCGCCGGCATCTCGGCGTCCTGTTTGGGGATACGGATCTGGATGTCCTGCGCCACCGGACGTGGCTCGTGGTCCATCACCATCGGCAACACGATCACCGCCAGCAGGGCGAGCGCGACAGCGCCCACCAAGCGGCGTCGGGCGCGCTTTTTCAGGTCAGTTTGGGGATCTGCAACTGCGTCGTTCTCAGCCATGTTTGTTCAGGCAACGCGCTTGAGGACGCGCATCACGTCGGCTACGGTGAGGAATGATCCGAAGGCGGCGATTCTATCACCATCGCCCGCCTGCTCCCGGGCGTAGACCAGTGCTGCAGCCGGGGATTCGAAGCGCGGAATCGGGGCGGCGACGCCCTGTGCAACCAGGGCTTCGGCCAGCTCGTCGGCCGTGGCTGCGCGAGGGCCCGGCAACGTGCAAGGCAGCCAGCGGGTCACCCGGCCTTTCATCGCGGCGATCACAGCGGCGACGTCCTTATCCTTGAGCATGCCGAACACCGCCCAGGTTTCCGGGTGGAAGGCCATGTTCCCCAGGTTGTCGGCCAGCACCCGCGCGGCCTGAGGATTGTGAGCCACATCGAGGACGATGGTCGGCTGGCCCGGCAGCACTTGAAAGCGCCCCGCCACCTCCACCTCCAGCAGGCCGCGGCGAATGTCCTGCATCGCCACTGGCAACTGCTCACGCAAGCTGTCGAGGGCCGCCAGCACCACGCTGGCGTTCTGCAATTGATTGCCGCCACGGAGCCCCGGATGCGCCAGGGCACTGCGCTTGCCGCTACGGCCCCAGAACTGCCACTGCTGCTCCAGGCGCAAATAGCCAAAATCCTTGCCCAGCACCTGCAGGTCGGCGCCGATGGTTGCGGCGTGCTGCACCAATGCTTGGGGCGGTTGCGGATCGCCGCAGATGGCGGCCTTGCCGGCGCGGAAGATGCCGGCCTTCTCAAAGCCGATGCTTTCCCGGTCGGGACCGAGGTAATCCATGTGATCCAAATCCACCGTGGTGACGATGGCGCAATCCGGATCGTAGATATTCACTGCATCGAGGCGCCCGCCCAGGCCCACTTCAAGGATCACCACCTCCACCCGGCGCGCAGCAAACGCCTCCCAGGCCGCCAGGGTGCCGTATTCGAAGTAGGTCAGCGGAATCTCGCCGCGGGCCGCCTCCACCGCGGCAAAGCCCTGGCAGAGCAATTCATCGGGCGCGTCTTCGCCGTCGATGCGCACCCGCTCGTTGTAGCGCAGTAGGTGGGGCGAGGTGTAGAGACCGGTGCGGTAACCCGCGTAGCGCAGGATGCGCTCCAGCATGGCGCAGGTGGAACCCTTGCCGTTGGTGCCACCGACCAGGATGACCGGACAGCTGGCGTGTTGGCCCAACTTGCTGCTGACCTCACGCACCCGGTCGAGGTCGAGGGCAATGGGCTGACCGTGCTGGCGCTCGATGTGGGCCAGCCAGTCCTCCAGGGATTGCGGCATCAGCAGACGGCGGGCACTCGCTGCAGCAGGGTCAGCACGGCGGCCAGGCGGTCGCGCATTTCACGACGGTCCACGATCATGTCGATGGCGCCCTTTTCCAGCAGAAACTCGGCGCGCTGGAAGCCCTCCGGCAGGGTCTGGCGCACGGTCTGCTCGATCACGCGGGGGCCGGCAAAGCCGATCAGGGCATTGGGCTCGGCGATCACCACGTCGCCCATGAAGGCGAAGGAAGCGGACACGCCGCCCATGGTCGGATCGGTCAGCACCGTCACGAAGGGCAGTTGCTGGGCGCCGAGGCGGGTCACGGCGGCAGTGGTCTTGGCCATTTGCATCAGGGAGAAGAGACCTTCCTGCATCCGCGCGCCGCCGGTGGCGGTGAAGCAGATGAAAGGTGCCTGCAGTTCCAGGGCAGTCAGCACGCCGCGCACGAAGCGCTCGCCGACCACGGAGCCCATGGAACCGCCGAGAAATTCGAATTCGAAACAGGCCACCACCACCGGCAGGGACTTGATCGCGCCCTGCATCACCACCATGGCATCGGCCTCGCCGGTGTCCTCGGCGGCGGCAGAAAGACGATCGGAATAGCGCTTGCTGTCCTTGAACTTGAGGGCATCCACCGGCATCACTTCGGCGCCGATCTCGAAACGGCCCTCCTCGTCCAGCAACTGATCGAGGCGAACCCGAGCGCGAATGCGGTGATGATGGCCGCACTTCGGGCAGACCCCCAGATTGCCCTCCAGGTCGGTGCTGTAGAGCACGGCCTCGCAGGCGGGACACTTGCACCACAGGCCTTCGGGCACCGACTTGCGGTTGCCCTCGCCGTTGTGCTTGATCTTCGGTGGCAGCAGCTTTTGTAACCAGCTCATCGGATACCTCCGGCGGCAGCATTGTCCATGGCTTCGCGGATGGTCCGCAGGAAAGCCGTGACCCGGGCGGGCGCTTCGGCCCGGGGCGAATTCTCGATTTCCTCGATGATGCGGCTACCGATCACCACTGCATCGGCGACGCTGGCGACCTTGGCGGCGCTG
>DATDMT010000147.1:0-3735 GCA_036518635.1 Rhodocyclaceae bacterium | reverse complement strand
TGGCCGCCGAGGCGGCTGACGATGGCGCGGGCGCCGCTGGCGGCCTGCAGGCGGAAGGCCTCGATGCCGTGGAAGTCGATGATGTCGATACTGGGTTTCATGGTGTCGTCGAAGTGGAGTTGGCTTGCAGCGCATCCGCCGCCGCGTTGCAGGCGGCGATGGCAAGCAAAAGGGCGAGGCCGGGGAACAGGCTGATCCAGTACTGGCCGCTGAGCAGATAGGGGAAACCATTGGCCACCAGCAGGCCCAGCGACGGCTCGGTCACTGGGGCGCCGAGACCGAGGAAGGACAGGGTGGCTTCCAGGCCCATGGCCGCCGCCAGTTGCAGCGGTAGCACCGCCAGCAGCGTCGGCAGGCAGTTGGGCAGCAGGTGGCGATGCAGGATGCGTAGCGGCGTCGCGCCGCACAGGCGGGCGGCGGCCACGTAGTCGCGCCGGGCCTCGCCGCGGGCCGCGGCCCGGGTCAGCCGGGTGAACCAGGCCCACTGCGCGAGGGCCAGGGCCAGGGCCACCTTGCCGAGGCCGGGGCCGAGGGCAGCGAGCAGCACCAGGGCCACCAGCAGCGCGGGGAAGGACAGTTGCAGGTCGGCGAGGCGCATCAGCAGCGCATCCACCCGGCCGCCGCGATAGCCGGCGATCAGGCCCACCGGCACGCCGAGGGCGCAGGCCAGGGCGCTGCCGGCCAGGCCCACGGCGAGGCTGATACGCAGCCCGATCAGCATCGCCGAGAGCAGGTCGCGGCCCTGCTCGTCGCTGCCCAGCAGGTAGTGCAACGCGCCGCTGCCGGCCGCGCTGCCCGGCGGCAGGCGGGCGTCGAGAATGTCGAGGCTGGCCAGGTCGTAGGGATTCTGCGGCGCCAGCCAGGGGCCGGCGATGGCGATCAGCAGCAGCAACAGCAGGGGCAGGAAGGCGCGCTTAGGCATCGCTTACTTCCTGCCGCAAGCGCGGATCGAGCAAGGCCGCCGCCAGATCGGCCAGCAGGTTGATGGTGACGAACATCGCCGCCACCACCAGCAGGTAGGCAACGATCACTGGCCGGTCGACGGCGTTCACCGATTCGATCAGCAAACGCCCCATGCCGGGCCAGCCGAAGATGGTTTCGGTGACCACGGCGAAGGCGATGATCGAACCGAACTCCATCCCAAGCACCGTCAGCAGCGGCGGGAGTAGCGGCTTCAAGAGATGTACGACTATCACCCGCGCTTCGCTCAAACCTCGGCTGTGGGCGAAGCGCACGTCGTCGCGGCCGAGAGCATCCACCGTGCCCCGGCGCAGCAAGCGGATCAGCAGCGCGGTCTTGAACAACGCCAGAGTCAGCGCTGGCAATAGCAGATGGCGCCAGCCCTCCAGCGAGAAGCAGGAGAGCTGCAGGCCGAACAACTCGACGGTGGGTCCGCGGCCTCCCGGCGGCAGCCATTGCAGGCTGACCGAGAACAGCAGGATCAGCGTCAGGCCGACCCAGAAGGTCGGCAACGAGAAACCCAATAGGGCGCCGGCGCCGATGAGCTTGTCCAGCGCCTTGCCCTTATGCAAACCGGAGGCGAGGCCCAGAGGCAGGCCCACCAGCAGCGCGATCAGCAGAGCCGCCAGCGCCAGTTCCAGTGTCGCCGGCAGACGTTCCAACACCAGGGGCAGGGCCGGCACACCCTGGACGAAGGAATCGCCCAATTGCCCGTGCAACGCATTGCCGAGAAAGTGCAGGTACTGCATGGGTAGCGGCTGGTCGATGCCCAGCGCGGCGATGGTCCGTTGCCGGTCGGCGGCATCGGCATGCGGGTCCACCAGCAGGTCCACCGGGTTGCCGATGGCATACACGGCGACGAACACCAGCAGCGACAGCGTCAGCAGCACCAGCAGCCCGTGGACCAAGCGACGCAGCAGGTAAGTCATGGCGCGGGACGGAACTGCCAGGCGAAGGTGAATTCGTCGATCCGCGCCGGATAGCTCAGACCTTTCTTCATCGCCCAGCTCACCACCTGATGATGCAGCGGGATCAGGGCCGTGTCGTGCAGCGCCAGGGCCGCACCCTCGGCGGCGAGGCGGCGGCGCTTGGCCTCGTCAGTGGCAGCCAGGGCCTCGTGCATCGCCGCGTCGGCCTTGGCGTTGCGGTAGCCGCCCCAGTTCCAGGCGCCCCAGCCCTTGTCCGCATCGGGGGTGGCGGCCAGGTTCTTCAATGTCATATCGCCGGCCAGGGAGCCCCAGCCGAGCAGGCCGGCGCTGAAATCGGTCTTGCGCAGGCGACCGAAGTACACCGACAGGGGCAGGGTCTCGACCCGGGTCTTGACGCCGATGCGGCTCCAGAACTGGGCCACCGTCTGGAGGGTCTGGTTGTCGTTGATGTAGCGGTTGTTGGGGCCGTGCAGGGTGAGGCCGAAGCCCTCCGGCCAGCCGGCCTCGCGCAGCAGTTTCTTCGCACCCTCGGGGTCATAAGGAGCGGGCTTCAGTGCGTCCACGTGGCCCAGGATGCCCGGCGCCACCAGGTTCGCCGCCGGTACCCCGAGGCCGTCCAGGGTGCGCTCGCAGAGGGCCTTGCGGTCGATGGCCTGGGACAGGGCCAGGCGCACCCGCGCATCCTTCAGCGGATTGCGCGTCAGGGCCTGGCCCTTGGCGTCGGTGACGAAAGGCGAGATGTCCCGGGCCTGGTCCAGGGTGATGAACAGGGTGCGCCAGGAGGGGCGCTGTTCCAGGCGGAAGCGGGCGTCGTTCTTTAGCCGCGGCAGGTCGGCGGCGGGGGGCGCTTCGATGGCGTCCACCTGGCCCGCCAGCAGGGCCGCCAGGCGTGCCGCATCGGCCGGCAGGATGCGCAGCGTCACTTTGTCCCAAGCGCTCTTGCCGCCCCACCAGTGCTCGTTCCGCGCCAGCTCGATGCGCTCGCCGCGGGCGAAGCGCAGCAGCTTGTAGGGCCCGCTGCCGAGCAGGGCGCGGCCGCTGTTGAAGTCCTCCTGTGTCGCATTGGCGGCGGCCTTTTTCGACACGATGAAGATCGAGGCCAGGTCCAGCGGCAGTGCGCCGTAGGGCTCGCGGGTGGTCAGGCGCAGGGTCTGCGCATCGACCATCTGCTTACTGGCGATGATCTTGGTGAAGGGCGTGAACGGGCCGGGGCTGTTGACGATACTGGTCGGTCGCTCCAGCGAGAACAGCACGTCTTCCAGCGTCAGCGCACTGCCGTCGCTGAACTTGACGCCGGGGCGCAGCTTGAATTCCCAGGTGGTGGCGTTCACCGCCTTCCACGACAGGGCCAGGCCGGGGATCAGTTTGCCGTCCGCATCCACCTGCACCAGGGTGTCGAAGACATGGCTGGCGACGGCGATGTTGGGCGCCGTGTTCAGGTAATGCGGATCGAGGGAGGAGACATCGGCGGCCAAGCCGATGGATAGATCGGTGGCGCGCACCGGCATTGCGACTAAGGCCAGCAGGGCGGCGCAGAGCAGGGCGGTGAGTGAGGGGCGAAAAGTCATGGGCTGGATGTTAAGCCATCCGTCGTTGTTGCTCGGCACGCCATGCCGAATCGCGGCGGCGGAAAGCCAAGGCCCGCTGCGGTGAAGGTGTTACCCTGCAAGGGTACCCGTCGCCCTGTGCGCGGTTATTCGTGAGTGCCTCTTCGGCCCCGCATGCCTCTTCCCCAGAAGCGTTGTGCCCGTTCGATCAGAACCTTGTGTCGCACAACCCTTCCGTGAATCGAGGTCCCCATGCCGGGGTACGAAGTCAAGGTGGAGACCGTCCGCGTCGGCGGGGT
>DATDMT010000146.1:0-5142 GCA_036518635.1 Rhodocyclaceae bacterium | reverse complement strand
TCCAGGTCGCCTTCCCGTTCCGCGGCGATGCCCTTTTCCAGCAGGGGCGGCACGGCGTTCATGCGCACGTAGAGTTCGGTGTGATCCTCGGCCTGGCCGGAGATGATCAGCGGCGTGCGGGCCTCGTCGATCAGGATCGAGTCCACTTCGTCCACGATGGCGTAGTTGAGGCCGCGCTGCACCCGCTCGCCGGCCGTGTAGACCATGTTGTCGCGCAGGTAGTCGAAGCCGAATTCGTTGTTGGTGCCGTAGGTGATGTCGGCGGCATAGGCTTGCTGTTTGGTGTCGTGCCCCATCTGCGACAGGTTCACGCCGACCGAGAGGCCGAGGAAGCGGTGCAGGCGGCCCATCCATTCCGCGTCGCGGCTGGCCAGGTAGTCGTTCACGGTAATGACGTGGACGCCCTTGCCGGACAGGGCATTCAGGTAGGAGGGCAATGTCGCGACCAAGGTCTTGCCTTCGCCGGTGCGCATTTCGGCGATCTTGCCGTAATGCAGCACCATGCCGCCGATTAGCTGGACGTCGAAGTGGCGCATGCCTAGCACCCGGCGGCCGGCTTCGCGGACTACGGCAAAGGCTTCAGGCAGCAATTGGTCGAGGGTTTCGCCCTGAGCCAGGCGCTGGCGGAACTCGTCGGTCTTGGCCGTCAGGGCCACGTCGTCGAGGGCTTGCATGGCCGGTTCGAGGGCGTTGATACGGGTGACGACGGTGCGGTATTGACGCAGCAGCCGCTCGTTGCGGCTGCCGAAAATCTTCTTGAGGAATCCGGTGATCATGCGTGATTTGCCGACTAGGGGCGCCGGAAAGATAAAAGGGGAATTTTAGCATGGGGGACTAGCCCCCTCTGCCCTGTAACCCGCTTGTCACCCTCGGGGCAAGCGGCCTCAGCGGCGCGCGTAGGTGTTGGCGCGGGCCTGGTTGAGGAACTGGTTGGGATTCTGCGCGGCCCCCTTGAAGCGCACCTCGAAGTGCAGGTGCGGGCCGGTGGAGCGGCCGGTGGAGCCGACCTCGGCCACCAACTGGCCACGCTTGACCACGTCGCCGACCTTGACCAGGGCCTTGGAGGCATGGGCGTAGCGGGTGGTCAGGTCGTTGCCGTGATCGATCTCGACCACATTGCCGTAGTCCGAGTGGTGTTCGACGTTCACCACCACGCCGGCGGCGGCGGCCTTGATCGGGGTGCCGACCTCGGCCGGGAAGTCCACGCCTTCGTGCATCGCGCGCTGGCCGGTGAAGGGGTCGATGCGCCAGCCGAAGGCCGAGGCGTTCCATTGCACGTCCACCGGCAGGCTGGTGGGCAGTAGGTTCTTGCGCACCCGCTCTTCGAACAGGCGGCTTTCGATCACGGAAAGGATGTCGGTGCGGTTCTCGACCTGGGCGGTCATCGCGTCCACCGCCGCCTGTAGTTGCGATTCGTTCATGTCGCTGGCCGCCAGCAACGGGCCGCCGCGGCCATCGCGACCGGGTTCGGGCTTGCTCACTTCCTGGGGGCGGATGCCAGTCATGTCGGCCAGACGAGCGCTGAGGGAGTCCAGGCGCATCATCTGGGCCTGCATCTCGCCCAGCTTGACGGCCATCACCCGCAGGTTTTCCTTCAGGTATTCCTGGCTGCGCTGGCTATCCTCCAGAGTCACCAGACGGACGATGTCCTTCAGCAGCGGCAGGCGGATATCGGCGGCATGGCGCACGGTGATGTAGGACACCAGCGTGGACAGCGTCAGCACGGTGAGGATGAGGCCAAACACGGCCAACAACAGGCGGCGGGGCGTCAGCGTGAAAGTGCGCGCTTTTGCCAACCGGTTGGAGACGAGAATAATATGCAACGTCTTCTCCTTCCTTTAATCCCGATGCGCGCTCGCAGCCTTGCCAACCTGATGGATGCCGATTCGGCCCTGGCCGGTCTGACGGCCCATGCGGGCCGTTTGCTGCGCCTGCAGCGCGCCTACGAAAATGCAGTTCCCCTGGCCCTGGCCCGTTACGGCCGGGTAGCCAATCTGAAGCTGGGGAAGGTCGTTATCCACGCCGAGAACGGCGCAGTTGCAGCCAAGATCAGGCAACTTGCCACCCGATTGACCGACGTTTTTTGTCAATGCGGGGTGCAGGTTAGCGAAATCCAGGTCAAAGTGCAACCCGACCCGACCCGCGACCCGAACAGCGGGCCCTTCGTCGGCGCCACCATGGACGATGGGACGAAGGACGGAATTTCCCGCTTGGCGGAGGAGTTACCGGAGGATTCGCCGCTCAGCATCGCGCTGCGGCGACTGGCGGCGACGGCCCGCCTCAAGCGCTAGACAGCGCGCTCAAGCCAGTCTGGGGTAGAGGTTGGCGACCCGGGCCGGCGCTGCCGCCTGGTCTTCGAAACTGACCAGTTCCCAGGCTTCCTGATTGGCCAGCAACGCGCGCAGCAATTGGTTGTTCATCGCGTGGCCCGATTTGTGGGCGGAAAATGCGGCCAGCAAAGGGTGACCAGCCAGGTAGAGGTCGCCAATGGCGTCCAGCACCTTGTGTTTGACGAACTCGTCGGCGTAACGCAGGCCTTCGGCGTTGAGCACCCGGTACTCGTCCATCACGATGGCGTTTTCCATGCTGCCGCCCAGGGCCAGCCCCTGGGAGCGCAGGGCTTCGACGTCCTGCATGAAGCCGAAGGTGCGGGCCCGGGCGACTTCGCGGATATAGGAGTTGTCGGCGAAATCGACGCTGGTCTCGCGCCCGGTCTGATCCACGGCCGGGTGGTTGAAGACGATGGAGAAGCTCAGGCGGTAGCCGTCATAGGGCTCCAGCCGCGCCCACTTGTCGCCGTCGCGGACTTCCACCGGCTTTTTGACGCGGAGGAATTTCTTCGCCGCCGGCTGCTCCTCGATACCCGCCGACTGCAGCAGGAACACGAAGGGACCGGCAGAGCCGTCCATGATCGGGATTTCCGCGGCATCCACATCCACGTGCAGATTGTCGATGCCGAGGCCGGCCAGGGCCGACATCAGGTGTTCGACGGTGCCGATCTTGGCGCCGTCCTTTTCCAGACAGGAGGCCATCCGCGTGTCGCCGACGGCATAGGGGTCGGCCTTCAGGGTCACCACCGGATCGAGGTCGACGCGATGGAAGACGATGCCGGTATTCGGCGCCGCCGGACGCAGCACCAAGGTGACCTTGAGGCCCGAGTGCAGGCCCACGCCGGTGGCGCGAATCAGGGTCTTGAGGGTGCGTTGCTTGAGCATCAATACATTTTAACGCAACGCCCCGTGCGGCCGGAGGCGATCGGCGGCACGGGGCGTGGCATTGTTGGCGCGGACGTCAGTCGGCTTGCTTGCGCAGGAAGGCCGGGATGTCGTACTTGTCCATGCCGCTGGCGGTCATGTCGGCCACGGCGGCGTTGCGGGCACGGCCATGGAACACCGAGGGCATCGAACCGCCGTCGCCGGCTGCGGACACTTGATGGGTTTCGCCGACACCGTCGTAGGTACCGGTGCGCAGGCCGATGGCGATGGTTTCCATCGGCTTCGGCACCAGCTTGGGCTTGGCCGCAGCCTTGCCGCCGAGGCCTGTGGCCACCACGGTGACCCGCAGGTTGTCTTCCATGCTGTCGTCGAACACGGTGCCGAAGATCACGGTGGCGTCTTCCGCGGTGTAGTTGCGGATGGTCGCCATCACGTCCTTGACCTCGCGCATGCCGAGGGACTGGCTGGCGGTGATGTTCACCAGCACGCCGCGCGCGCCGGAGAGCTCGATGCCTTCCAGCAGCGGGCTGGCGACGGCCTGTTCGGCGGCGATGCGGGCGCGATCCACGCCGGCGGCGCAGGAGGAACCCATCATCGCCTTGCCCATTTCGCCCATCACGGTGCGCACGTCTTCGAAGTCGACGTTCACCAGGCCCGGCACGTTGATGATTTCGGCGATGCCGCCGACGGCGTTCTTCAGCACGTTGTCGGCAGCACGGAAGGCGTCCTTCATGCCGATGTCCTCACCAAGGACTTCCATCAACTTTTCGTTGAGGATGATGATCAGCGAATCGACGTTCTGGCCCAGTTCGGAGAGACCCTCCTCGGCCAGGCGCATGCGGCTGCCTTCGAATTCGAAGGGCTTGGTCACCACGGCCACGGTCAGGATGCCCAGTTCCCGCGCCACTTCGGCGACGATCGGGGCAGCGCCGGTACCGGTGCCGCCGCCCATGCCGGCGGTGATGAAGGCCATGTGGGCACCGGCCAGGGCCTCGGCGATGCGCTCGCGCTCGGTCTCCGCCAGTTCCTTGGCCTTGCCCGGACGGCCGCCGGCACCCAGGCCCGGGCCCAGTTGCAGACGCACGCCGGCGCTGGAGTTCTTCAGCGCCTGGGCATCGGTGTTGACGCTGATGAAGTCCACGCCCTGGACCCCCTCGCGGATCATGTGCTCGACGGCATTGCCGCCGGCACCGCCGACGCCGATCACCTTGATGATGGTCGGTCCGGCTTCCTTCTCGATAATTTCAAACATGCTCGCCTCCTTCGGATACTGCAAAAATAAATCGTCTTAACGGCCGCAAACCCTGAAGACACAAGGGGAAACCCGCCCTATCTTCAAAAATTCTTTTCAAACCACGAGCGCATCTTCGCCAGCACCTGGCGGAAGGACTTGGTGTCCCGCGCCTTGATGCCGCGCTTGCGCTGCGCCTGACCTTCCAGCAACAGGCCCATCGAGGTGGAATAACGCGGGTTGCGCACCACTTCCTTCAAGGGCCCCTCGTAGTGCGGCATGCCCAGCTTCACCGTGTTGTGGAAGATCTCTTCGCCCAGTTCGATCATCCCCGGCATCATCGCCGAGCCGCCGGTCAGCACTACGCCGGCCCGCAGCAGGCGCTCGTAGCCGCTCCTGACCAGTTCCTCGTGCACCTTCTGGAAAATCTCCTCGACCCGCGGCTGGATGAAGCCGGCCAGGGTCTGCCGCGACATGGTGGAGGATGGGCGGTCGCCGACCCCCGGCACCTCGATCATTTCCTCCGGCCCGGCCAATTGCTGTAGCGCGACGCCATAGCTGATCTTGATCTCCTCCGCATCCTGGGTGGAGGTGCGCAGGGCGATGGCGATGTCCGAGGTCATCTGGTCGCCGGCGATGGGGATCACCGCCGTGTGACGGATCGCGCCCTGGGTGAAGATCGCCACGTCGGTGGTG
>DATDMT010000145.1:0-8261 GCA_036518635.1 Rhodocyclaceae bacterium | reverse complement strand
TGCGTTCCTGCGTCACCCCGGTGTCGGCGGTGGCCGGCCGCAAGATCACCACCATCGAGGCGGTGGACGCGCAAAAGGTCGGCCACGCCGTGCAGGAGGCCTGGCGCAAGCTCGACGTGGTCCAGTGCGGCTACTGCCAGTCGGGCCAGATCATGTCCGCCGTGGCCCTGCTCTCCAAGAACCGCAAGCCCAGCGATGCCGACATCGACAACGCCATGGGCGGCAACCTGTGCCGCTGCGCCACCTATGTGCGCATCCGCGCGGCGATCCACGAAGCCGCCAAGGCGCTGGCCTGAGGAGCGAACCATGACGACCATTGAAAATCTCTCCCGCCGCCAGTTCATCCAGGCCGGTGCCGGCCTCACCCTCGGCTTCATGCTGCCTGCTGCCTTCGCCGCCAATGCAGGCCCCGGTAAAGCCGGCGACGGCCTCGCCGCCGCCGTGCATTTCGAACCCAACGCCTTTCTCCGCATCGGCGCCGATAACACCGTGACGGTGATCTCCAAGCACCTGGAAATGGGCCAGGGCACCTACACCGGCCTCGCCACCATCCTCGCCGAGGAGTTGGACGCCGACTGGAAGACGGTGCGCGTCGAAGGCGCCCCAGCCGACGCCAAGCGCTACAACAATCTGTTCTGGGGCCCCGCCCAGGGCACCGGCGGCAGCACCGCCATGGCCAATTCCTGGGAGCAGATGCGCAAGGCCGGCGCCGCCGGTCGCGCCATGCTGGTCAGCGCCGCCGCCAAGGAATGGCAGGTGCCGGCGAGCGAAATCGTGGTGCGCGAGGGCATGGTCAGCCACGCCGCATCGAAGCACAAGGCCAGCTTCGGCCAGTTGGCCGCTGCGGCGGCGATGGAAGCCGTGCCCAGCGACGTGAAGCTGAAGGACCCGAAGGATTTCCACCTGATCGGCAAGGTCGCAAAGCGAAAGGACAGCGCCGACAAGACCAATGGCAAGGCGCAATTCACCCAGGACGTGCATCTGCCCGGCATGCTGGTGGCCGTGGTGGCCCATCCGCCACGCTTCGGCGCCAAGGTGCAGGGCTTTGATGCCAGCCGCGCCAAGGCGGTAAAGGGCGTGGTGGACGTGGTGCAGATTCCCCAGGGCGTCGCAGTGCTGGCAACCGACACCTGGAGCGCCAAGAAGGGCCGTGACGCGCTCTCCGTGACCTGGGACGAGAGCGCCGCCTTCAAGCTCGGCAGCGACGAGATCCTCGCCCGCTACAAGGAACTGGCGAAGACTCCTGGCCTGGTGGCGGCCAAGGCCGGAAACGCCGACCAGGCCTTCACCCAGGCGGCCAAGGTGGTGCGCGCCGCCTACGACTTCCCCTATCTAGCCCATGCGGCGATGGAGCCGATGAACTGCGTCATGCGGCTGAATGCCGACGGTCTGGAGGTGTGGAACGGCGAGCAACTGCATACCGGCGACCAATACGCCCTGGCCGCCACCTTCGGCCTCAAGCCGGAGCAGGTAAACATCCACATGCTCTACGCCGGCGGCAGCTTCGGCCGCCGCGCCTGCAAGGACTCGGACTATGTGCTGGAGGCGGCGCAGATTCTCAAGGCCAGCGGTGGCAAAGCGCCGATCAAGCTGGTCTGGCTGCGCGAGGACGACATGCGCGCCGGCTACTACCGGCCCCTGTTCCATCATGTGCTGGAAGCCGCGCTGGATGCCAATGGCAAGCTCAGCGGCTGGCGTCACCGCCTGGTGGGCCAGTCGATCCTGATCGGCTCGCCCTTCGAAAAGATGCTGGTGAAGAACGGCATCGATGGCGTTTCCGTCGAGGGCGCGGCCAACCTGCCCTACGCCGTGCCGCACCTGACCGTGGACCTGCACACACCGACCGATATCGGCGTGCCGGTGCTGTGGTGGCGCTCGGTGGGCTCCTCGCACACCGCCTATTCGACCGAGACCTTCATCGACCAGGTGGCGGTGGCGCTGGGCCGCGACCCGCTGGCCTTGCGCCTGGAGTTGCTGGACAAGCATCCGCGCCATGCCGGCGTGCTGAAGCTGGCGGCGGAAAAAGCCCATTGGGGCACGCCGCTGCAGCCGGGCCAGGCCGGCGAACGGCGCGGCCGCGGCATCGCCGTGCACGAATCCTTCAATTCCTACGTCGCCCAGGTGGCCGAAGTCACCATCAGCAAGGGCGGCAGCATCCGCGTGGACCGGGTGGTCTGCGCGGTGGATTGCGGCACCGCGATCAACCCGGACAACATCCGCTCCCAGGTCGAAGGCGGCATCGGCTTCGCCCTCTCGGCGGCACTGCACGGCGAGATCACGCTGAAGGAGGGCCGCGTCGAGCAGGGCAACTTCGACGGCTACCCACCCCTGCGGATTCACGAAATGCCGCGGGTCGAGGTGCACATCCTGCCCTCCGCCGCGCCGCCCAGCGGCATCGGCGAACCGGGGGTGCCGCCGCTGGCGCCGGCCGTCGCCAACGCCATCGCCGCGGCGACAGGCAAGCGCCTGACGCGGCTGCCCTTCAACAGCGCCGAGTTGGAGGCCTGAGCATGGACAGCCTGGATACGCAGGTACTCGACGCGACCCGCCGCTGGGCCGCGGCCGGCCATCGTTTCGCCCTGGTCACCGTCGCCCGCACCTGGGGCTCGGCGCCGCGCCCGCCGGGGGCCTGGATGGCCCTGCGCGACGACGGCCTGGTGCAGGGCTCGGTCTCCGGCGGTTGCATCGAGGACGATCTGATCCGCCGCATGACCGCCGGCGAATTCGATGGCGCATCGACCAACAATCGGCCGCAACTGATCCGCTACGGCGTCAGCAAGGACGAGGCGCAGCGCTTCGGCCTGCCCTGCGGCGGCACCCTGGAATTGCTGCTGGAACCGTCCCCTGACATCACCCTGCTGGAGGCCCTGGCGCAGCGCATCGCCACCGGGCAACTGGCGCTGCGCCGCGTGGACCTGGCGACAGCAGAGGTGAGCATCGGCGACGGCCGCCGCAGCGATCAATTGCAGTGGGACGGCCAGACCCTGGTCACCCCCCACGGTCCCGCCTGGCGGCTGCTGATCATCGGCGCCGGACAGATTTCGCGCTTCCTCGCCCCGATGGCCCAGGCCCTCGATTACCAGGTACTGATCTGCGATCCCCGGGTCGAATACAGCAGCGAATGGGACATCCCTGGCGCCACCCTGGTGCCGGGCATGCCCGACGATGTGGTGCTGGAACTGGCCCTCGATCCGCACAGCGCGGTGGTGGCCCTGACCCACGACCCCAAGCTGGACGACATGGCCTTGCTGGAAGCCCTCAAGTCGCCGGCCTTCTACGTCGGCGCCCTCGGTTCCCGGGCCAACAACGCCAAGCGGCGCGAGCGCCTGCTGCAGTACTTCGACCTGTCCGCCGCCGAGGTGGCGCGGCTCCATGGCCCGGTGGGCCTGCCCCTGGGCAGCCGCACGCCGCCGGAAATCGCGGTGGCGATCCTGGCCGAGATGACCGCGCTGAAGAACGGCGTCCAGTTCTCGCTGCCGTCCGTCCAGGGCGAACCCACCCGGGCCGGCTGCCCGGTCTGACGTGGCGTCCCCCATCGTCGGCATCCTGCTCGCTGCCGGCAGCGGCAGCCGCTTCGGCGGCGACAAGCTGCTGCATCCGCTGGCCGATGGCACGCCCATCGCCGTCGCCGCGGCGCGTTCCCTGGCAACAGCCTGCGAGCGCACCCTGGCCGTGCTGCGCCCCGGCAGCGCGGCCCTGGCGGCGCTGCTGGCCGCCGCCGGCTGCGAGATCGTGATCTGCGACGAGGCCAGCCTCGGCATGGGCCACAGCCTGGCGACCGGCGTCCGCGCCGCGCCCGCGGCTGCCGGCTGGCTGATCGCCCTGGCCGACATGCCCTTCATCCAGCCCACCAGCCACCACAGCGTCGTGGCTGCCCTGCGCGCCGGCGCCGCCCTCGCCGCCCCCAGCTACCAGGGCCGGCGCGGTCATCCGGTGGGTTTTGCAGCGTCCTGGTACGAATCGCTGATCGCACTGCGGGGCGACAGCGGCGCCCGCGCCCTGCTCGCTGCGGCGGCGGACCCGATCACGCTCCGCGCCGTGGACGACCCGGGCGTGCTGCGCGACGTGGATCGCCCGACCGACCTCGACCCGACAGACCACCCCAAGACTTGATCTCCCTCAGACGCCGGTGCCGCCATCGGCGGCATAATGATTCGCTCGGGAAGGGGATGGGTAGGCAGGCACGATGCGTAAATCTCTGCTGCGGGTCCAGGTCGCGGTTTTTCTGGCGCTGTCCCTCGCCGGGTTGTGGCTGTTCGCTTTTTACGAGTTGAACCGCAGCCGCCGCGATGCCATCGACGCCGCCGCCGTGCAGATGGAAGGTTCCGCCCTGGCCTTCGCCGAGCACGCCCAGGCGACCATCAAGCGCATCGATCTGATGCTGCTGGAACTGGGCCATACCTGGGTCAACCGGCGCAAGGATTTCGCCGCCGAAATCCAGCGCAACCGACAGAACATCGCCGACATTTCGGTCCAGGTCTCCATCGTCGACAAGGACGGCTGGCTGATCTTCAGCAACCTGAAGGCGCCGAGCGAGCGGGTCAGCCTGGCCGACCGGGAACATATCCGCATCCATCGAGGCGCTACCGCCAGCCGGCTGTTCGTCAGCAAGCCGGTAAAGGGGCGGGTCTCCGGCAAGTGGTCGATCCAGTTCACCCGCCCCCTGTTGCGCGCCGGCAAGTTCGACGGCGTCATCGTGATTTCCATCAGCCCGGAGCTGTTCAGCCGCTTCTACCAGGCACTGCCGGTCGGGCGGCGCGGCGTTGCGCTGATGGTGCGTGACGGCGGCGACCTGATGGTGCGCGAACCGGACTGGGAAAAGTACATGGGGCGGATTATCAGCGATACCCCTTACCTGGCGCAGAACGCCCCGCTGCATGGCAACTTCCGTCGCACCGCCCAGCTCGACGGCGTCGAACGGCTCTACGGCTATCACCGGCTGCCGGAGTACCGGCTGAGCCTGGTTACTGCCCTGCCGATGGACGAGATTCTCGTGCCGGTCCAACGACAGGGGCAGATGATCACGGCCCTCAGCGCCGGCGTCTCGCTGGTGCTGATCCTGATGGCCCTGCTGATCCTGCGCAGCCTCACCGCCCGCGACGAAGCCGGCGCCGCCTTGAGCCGCAGCGCGGCAGCCCTGCGCGAAGCCCAGGGCATCGCCAGCGTCGGCAGCTACAGCATGGATATCGCCAGCGGCCAATGGCAGGGCAGCGCCGAACTGGAGTCCATCTTCGGCATCGATGCCCGCTATCCCCGCACCATTGATAACTGGCTGGCCTTGGTGCACCCAGACCATCGCACCGCTGTGCGCTCCTGCCTGGAAGGCCAACGCAGCGGCAGTGCCGGGGACATCGACTTGGAATACCTGCTGCTACGCCACGATAACGGCACCCCGCGCTGGATGCACCAGCGCAGCCGGCTGGATGCGGCCGCAGCAGATCAGCCGGCGCACATGGTGGGCACGGTACAGGACGTCACCGAGCGGGTGCTGGCCGCCGAGGAACTGAACCAGTACCGCAAACACTTGCAGGAACTGGTGGCGCAACGCACCGAGGAGCTGACCCGCGCCAACGCCGAGCTGGTGGAAACCAATCGCCGCCTGGAAGAGGCCCAGGTGATGCTGCTGCAATCGGAGAAGATGGCCTCGCTGGGCCAGTTGGCGGCCGGCGTCGCCCACGAGATCAACAATCCGATCGGCTTCGTGAACTCCAACCTGGGCAGCCTGGAATCCTACCTGCAGGGCCTGGCGGAGATGATCGGCGTCTACGAGCAATACCAGGCCGGCCTGACCGAACACCACGGCGCCATCGACGGCGCCAGGCGCAAGCTGGACATCGACTTCATCCGCGAGGACTTCCCGCAACTGCTAAGGGAATCCAAGGAAGGCCTGAACCGGGTGAAGAAGATCGTCCAGGACCTGAAGGATTTCTCCCACGTCGGCTCCGCCCAATGGGAACTGGCCGATCTGCACGCCGGGCTGGAGAGCACCCTCAACATCGTCAACAACGAGATCAAGTACAAGGCCCAGGTGGTGCGGGAATACGGCAAGCTGCCGCAGATCGAATGCCTGCCCGGCGAGATCAACCAGGTCTTCATGAACCTGCTGGTGAACGCCGCCCACGCGATCAAGGACAAGGGCGAGATTCGCGTCCGCAGCGGTGCCGTCGACGACGATGTATGGATCGAGATCGCCGACAACGGCAGCGGCATCGCGCCGGAAAACCTGCCGCACATTTTCGACCCCTTCTTCACCACCAAGCCGGTGGGCACCGGCACCGGCCTCGGCTTGTCGCTCTCCTACGCCATCATCAAGCGCCACCATGGACGCATCGAGGTCCGTAGCACGCTGGGCGAGGGCACCACCTTCCGCATCCGGCTGCCGCAACGGCAGCCGGCAAGCATCGACGAAGGAGCCGCCGCATGAAGCGCCACGAAAAATTGCTGCAGCTCTCCCGCGACCACTACAGCGCGCTGAAGCTGGCGCGCGATGCCAAGCAGGCCGCGGCCTCCGGCGACAACACGGCCATCGCGACGGTTGCCACGGCCGCGACAGCGGCCTTCGCCGCCGAACTGGAGCCGCATTTCCGCATCGAGGAGGACACCCTGCTGCCGCTGCTGTCGCGGATCGGCCAAGAGCAGATGGCCCACCGCGCCGCGGCCGACCACGCCGAACTGCGGCGCCTGGCAACGCTGCTGCAGACACCGGACGCCGCCGCCCTGGCGGCCTTCGGCGAACTGCTGGCGCTCCACGTGCGCTTCGAGGAACGGGAAATGTTCGAGGCGCTGCAGCCCCTGCTGGAATAGTCGCCATCGGCGCCCTGCCGTGGCGGATTTCCTGTCCGTCGCCCCCGGGAAAACCTATAGTTCGGTCAACTGCCGACGCGCCGCGGCCAGCCCGGCCGGCGCACCTGCAGGTGCCGGGGAGCTGGGCTATGGAGTTTCAGTTCGAGGAATGGGCTTCCCTTGCGAAGCTCGATCCCGCGGCCTTCGAGGCACGCCGGCAGGAAACGATTTTGCAGTTCCTGCGGGAGTCGAGCGTGCGGCACGGCCTGCTGGGCAAGCGCCTGCAACGGGAAATCGACAGCCGGCGGCGGCAGGCGGGAACGCCCCAGAAAGCCTTTGAGGTTATCGCCAAGATGATGTGGGAACAGCTCGCCTTCCTCTCCGAAGGCCTCGACGACCTCAGCGCCTACGTCAGGAAATGCGAAGGCAGCGCGCGGCGGCGGCCCTGAGGCAAGACGCGGAACACTGCCTAGCGACAGCAGAGATCGCAATGCTCCCGCAGCATCTCGCCCTGCGGCCGGGTCTGGCAGCGGAAGTCCTTGTTCAGCGTGACAAAACTGCAGGCGGTATGAAAACCGAAGGATTTTGCTATGTGGGGAGAAAATCCAGAACCGCCCCTAATTATCCTTGCTGAATTACGGAGTAGGCGCAGCGCTCCGCATAAATCTCCGTCAGGTCCTCTTTGGACATCGTTTTAAGCTCATCGATATCGGGATGGTCTGCCATGAATTCGAGGAGGCGTTCCCGCGGGGTGTCCCGATAGCTTTCCATGATTAAGTCGAACAAATCCATCGGCGCATCAACCTGTCGGGTCGCCTTCATCTCCACACCGAAAAAAGTGTCGGGGTGCCGCTTGTAGGCGGCCAATTCCTCGGGCGTCAGCGGAGCGGTTCCGATGATGGACTCGCCACTGTCCAATTGATGGATCAGATAAGCCTTGGACTCGGCCTCAACCACCGTCGCAGAGGTCAGCTTTCCTGGCCTTTCGACGCCATTGGCGTCTGGGACAAGGTACGTTTCTCCGACAATAAGCCGCGGGAAGTATTCTGAAAATGCCAGCTCCGGCGGTGTGCCGTCGAAGGTTGTCGGAATTTCCGAATGGGTGCGCATGGATTCCAGCACCTGGTGCATGTCGGCGTGTTCCTTGCGGGCTTTGTGGGCCGCCCTCAAGCTTGGAAAGGCAGTGTCCAACTTGAACTCAGGAATCCGGAACCCCTCGGCCAGAATTGTCGTCCGAATGTGCTTGCCTTCGAGGTCCAGATCATGTGGCCGATTGGTGACGAAGATATAGGCCGCCGGAAGCAGTTGGCCATTGCAGGGGCGTTCCTCGAAGAGTCTCAAATCGGCGAGTGCCTTCGCGAATCTCCTGGGCATGACACCGTCGCCTGCATCTTGAGCGTCAAGGTAACCGATGCCGATGAAAACAATTCGCGGATGCTTGGCAGATTTCCTCAATGCTTTTTGCAACAGCTTGCCGA
>DATDMT010000144.1:0-36343 GCA_036518635.1 Rhodocyclaceae bacterium | reverse complement strand
ACGGGGCGGGTGCAGCATGCAACCCGGGTTCCCGGGCCGCGCATCATAGCGCCCTTCTCTGAGTGTCGATTCCATGTTCGGGTTCCTGAAAAAGAAAGACGATAGCGGCGGCGCAGCCCCGGCCGCCCCCAAGGCTTCATGGACCGAACGGCTGAAGGCCGGCCTGTCTCGCACCCGCGCCAATCTGGGCGGCCTGTTCTCCCGCGCCAAGATCGACGACGAGCTGCTGGAAGAGCTGGAATCGACGCTGTTGATGGCCGATTGCGGGGTGGATGCCACCCAGTGGCTGCTGGCCGAGCTGAAGGCCCGGGTCAAGCGCGAAAAGCTGGAAACCCCGCCGCAGTTGCAACTGGCCCTCACCGAACTGCTGGAAAACCTGCTGGCGCCGCTGGAACAGCCCCTCGTCACCGACAGCGCCAAGCCCTTCGTGATCATGATCGCCGGGGTCAATGGCGCCGGCAAGACCACCTCCATCGGCAAGCTGGCCAAGCATTTCCAGCAGGACGGCAACAAAGTGCTGCTGGCCGCCGGCGACACCTTCCGTGCCGCCGCCCGTGAGCAGTTGATGACCTGGGGCGAGCGCAACGACGTGGCGGTGATCGCCCAGGACGGCGGCGACCCGGCGGCCGTGGTGTTCGATGCGATTTCAGCCGCCAAGGCCCGCGGTATCGACGTGGTGCTGGCCGATACCGCCGGCCGCCTGCCGACCCAGTTGAACCTGATGGAGGAGATCGCCAAGGTCCGCCGGGTGATCCAGAAGGCCGAGCCGACCGGCCCCCACGAGGTGCTGCTGGTGCTTGATGCCAACATCGGCCAGAACGCGATCCAGCAGGTCAAGGCCTTCGACAAGGCCATCAATGTGACCGGCCTGGTGGTGACCAAGCTCGACGGCACCGCCAAGGGCGGCGTGCTGGCGGCCATCGCCCGCCAGTGCCCGAAGCCGGTGCGCTTCATCGGCGTCGGCGAAGGCATCGACGACCTGCAGCCGTTCAAGGTCAAGGAATTCGTCGCCGCCCTGTTCGAGCAGCCGGCGACCTGATGATCCGCTTCGACCATGTGGCGAAACGCTATCCGCCGGGCATCGACGCCCTGGCGGGCCTCAGCTTCGACATCGGCGACGGCGAGCTGGCGCTGATCAAGGGCCACTCCGGCGCCGGCAAATCCACCCTGCTGAAGCTGATCGCCGCCATCGAGCGCCCCACCGGCGGTGCGGTGCTGGTGAACGGCCAGAACGTCGGCGCCCTGCCGCGCTCCGCCATCCCCTACCTGCGGCGCAACCTGGGCCTGGTGTTTCAGGACCAGAAGCTGCTGTATGACCGTAGCGCCCTCGACAACGTGCTGCTGCCCTTGTCCATCGCCGGCTTCGCGCCAAAGGAATCGGTCAAGCGCGCCCGCGCCGCCCTGGACAAGGTGGGTCTGCTGGCGCGCGAGAAGGCCATGCCGATCGCCCTCTCCGGCGGCGAGCAGCAGCGCCTGGCGATCGCCCGTGCCGTGGTGAATCGCCCCAACCTGCTGCTGGCCGACGAACCCATGGCCCACCTGGACCCGGATACCGCCCGCGACGTGGCCAACATCTTTCTCGATTTCCACCGGGTCGGCGTCACCGTGGTGATCGCCACCTACGACGAGAGCCAGTTCCTCGCCGCCCAGCCCCGCCGCATCGTGCTGGATCACGGGAGGCTGCAGTGATTATTTGGCTGGCCCAGCACCGCGCCGCCTTCACCCTGGCCCTGGGTCGGCTGGCGGGCGCGCCGCTGAACACCCTGCTCTCCCTGCTGGCCATTGGCATCGCCCTGGCGTTGCCGGCCGGCGGCCAGATGCTGATGGGCAATGCCCAACAATTGGTGCGCAAATCCACGGCAACGCCGCGCATCTCCGTCTATCTGAACGCCGAGGCGGACCGTTCTGCGGCTTCCGCCATCGAAACCAAGCTGAAGGCCCGCAGCGACCTGAAGAGCGTCCAGTTCCTGCCGCGGGAACAGACCCTGGCGCGGATGAAGACGGCCGAAGGCCTCGCCGACGTGATCGACAGCCTGCCGGGCAACCCCTTCCCCGACGCCTTTGCTCTGGAGCCGAAAGACGAGCAGCCGGCGACCCTGGAAGCCCTGGCCGCCGAGCTGCGCAAGCTGCCCAAGGTGGAGCATGTGCAACTCGATTCCGCCTGGGTGCGGCGGCTCGACGCCCTGCTGCGCCTGGGCCGCACCGGCTTGGGCCTCTTGGCCCTGATGCTCGGCGTCGGCCTGGTGGCGATCACCTTCAACACCATCCGCCTGCAGGTGCTGACCCAGCGCGCCGAGATCGAGGTCAGCCGCCTGCTCGGCGCCACCGACGCCTTCGTCCGCCGCCCCTTCTACTACCACGGCGCCCTGCAGGGCCTGGGCGGCGGCCTGCTGGCCTGGCTGATCGTCGCCGGCGCCACCCTGGCGCTACGCGGCCCGATCGGCGAACTGGTCCAGCTCTACAGCCTGGAGTTCGCCCTGACACCCCTGGCCCCGGCCGAATCGGCCCTGCTGCTGACCATCGCCGCCGGCCTCGGCTGGCTCGGCGCCCTGTTGTCGCTGCGCCAGCATCTGCGCGAGCTTTGAGAACCCCTAACGGGCCGTTGAAAAGCTCCGTTCGCATTGAGCCCTTCGACGTAGCTTAGGGCAGACCAAGGCGCACAACGCGGCCTGTCCCCACAACGGAGATTTTGGGCCCGCGCCCCCCACCACCGTTCGCCCTGAGCCTGTCGAAGGGCGAGCCTGGGGACCGAGATCAAACCCACCGTGGCACTCGTGTTTCGACAAGCTCAACACGAACGGTAGTGGGTGAGTTTCAACAGTCCGGTGGCTTTGGTCTGCGGCATCGCGCAACGCCAACGAGGTGTCCGCTGTCCTGGCTCCTCCGCGCTTATGTATCCTACCGATCCATCATGTCCGCCCCGCGGCGCCTGGCCCTCATCCTCACTGAGTTTCCACCCAGTTTCGGTGGCATGCAGACCCATGCCGAAGCACTGGCCATGCTCCTGCGCCAACGAGGCGTGGAAATCACCGTCTACACCTACCGTCTCGACCAACCGGAACTCCTGGCCGCGGCGGCCGAATTCGACCGCATTTGCGGCTATCCCGTGCGTCGCGTGCTCAGCCGCATCGGCTTCTGGCACAACCACCGAATGCTGCTGCGCGAACTGCGCAAGTTCGCTCCCACGCTGATTTACGCATCGAATGTGTACTACGGCCTGCTCCGGGAAGCGCTGGGCACGCCGGTCATCTGTCGCTCGGTGGGCAATGACGTGCAGCGTCCTTGGCTCGCCTACCCCTATCGACTGGGCTGCAGCCTGGTGAGCCACCCGCGGCTGGAAGGACCGCTCCACCGGCTTTACCGGCGCTGCAATACGCCCGAGTGGCTGGAAGCCTTGCTACGCCATACGCGCCTGCAACTGGTTCAACGTTGCGTGCGCGGCAATCATCTAATCCTGGCCAACAGCGGCTATACCCGCGAGGTGCTGCTTGGCGCCGGTGTTCGTGCAGAGCAAATCCATGTCTTGCCGGGCGGCGTGGATCATCGACGCTATGGCGCAAAGGAAACCGGTAGCGGATTGCGCAAGCGGCTAGGCATCGCCGAGGATGCCTTGGTGTTGATGACGGCCTGCCGCCTGGTGGCGAAGAAGGGCATCGATTTCCTGATTGGGCAACTGCCGCGGCTGCGCAGCCACGAGCCTCGCTTGCACATGCTGATCGTCGGCGATGGCCGCGAGCGGCAGCGCTGCGAACAACAGGTGGGCACCCTCGGCCTCGGCCATTGCGTCACCTTCGCCGGGCGAATTCAACAGCGTGAAATCCAGCATTTCTATGCCGCCAGCGACATCTTCATCCTCGCCAGCCGCATGAGTTTCAACCGAGTCAGCGGCTTGCCGGATGTCGAAACCATGGGGCGGGTGCTGTGCGAAGCCAACGCTGCGGGCGTCCCGGTACTGGCGAGTCGTAGCGGCGGCATTCCCAGCATCATTCGCGATGGCGACAACGGCCTGCTATTCGCCAGCGACGACCCTGACGACCTGCTGCAGCAATTCCTCCGCTTGCGTGACGATCACGCGCTGCGCCAGCGCCTGATCGCCCGCGGTCGGCAGCGCGCCTGCGAGGAATTCGATTGGTCGGTGATTCTGGCGGCCCATGAGCAGGCCTTCGCCGAAGCGTGCGCGCATCCGCTCACTGCGTAGCCGGGCTCTTCCTACCACCTTCAGCTCGCAGGGCCACAAAAGTAAAGGTAATAGTAAGGGGCTCCAGCAGCGGCTCGCCAGCGCCGCCGATACTTGATGGAGTTGACGCCTGCAGTGACCGACGACTTGCCGTCGGCCTGAGCCGTCATTCAAGCCCCTCTGGCGAACTACAGCTACCGGCAGTGAGCGCGCAGCGGTGGTTTTGCTCGACAACCGCCACTACCGCAAATGGTATTGTGAAGTCGCCCCCAAACATCACGCGATTCAGTGTCCTAGTGCCCTGCCCTGGATTCAAACCAGACTACTAAATACGCCAGCGGGGCTAATTCTCTTTGCTATGTTGCGAATGAGACTGGCGCCACATTAAAAAGGCGGGCCGTTACGACGCAGCGATCAGCGCGATGATCTTAGCAATTGCAAGCAGCAAATCCTGCCTAGAGGCCTTATCGGTGATGGACTTCTGGATGGAAGCCATTTCCGCCAACTCATCATCGCTGGTGATGGTGCCCGCCTTGATCAGTCTGGCCACGTGGTCACTGTAGTCCTCCGTCATTTCCTTCAGCGGACCTGCCAGGACGGCCTGGTCATCCAGGGTTGCCGCACGATATCGAACTTGTAAGTCGGTTACAGCGTTACCCATCGCGCGAATCATTAGAGCATCGTTGTCTTTGTCTGCCATGTTGTCCTCCGGACAGGATTATTGAGTAAGTTCCTCTTCCAGCAGCGGGCTGAGCACCTGGTCTTTCTTGATCCGGTCTTCGGCTTTTGTAATTCGATCAAGTGCGTTCTTGGCTACTTCGACTCTGCCGGTAACATTGCCGTACAGGGAGGAAAATTCCTTCAGCAACTCAAGCAAGTCGGCCAGAGTCATCTTGTCGTAGTTAGTACTGGCATGGGCGAGTTTTTCACCAAGCTCAACCGCCTTGGCGAACTGGGCCAAAAGGTTGGTTCGATTCTGTTCCTCGTTCTTCTGGTTGGCCAGAATGTCATCTGCAATGCCTTCCAGAATCGGCTCACGCTGTTTTGGGTCCTTAATGACCATCGCGTTTTGTCGTGCCTTAAGAATCTTGCTGCGGGCCACATTGTCCTTGCCATTATCTGGGTCTTGATTGAAGGCATACGCCAGCTTGGCAAAACGTGCCGTGACATTAACGACAAGCCTTTGGGCCTTTTTGACGTCATCGGTGGACAGCAGATAGGCGCGTGGCAGATCGTCATACATGGCTGCTAATTTACGATGCGCATTGCAGGCCTTGGACAGGGCGTCTTGTGCCGATTTCATTCCGCCTACGCTTATGGCGGCGTCCGAATAGATCGCCTGTAATTCTGGGCTTTCGAATTTCTTGGTTCGTTCCAGTGACTTGGCGATTTCGTCACGCGTCCGAGGCGGCATGGCAACAGACGCGGTGATGCTCTTGGAAGCCATGTCGCATGCAAGGTCCGCCTCGTTCTTGAAGGAGACAGCGGCAGCCTGAAGGGCCTTGGCCTTCTCCTCAGTACAACCGCTCAAGAGAGCCAGTGCTGCAAGGAACAGGAGAATCTTCGTCGATGACAACATCTTCATTTGAACTCCTTTCGACAAATCAGATTTTGTACTCTAGTGTGAATGCCTATAGCATGCAATCATTTTGCATGCTATAGGTCCCGGGAGAAGGACTCGAACCCTCAACCCCATTTTTCGTTGGAAGCCAGGCCCTCAATCTGCAGTTTGCATAGAGCCAACATCATCGGCAGCAACGACCGAATATCAGAAGACGCCATAAGCCAAGAACCCCGGCGCTTACCAGAACTTCGGTGCCCGGCATCAACTGCCCGAGAGCCTATTCCCGCTTACATGCCCTTACCGGGAACCCAAGCCGGGGCTTAGCACTCTCATGCACCGAGTGCTAATATGGAGCCAGAAAAGGAGGCCGTGTCCATGAGTCATGCCCTGATGCTTGCCAATTTCCCCGTTCCTTCCAGCACCGGTAGCCTGGAGGCCTTCATTCAGGCCGCCAACCGGGTGCCGATGCTGACCGAACAGCAGGAATCCGATCTCGCCCGCCGCCTGCGCGACGAGGGCGACTTGGAGGCTGCACGTCAATTGGTGACCTCCCACTTGCGCCTGGTGATCGCCGTGGCGCGGGGTTATCTGGGTTATGGACTGCCCCACGCCGACCTGATCCAGGAAGGCAATATCGGCCTGATGAAGGCGGTCAAGCGCTACGACCCGGATCGCGGCGTGCGCCTGGTGTCCTTCGCCATCCACTGGATCAAGGCCGAAATCCACGAGTACATCGTGAAGAACTGGCGCCTGGTCAAGATCGCCACCACCAAGGCCCAGCGCAAGCTGTTCTTCAACCTGCGCAGCATGAAGCAGGATTTCGCCACCCTCGGCCCCGATGAAGTGCAGGCGGTGGCCAGCACCCTGGGCGTCAAGCCCGAGGAAGTGGTGGAAATGGAAACCCGCCTGACCGGCGGCGACGTGGCCCTGGAAGCCCATGGCGACGAGGACGACGAGCGTTACGCACCAGCCGCCTGGCTGGCCGCCGACGCCAGCGTCGAACCCTCGATGCAGTTGGAGCGCCGCGAATACGACCGCCTGCAGAGCGACGGCCTCTCCGGTGCCCTGAAAAGCCTGGACGAGCGCAGCCGCGCCATCGTCCAGCGCCGTTGGCTGGTGGAAGACGGCGAAGCCGCCGCCACCCTGCACGAACTGGCGGCCGAATATGGCGTTTCCGCCGAGCGCATCCGCCAGATCGAGGCCAAGGCCCTGCAAAAGATGAAGGGCCTGCTGGCACCGGCCCACTGAGGAAGGTCTCGGGCATCACGCGTTTCGACAGGCTCAACGCGAACGGAGTTATTTAGGCGTCGAAAGTCCATTAAAAAGGCGGCTGCGGCCGCCTTTTTGTTTGGCGCTTCCGCCGGGAAAAGCCAGCTTCGCGCCGCGAATTAGGGGTCTTCGGCAGGGATCATTGCGATTTATGACCACAACCGAACGTCAGGGGATAAAATTCCCCCATGCTTGACCTGCGTTCTGCCTGTCGCTACCCCGTCACACATCCCGCACTGCGGGTGCCGGGCAGCGGGCGGAATACTTCGGCGAGTTAAGCAGAAATGCCGACAGAAGCTGGTCATTTGTTGGCAATTGATGGGGTTTTGATCGTCATTGCCCTCTGGCTGGCGATCGGTGCCGCCGGCATCGCCGCGCTGCACCGCTTCACCCTGATTTCCCAAGTCCTGTTCCCCCTCGGCGGCCTCGCCGGGCTGGCCCTTGCCGCCATCGCCTTTTGCGGCCTACTGGCCGGACCCCAGGTGGCGATCCTGCCGATCGGCCTGCCGACCCTGCCCTTTCACCTGCGGCTGGACAGCCTCTCGGCCTATTTCCTGATCGTCCTCGGCAGCGCCGGGGCTGGCATTTCCCTCTTCGCCGCCGGCTACTTCCGCCGCGGCGAGGGTACGGCGCCGGGCCTGCTGTGCCTGCAATACCACCTGTTTCTCGCCAGCATGGCCCTGGTGCTGCTGGCCGACGACGCCTACGCCTTCATGGTGGCCTGGGAAACCATGGCCCTGTCGTCCTTCTTCCTGGTCACCACCAACCACCGGGTGGCGGAGATCCGCCGGGCCGGCTACCTCTACCTGCTGATCGCCCACATCGGCGCCATCGCCATCCTGCTTTGCTTCGGCGTGCTGCAGGCCAATAGCGGCGACTACACCTTCGCCAACATGCGCCAGCAGACGCCGGACGCCTTCTGGGCCTCGGCCGCCTTCCTGCTGGCCCTGCTCGGTTTCGGCGCCAAGGCCGGGATGGTGCCGCTCCACGTCTGGCTGCCAGAGGCCCATCCGGCGGCGCCCTCGCCGGTCTCGGCGATGATGAGCGGGATCATGCTGAAGACGGCGATCTACGGCCTGCTGCGGATCAGCTTCGATCTGCTGCAAGTGCAGCTCTGGTGGTGGGGCGTGGCGATGCTGGCCCTCGGCCTGGTGACCGCCATTCTCGGCGTCGCCTTTGCCACGGTGCAGACCGACATGAAGCGGCTGCTGGCCTATTCCTCCATCGAGAACATCGGCCTCTTGCTGGTGGGCATGGGCCTCGGCCTGCTGTTCAAGGCCTACGGCATGGCCACCCTGGCCGCCCTGGCGCTGACCGCCACGCTGTACCACGTGCTCGGCCACGCCTTCTTCAAGAGCCTGCTGTTCGTCGGCACCGGCGCGGTGCTGCACGCCACCGGCGAGCGCAACCTGGGCCGGCTGGGCGGCCTGCTGCGCTACATGCCCTGGGTCGGCTGGCTGGTGCTGCTCGGCGTCTTCGCCGGCTCCGGCCTGCCGCCCCTGTCCGGCTTCGTCGCCGAGTGGCTGCTGCTGCAGAGCTTCCTGTTCTCGCCGGGCCTGCCGGACCCCTTCCTCAACATGCTGATCCCGCTGATCGCCGCCGCCATCGCGCTGGTGGCGGCGCTGGCCGGCTACGCCATGGTCAAGTTCTTCGGCATCATTTTCCTCGGCCAGCCGCGCGAGGAAAAACTCGCCCAGGCCCATGACGGCGGCCTTTGGGAAAAGGCCGGGATGCTCTGGCTGGCCGGCGGCTGCCTGCTGCTGGGCCTGCTGCCCAACTTCGTCATCCAGTTGATCGACCCGGTGACCCGCCTGCTGGTGCAGTACGGCTATGCCACCAGCGCCAGCCAGCACGGTGCCTGGTTGCTGGTGCCGATGTCGGTGGATCGGGCGAGCTACGGCCCGCTGTATTTCCTGCTTGGGGTGACGGCCTTTTCCTTGCTGCTCTATTGGCTGGTGCGCAAGCTCTATTCCGCCCAGTTGCGCCGCGCCGATCCCTGGGATTGCGGCTATCCCTTCCAGACGCCGCGCATGCAGGACACCGCCGAGGGCCTCGGCCAACCGATCCGCGTCATCTTCACGCCCTTCTTCCGCATCACCCGCCACGAGCCCTCGCCCTTCGACCGGGAACCGAAATACTCGCTGCTGCTGGAAGACCACTTCTGGTACTGGCTGTACCTGCCCATCGCCCGGCTGATCGGTTGGATCGCCCGCCAGGTGGGGCGTTTGCAACAGGGGCGGATCGCCATCTACCTGCTCTACAGCTTCCTCACCCTGCTGTTCATGCTGTTCCTGGTGAAGCGATGAGCGCGACTGGCGTCATTTCCCAACTGCTGGCGATCTGCATCGCCCTGCTCGGCGCACCGCTGCTGATGGGCTGGGTGAACCAGTGGCGCGCCTGGTTGCAAAACCGTTCCGGCCCGGGCCTGCTGCAACCCTACCGGGCCCTGCACAAGCTGCTGCACAAGGAGGCGGTGGTGGCCCACGGCGCCTCGCCGCTGTTCCTCGCCTCGCCCTATGTGGTGTTCAGTTGCATGGCCCTGTCCTGCGCGATCATCCCGACCCTATCCACCGACCTGCCCCTGTCGCCGGTGGCCGACGCCATCGCCCTGGTGGGCCTGTTCGCCGTGGCCCGGGTGTTCATCTCCCTGGCGGCCCTGGACATCGGCACCGCCTTCGGCAGCCTGGGCGCCCGGCGCGAGATGCTGATCGGCTTCCTCGCCGAGCCGGCGCTGTTGATGGTGCTGTTCACCGCCTCGCTGATCAGCCAGTCCACCTCGCTGACCAGCATCGTCGAAAACCTGGCGCACCGGGAATTCGCCATCTACCCCAGCTTGGCCTTCGCCGGTATCGCCTTCACCTTCGTCTCCTTCGCCGAGAACGCCCGGGTGCCGGTGGACAACCCGGCCACGCACCTGGAACTGACGATGATCCACGAGGCCCTGATCCTCGAATACTCCGGCCGCCACCTGGCGCTGATCGAGTGGGCCGCCGCGATCAAGCTGTTCGCCTATTCCTGCATCGGCATCGCCCTGTTCTTCCCCTGGGGCATTGCCGAGGCCGACGCGCCCCTGGCGCTGCTGGCGGCCCTGCCGATCCAGGCGGTGAAGCTGGCGCTGGGCGGCTTCCTGCTGGCGCTGATCGAAACCGTCAGCGCCAAGATGCGCATCTTCCGCGTCCCCGAGTTCCTCGCCAGCGCCTTCCTGTTGGCGGTGATCGGCATGCTGGTGCACTTCCTCCTGGGGGCCTGATGTGAATTCCCTCATTGCCCAGCTAATCAACTTGTTCGCCTCGGTGATGCTGATCGTCACCTTCGCCATGCTGTCCCAGCGCCGCATCCTGACGCTGATCCACCTGTTCACCCTGCACGGCCTGGCGGTGGTCGGCGCCACCACGGTGGTGGCCTACATCACCCACCAGCACCATCTCTACTACTCGGCGGGGATCACCCTGGTGCTGAAGGTGATCCTGATTCCGGTGTTGCTGCACAAGTTGATCGACCGGCTCAACGTGCGCTGGGACGTGGAGACCCTGATCAACATCCCGACCCTGATGCTGGTCGGCATCCTGCTGGTGGTATTCGCCTTCAACCTGGCGCTGCCGATCGCCGAGCTGTCTACTTCTGTGGCGCGCAGCACCCTCGGCATCGCCCTGGCCTGCGTGCTGCTCAGCTTCATGATGATGATCACCCGGGCCAAGGCGGTGGCCCAGGTGATCGGCTTCCTTGCCATGGAAAACGCCCTGTTCCTCGCCGCCACCTCGGCCACCTCGGGCATGCCCATGGTGGTCGAACTGGGCATCGCCCTCGACGTGCTGGTGGGCATCCTGATTCTCGGCGTGTTCATGTTCCAGATTCGCGAGCAGTTCGACAGCCTGGACATTCGCCACCTGGAAAACCTGAAGGACGATTGAGACCATGGAACTGCTCTTCCTCCTGCTGAGCATTCCGCTGGTCGGCGGCCTGGTGCTGGCCGTGATCGGCCACCACGGCTACGCCCGGGAGGTGAACGTCGGCTTCAGCCTCGCCACCTTCCTCGCCGCCGCCGCGCTGACGGCGCGGATCATGAGCGGCGGGCCGATCACCGTGGCCGACGGCCAGTTCTTCATCGATCCGCTGAACATCTTCCTGGTCACTCTGACCGCCCTGGTGGGCTGCACCACCTCGATCTTCTCGCGGCCCTACATGCGGGTGGAGCTGGACCACGGCAAGATGACGCCAATGCGCATGCGGCTGTACCACAGCATGTACCAGTTCTTCAACGGCACCATGCTGATTGCATTGACGACGAACAACCTGGGCATTCTCTGGGTGGCGATGGAGGCGGCGACGCTGACCACGGTGCTGCTGGTCTCGGTGTATCGCACCCCGGCCAGCCTGGAAGCAGCCTGGAAATACTTCATCCTCTGCGGCGTCGGCATCGCCCAGGCCCTGTTCGGCACCATCCTGCTCTACATGGCGGCGGACAAGGTGCTCGGCGGCGGCATGGGCGCCCTGCTGTGGACCAACCTGGAGGCGGTGAAGGAGCAGCTCAACCCGACCATCATGTCGCTGGCCTTCGTCTTCCTGTTCATCGGCTACGGCACCAAGGTCGGTCTGGTGCCGCTGCACAACTGGCTGCCGGACGCCCACGCCGAAGGCCCGACGCCGATCTCGGCGGTGCTCTCGGGCCTGCTGCTGAACGTCGCCCTGTACGCCGTCCTGCGCTGCAAGGTGCTGGCCGACGGCGCCTTGCAGAACCATTTCGCCAGCCACCTGATGATCGGCTTCGGCCTGCTCTCGGTGGTCTCCGCCGCCTTTTTCCTGTCGCGCCAGCAGGACGTGAAGCGGATGTTCGCCTACTCGTCGATCGAGCACATGGGCCTGATGACCTTTGCCTTCGGTCTCGGCGGCCCCGTCGCCAACTTCGCCGGGCTGCTGCACATGACGGTGCATTCGCTGATCAAGTCGGCGATCTTTTTCGCCGTCGGCCACGCCGCGCAGAAAGCCGGCAGCCAGTTGATGGAAGACATCCGCGGCCTGCTGAAGGTGAACCCGACGGTGGGCTGGGGCCTGATGCTGGGTTCCCTGGCGATTCTCGGCATGCCGCCCTTCGGCGCCTTCGCCAGCGAGTTCCTGATCCTCACCACCGCCATGCGCGAGCTGCCCTGGGCCACGCCCCTGCTGCTGCTGGCCCTCGGCGTGGCCTTCGCCTCGATCTTCGCCCGAGTGCAGCCGATGGTGTTCGGCGCCACCGAGCTGAAGCCCCTGGCCCATCCGCCCTCGCCGCTGCCGGTGTTCATCCACCTCGGCCTGGGGCTGATGCTGGGCCTCTACATCCCGCCCTACCTGGACACCTGGTATCGCCAGGCGGCCGCGATGATTGGAGGTTGAGCGATGGATCTAGCCGAATTCCAATCCAGCCTGCAGCGCCAGCACAGCCCGCTGCCGGTGTTCAACGCCAGCGTCAGCGTCGATCAATGGCGGGCCCTGCCTTTCCAGGCAAAGCAAGCCGGCGGCCGACTGGTGGCGCTGTGGGGCAGCGAACGCGACGGCGCTGCGGCGATCTGCGCCGCCTACGCCAGCGGCAGCGGCCTCTTGGCGGTCGAGTTGCCGTTAACGGACGCCCGCAACTACCCCAGTCTGGCGGCCGAATTCCCTGCCGCCGTGCGGATGGAGCGGGCCGCGGCCGATCTCAACGGCATCCGCCCGCTGGATAGCGACGATGCGCGCCCCTGGCTGAACCACGGCGCCTGGCCGGTGGACTGGCATCCGCTGCGGGCCGCGGCCGATCCCGAGCGGCGCTTTCCCGACAGCCGTCTGCGCGACTACGACTTCGTCCGCGTCGAGGGCGAGGGCGTTCACGAAATTCCGGTGGGGCCGGTGCACGCCGGCATCATCGAGCCGGGCCATTTCCGTTTTTCCATCGTCGGCGAACGGGTGCTGAAACTGGAGCAACGCCTCGGCTACAAGCACAAGGGCATCGAACAACGCTTCCAAGGCATGGCGGCGGACGAAGGCCATCGCCTCGCCGGCCGCGTCTCCGGCGACAGCACGGTGGCCTACGCCTGGGCCTACTGCATGGCGCTGGAGGCCATCCGCGAACAGACCGAACCGCCGCGGGCACGCTGGCTGCGCGCCCTGATGCTGGAGCGGGAGCGCGTCGCCAACCACCTCGGCGACCTGGGTGCCCTGGGCAATGACGCCGCCTTCGGCTTCGGCCTATCCCAGTTCATGCGCCTCAAGGAGGACTGGCTGCGCTTGAACCAAAGGGTGTTTGGCCATCGCATGCTGATGGACCGCATCGTCCCCGGCGGGGTTGCCGTCGATGTGGATGTCGAGGCACGCCTGGCGATGCGCGAGCAGTGCGGCGCGGTGGCGCAGGAAGTACGCGAATTGCGCAGCATCTACGACGAACACCAGGGCCTGCAGGACCGCTTCGTCACCACCGGCCGGGTGACGCCGCAACTGGCCGCCGAACTGGGCCTGACAGGCCTGGCTGGACGCGCCAGCAGCATCGTCTGCGACCTGCGCTGCGATTACGAGATGGCACCCTACGGTGATCTCGGCGTAGCCATGGCCAGCCACCGCAACGGCGACGTGGCGGCGCGTGTGCATGTCCGCTTCGAGGAGCTGCTGGAATCCCTGCGGCTGATCGGCGAAATCTGCGACCGCCTGCCCGACGGGCCGATCCGCAGCGAAGCAGCGGCTGCGGCCGGCAGCGGCATCGGCTGGATCGAGGGCTGGCGCGGCGAAGTGCTGGTGGCCTTGGAGGTGGATGGCGACGACCGGATCACCCGCTGTCATTGCCATGACCCCTCCTGGCAGAACTGGCCGGTGCTGGAGCATGCCGTGATCGGCAACATCGTTCCCGACTTCCCGCTGATCAACAAATCCTTCAACCTCAGTTACGCGGGGCACGATCTCTGATGTGGAAGATCCTCAAACAGATCGCCCGGGTCGGCATTGCCACTGAGGCGCCGCCAGCCATTGCCTCCGACGCAGAAGCCGCGGCGATCCAGCAGGAACTGCTGCAGATCCTCGGCCGCGCCCTGACCATCCGCGAGGTGGACGCCGGTTCCTGCAACGGTTGTGAGCTGGAAATCCACGCGGTAAACAACGTCTATTACAACCTCGAAGGCCTCGGCATCAAGTTCGTCGCCAGCCCGCGCCACGCCGACATGCTACTGGTCACCGGCCCGGTCTCGCGCAACATGGCGGTGGCCCTGCAGCGCACCCTGGAGGCCACGCCCCAGCCCCGGCTAGTGGTGGCGGTGGGCGATTGCGGGGTGGATGGCGGCATCTTCGGCGAGAGTTACGCCAGTTGCGGCGGCGTGTCGAAGGTGATTCCGGTGGACCACGTGATCCCCGGTTGCCCGCCGCCGCCGCTGGAAATCCTGCGCGGCATCCTGGCTGCGGTGCGGCGTCAGGCGGGTTGATCAGCCCTCGGTGATCGCCAAATAGTCGGCGGCCACCTGCTCCGGATTATGGGGCGGGGTGAACACCGCCTTCATCTTGCCGTCCGGGCCGACCAGATAGATCGCCGCACTGTGGTCCACCGTGTAGTGCTTGGGATCGGTCTTGTCGTTGCGCTGGTAGAAGATGCCGAAGTGCTTGACCAGAGGCGCCAGGGCCTCGTCGCTGCCGGTGGCGCCACGGAAGGCCGGGTCGAAGGCCGGCACGTAGTTGGCCAGCAGTTCCAGGGTATCCCGCGCCGGGTCCACCGAAACGAACATCACCTCGGGCAGGGGCTTGCCCGCCTTCGCCAAGCGGCTGCGCACGTCACGCATCAGGCCCAGCGCCGTAGGACAGACATCGGGGCATTGGGTATAGCCGAAGAACAGGAAGGTCCACTTGCCCGCCAGGTCCGCATTGCTGAAGGTGCCGCCCAGGCGTTGCAGGAGGAAGGGCGGAATCGACCGCTCGTCGTTCAGCACCGTCGCCGACTTCACCGCGGCCGTGCCCGCGTGGTGGCCGCCCTGCCTGGCCATCAGCCAGCCCCCCAGGGCCGCCAGCAGGGCCGCCAGCATCACCGTTCCGTTGATCCACTTTTTCGTCATGGTTTTGACATATTTACGCAATGCAACAATGGCTTAGCTGCAAAATTTTTCACAAAAGACTTGCGCGCCCCCAGGGTCTTGCAAGATAATGCCTGAATCGTTCCTGTCTGATTATTTAATACATAAGATATAAGACAACTCCGGGAGCGATCCGTTTCGTCAAACGATACGGACAAGGACAAAAAGGAGGAGGAGAGGGAAGCAGCCCGCTCGGTTAATTCCGGCGGGCTGTTGCCTTTTTGGGGGCCCGAAAAGTCGCGCAGACTCAGGCTCCCAGCGCCGCCAGCAGCTTGCCGTGGATGCCGCCAAAGCCGCCGTTGCTCATCACCAGCACCTGGTCGCCGGGCCGGGCAGCGGCGGCAATGGCCGCCACCAGCGCATCCAGATCGCCGAAGGTGCCGGCCTTGTCGCCCAGGGGCGCCAGGGCCTCGGCCGGGTCCCAGCCCAGGTTGTGGCCGTAGCAGAACACCTGGTCGGCCGCCGCCAGGCTGCCCGGCAGTTGCGCTTTCATGGTGCCCAGCTTCATGGTGTTGGAACGCGGCTCGAGTACGGCGAGGATGCGTTTTTGCCCGCCGACGCGGCGGCGCAGGCCGCCGATGGTGGCCTCGATGGCGGTGGGATGGTGGGCGAAGTCGTCGTAGACCGTCACCTCGCGCACCGTACCCTTCACTTCCAGCCGGCGCTTGACCCCCTTGAAACGGGTCAGGGCCGCCAGGCCGTGTTCCAGGGGCACGCCGGCATGGCGCGCCGCCAGCAGGGCGGCCAGCGCATTGGCCTGGTTGTGGGCACCGGCCAGGCTGAGGGAGGTTTCACCCACCGCCGTGCCGCGATCCAGCACGCTGAAGGCGTCGCCCTTGCCAGCCTGGGCCTGCCAACCCTCGGCACAGTTGAACCACTCCACCGGGGTCCAGCTACCGCGAGCCAGCACCCTCTTCAGGGCCGCCTCCGCGCCGTTGGCGACGATCAGGCCATTGCCCGGCAACATTCGCACCAAATGATGGAATTGCGTCTCGATGGCGGCAAGATCGGTGAAGATGTCCGCATGATCGAACTCAAGATTATTCAGGATCGCGGTCCGCGGGTGGTAATGGACGAACTTGGAACGCTTGTCGCAGAAGGCGGTGTCGTACTCATCGGCCTCGATGACGAAGAAGGGTGAATCAGTCAGCCGCGCCGAGACGCCAAAGTCCTCCGGCACGCCGCCCACCAGGAAGCCAGGGTTGAGCCCGGCATCTTCGAGAATCCAGGCCAGCAGGGAGGTGGTGGTGGTCTTGCCGTGGGTGCCGGCGACGCCCAGCACCCATTTGCCCCGCAGCATGTTCTCGGCCAGCCACTGGGGGCCGGAGACATAGGCCAGGTTGCGGTCGAGCACCGCCTCCAGCAGCGGATTGCCGCGGGAAATGGCGTTGCCGACGACAAACAGGTCGGGGTTCAGGGCGATCTGGCCGGCGTCGTAGCCGTTCACCAATTCGATGCCCTGGGCCTCCAACTGGGTGCTCATGGGCGGGTAGACGTTGGCGTCGCAACCGGTCACCCGGTGGCCGGCAGCGCGGGCGAGCAGGGCGATGCCGCCCATGAAGGTGCCGCAGATGCCGAGAATGTGGATATGCATGGGGAAAGTTGCCGAGAGGGAAGGATCGCCGCCGTGGCGGTGTGTAGAATCGATTGTGATTCTAGCCGAGCCTCCCCGACTAAGGCCGCCGCCATGCCCCGCCACAAGCCCAACCCAGCCGCCGGAGCATCCTATACACGCCGCGCCATTGCCAGCCTGGCGGCGCGAATGATGGCTGAGGACGGCATCGACAACTACGGTCACGCCAAGCGCAAGGCGGCGCGCAGCCTGGGGCTGGGCGACAACGAGGCCCTGCCGAGCAATGAGGAAGTGGAAGCCGAGTTGCGCCTTTACCAATCCCTCTACCAGGCCGACGAACTGCGCGACCGCCTGCGGGAGATGCGCCAGACGGCGCTGGAAGTCATGGAATTCCTCGCGGATTTCCGCCCCTACCTGACCGGTGCAGTACTCGACGGCACCGCCGGCCGCTATGCCGCCGTGGAAATCGACCTGTTTGCCGATAGCGCGAAAGATGTCGAGATCACGCTGTTATCCAACAACATTTCCTACGAAACCTCCGAATATCGGCGGCAAGGCCCGGACACTCCGGAAACCCTGCTGCACATCGACTGGGGCGGCGTACCGGTGCAGTTGTCGGTCTATTCCCTACCCCAGGAGCGCCACGCCAAACGCAACCCGCATTCCGGCAACCGCCCGGAACGGGCCCGCGCCAGCGCCGTCGCCGCCCTGCTGGAAGAAGAACCCCAACTGGACGAAAAATGAAGCCCCTGCTGCGCGGCATCCTGATCGTCGCGGTAGCGGCCGGCGCCGGCTGGCTGGGTTTTCGCCAGGGCCAGCAGAACCTGCCCGAAGCGGCGCCCACCGCCCAGGCCGGCCCGGCCCTGGCAAGGCTGATGGCCCTGAGCCTGCCGGACAGCGCCGGCAAACCGCAGCGCCTGGAGCAATGGCGCGGCCGGCCGCTGGTCATCAACTTCTGGGCGACCTGGTGCCCGCCCTGCAAGGAGGAAATGCCCGCGCTGTCCCGCGCCCAGGAGCAATTCTCGGCCAAAGGCGTGCAATTCGTCGGCATCTCCATCGATGAAGCAACCAACGTCACGCAATACCTGAAGAACAACAAGGTCGCCTACCCCCTGCTGATCGCCACCCCGGATACCCTTTCCCTGGTGGCCGACCTGGGTAACGCCACCCAGGGCCTGCCCTTTACCTTGATCCTCGACCGTGCCGGCCAGATCGCCGCGGTAAAGCTGGGCCGCATCGGCGAAGAAGAACTGGCCCAGCACCTGCGGCGCATCGCGCCGTAAAAGCCAGCAAAACCCCGCAACTGGACAAACTGCAGTCATTTGCGGCAAACTAGCCGCCATGCCGAAGCCATCCAGCAGTCAAAAGGCCACCGGGTCCGGAGAAAAACGCTCTCCGCGCGTCCTGGTATTGCATGGCCCCAACCTGAATCTCCTGGGTACCCGCGAACCGGAACTGTACGGCCGCACCACCCTGGCCGACATCCACGCCGCCATGGAAGCCCGTGGCCGCGCCGCCGGTGTCCAGATCGAGAGCTACCAGAGCAACCACGAAGGCGAACTCATCGACCGGGTGCAAGCCGCCCGGGTCGAGGGGATCGAATTCATCATTATCAATCCCGGCGCTTACACCCACACCAGCATCGCCCTGCGCGATGCCCTGGCGGCAGTGGCGATTCCCTTCATCGAGCTGCACCTGACCAATGTGCACGCCCGGGAAGAATTCCGCCGCCGCTCCTATTTCTCCGACATCGCCGTCGGGGTGATCTGCGGCCTCGGCGCCCAGGGCTATGAACTGGCCCTCGACGCCGCCCTGGCCCGTCTGCGCCGCCAATCCTGATTCAAGACCTTCCGCCAGCGCATTTGGGCTGGGCGGTATCCATTTGCAGGGAGACACCATGGACCTGAGAAAACTTAAGACTCTGATCGACCTCGTCCAGAATTCGGGCATTTCCGAACTGGAAATCAGCGAGGGCGAGGAAAAGATCCGCATCGCCAAGCATATGGTGGCCGCCGCGCCCACCACCGTGATGGTCGGCGCCCCCGCCGCCGTGGCCGCCCCCGCCGCTGCGCCGGCCGCCGCCCACATCGCCGCTTCGGGCAACGACCTGCCGGAAGGCCATGTCGTCACCGCGCCGATGGTCGGCACCTTCTACCGCTCCGGCAGCCCCGGCGCCCCGGCCTTTGTCGAAATCGGCCAGGCAGTGAAGGAAGGCGACACCCTCTGCATCCTCGAGGCCATGAAGCTGATGAACGAGATTGAGTCCGACGGCTCCGGCACGGTCAAGGCCATCCTGGTGGAAAACGGCCAGCCGGTGGAATTCGGCCAGCCCCTGTTCATCCTCGGCTGATCCCGATGTTCGAGAAAATCCTGATCGCAAATCGCGGCGAGATTGCGCTTCGCGTTTTGCGCGCCTGCCGCGAACTGGGCATCAAGACGGTGGCAGTGCACTCCACCGCCGACACCGAAGCCAAGTACGTCAAGCTAGCCGACGAGTCGGTCTGTATCGGCCCCCCCTCCTCGACCCTGAGCTACCTGAACATCCCGGCGATCATTTCCGCCGCGGAAGTCACCGATGCCCAGGCGATCCACCCGGGCTACGGCTTCCTCTCCGAAAACGCCGACTTCGCCGAGCGCGTCGAATCCTCCGGCTTTGTCTTCATCGGCCCGCGCGCCGAGACCATCCGCCTGATGGGCGACAAGGTCTCCGCCAAGGACGCCATGAAGGTGGCCGGCGTGCCCTGCGTACCCGGCTCCGAAGGCGCCCTGCCGGATGACCCGAAGGAGATCGTCAAGATTGCCCGTTCCATCGGCTATCCGGTGATCATCAAGGCCGCCGGCGGTGGCGGTGGCCGCGGCATGCGCGTGGTGCATACCGAAGCCGCCCTACTCAACGCCGTCACCATGACCCGCACCGAGGCCGGCGCCGCCTTCGGCAATCCGACGGTGTACATGGAGAAGTTCCTCGAGAACCCGCGCCACATCGAGATCCAGATCCTCGCCGACCAGCACGGCAGCGCCGTCTATCTGGGCGAGCGCGACTGCTCGATGCAGCGCCGCCACCAGAAGGTGATCGAGGAGGCCCCGGCACCCGAGGTCAGCCGCCGCCTGATCGCCAAGGTCGGCGACGCCTGCGCCGCCGCCTGCCGCCGCATCAACTACCGCGGCGCCGGCACCTTCGAATTCCTCTACGAAAACGGCGAGTTCTATTTCATCGAAATGAACACCCGGGTCCAGGTCGAGCATCCGGTCACCGAACTGGTCACCGGCATCGACATCGTCCAGGCGCAAATCCGCATCGCCGCCGGCGAGAAGCTCTGGTTCAAGCAGCGCGACATCGAGCTGAAGGGCCATGCCATCGAGTGCCGGCTCAACGCCGAGGACCCCTTCAAGTTCACCCCGTCCCCCGGCAAGATCACCAACTGGCACGCCCCCGGCGGCCCCGGCATCCGCGTCGACTCTCACGTCTACTCGGGCTACACCGTGCCGCCCAACTACGACTCGATGATCGGCAAGATCATCGCCTACGGCGACACCCGTGAGCAGGCCATCCGCCGCATGCGCATCGCCCTGTCGGAAACCATGGTGGACGGCATCAAGACCAACATCCCGCTGCACCAGGAACTGATGCTCGACGAGCGCTTCGCCCTCGGCGGCACCAGCATTCACTACCTAGAAGAAAAACTCGCCGCCAAGGGCAAGTAAGGAGAACGTACCGTGTGGATCAGTGTCGCCATTCCTGTCGATGCCGCCCACGCGGACCGGCTCTCCGATGCCCTGATGGAGCACGGCGCCCTCAGCGTCAGCGTTGAGGACGCCTTCCTCGGCACCGACGAAGAGACCCCCCAGTTCGGCGAACCCGGCAGCCCGACCACGCCGCTGTGGGAGCGCAGCAAGGTGCTGGCGTTGTTCGATCCGGCCGATGATCTGGCAGGCCGCGTCGCCGCCGCCTGCATCGATATCGGCCTCAGCGACCTGCCGGACTTCGAGTTCACTGAAATCGCCGAACAGAACTGGGTGCAACTGACCCAGTCGCAATTCGAGCCGATCCGCGTCACCGACAAACTGTGGATCGTGCCCTCCTGGCATGAAGCGCCGGTGCCCGATGCGATCAATCTGGAACTCGACCCCGGCATGGCTTTCGGTACCGGTTCGCACCCGACCACTTATCTCTGCCTGCAGTGGCTGTGCGACACGGTCAAAGGTGGCGAGACCCTGCTCGACTACGGCTGCGGCTCCGGCATCCTGGCCATCGCCGCCGCCAAGCTCGGCGCCGGCAGCGTGCTCGGCGTCGATATCGACGAGAAGGCCATCGAGGCTGCCCAGTACAACGCCGAACGCAACGGCGTCAGCCTTGCCCTGCGCCACTCGAAAGAGGCATTGGATGAGCGCTTCGACATCGTCGTCGCCAACATCCTGACCAACCCCCTGTGCGTCCTCGCCCCGCTGCTGAGCAGCCGCGTCGCCCCCGGCGGCAAACTGGCCCTCTCCGGCGTGCTGGAAACCCAGGCCCAGCAGGTGATCGACGCCTACGCGCCCTACCTCGCGCTACAGGTCGGTGCCATCCACGAAGGCTGGTGCCGACTGGAAGGTTCCGTGCCGTGATGTTGACGCACTGCCCGGTCTGCGCCACCACCTTCCGCATCACGCCGGAGCAGTTGAAGGCGCGGCAGGGGCGGGTGCGTTGCGGGCAATGCGCTACGGTGTTCAATGCACTGGAGGTGTTGATCGACGAGACCCCGGCGACGGCAATCCACGCCCCGGACACCCACGAAGTTCACCCACCGCTGCACGAAGAACCATCACTAGCGCCGGCAGCCCCCGAACCGGCAGAGGAGCCGGAGGCGGCCCTGGCCGACGAGGACGCGGCAGCCGAATCGGCAACACCCAACCAGCCTGCGGTCACAGATGCCGAATCCGCCACGGCCGAAGCTGCATTCGCGGAAGCGCCCGTAGAATCCGCTCCCGCGGAACCCGAGGACATCGCCGCAATCAGCGAACCCGCGCCAGCCCCGGAAGCCCCCGCCGCCATGGACTTCCCCCTGGAACCGGAGTCGGCGACCACCAGTCCAGCAGTCGACTTTCCTCTCGAAGCCGAGCCGGAGCCCGTGGCAGTAGCGGCCCCGGAGCCCCAGGCCGAGCTGATCGCCGCCCCCGAGCCCTGGTACACCCCGCCGGTCGCCGCCCGCCAGGGCCGCCGCTGGCCCTGGATTGTCGGCTCGCTGTTCGCTGTGCTGCTGCTGGGCCTGCAGGCGCTACTGCATTACCGGGTCGAAGTGGCGGTGCTGCAACCCGAGCTGAAGCCGGCCCTGGTAGCCCTCTGCGCCCCCCTCGGCTGCGAGGTGCCGCTGCCGCACCACGCCGACAAGCTGAGCATCGAATCCTCCGACCTGCACCCGGCCGAAGACGACAAGGGCCACCTGCAACTGGCCGCCGTTCTGAAGAATCGGGCGCCCTTCCCCCAGGAGCTACCGCTCTTGGAAGTCACCCTCACCGACGTCGCAGATCGGGCCTTGGTGGTACGCGCCCTGAAGCCCGCCGACTACCTGCCCAAGGGTGCGCCGTCGCAGTTTCCGGCCAACGGCGAACTCAACCTGACCCTGACCTTGGATGCCGGCGAACTACCGGCCGCCGGCTACCGGCTCTATCTTTACTATCCCTAAGAAAGTCTTCCCGATGAAAACCCTGATCTGCGGCTCCATGGCCTACGACAACATCATGGTGTTCCATGGCCGCTTCAAGGATCACATCCTGCCGGACCAGATTCACATCCTCAACGTCGCCTTCCTGGTGCCCGACATGCGCCGCGAGTTCGGCGGCTGCGCCGGCAACATCGCCTACAACCTGAAGCTGCTCGGCGGCCAGCCGCTGATCATGGCCACCGTCGGCGACGATTCGGCGCCCTATATGCAGCGCCTCAAGCATCTCGGCCTCGACGCCGCCCACGTCCGCGAGATGGCCGGCAGCTACACCGCCCAAGCCTTCATCACCACCGACCTGGACGACAACCAGATCACCGCCTTCCACCCCGGCGCAATGAACCACTCGCACGAGAACCGGGTGACCGATGCGGCCAACGTCAGCCTCGGCATCATCTCCCCCGACGGCCGCGACGGCATGCTCAACCATGCCCGCGAATTCCGCGCCGCCGGCGTTCCCTTCATCTTCGATCCGGGCCAGGGCCTGCCGATGTTCAACGGCGACGAGCTGCTGGATTTCCTGCGCCTGGCCGACTACTGCACGGTGAACGACTACGAAGCCGCGCTGATCTGCGAGCGCACCGGGCGCAGCCTGGAGGCCCTGGCCCAGGAAGTACAGGCGCTGATCGTCACCCTCGGCGGCGAAGGCTCGCGCATCTACGCCGAAGGCCGCGTCATCGAAGTGCCTAGCGTCAAGCCGGACGAACTGGCCGACCCCACCGGCTGCGGCGACGCCTACCGCGCCGGGCTGCTCTACGGCATCCAGCAGGGCTGGGAATGGCAGAAGAGCGGCCGCCTGGCCTCGCTGATGGGCTCGATCAAGATCGCCCACCGCGGCGGCCAGAACCACAAGCCCAGCCGCGAAGACATTGCCGCCCGCTACCAGGCGGCTTTCGGCGAAGCGCTCTGGTAAACGGGATTGTCAAAATCCTGTAACCGCACTGCCATTTAATGGCGGCGTGCTCATCACCTTGATTCGCCAATTTGCCAGGCATCTTGCCGGGCGCGGCGCCGACCTGCGGGCTGCGCTGCGCCTGGCCCGCGTCGCCCTGCACCTGCTGTGGGGCTGCGCCACCGTCGCCGGCGTCTTCCCCTTCATCGGCCTCCAACTGCGGCGTCGCCTCAAGCAGCGCTGGTCGCGACAACTGATCCAGGTGCTCGGCGTCAAGCTGCAGATTCACGGCGAGCAGCCGCGCGGCATGATCGTCGCCAACCATGTCTCCTTCCTCGACATCTACGCGATCAACGCCCTCGCTCCGGCGGGCTTCGTCTCCAAGGACGACGTGCTCGGCTGGCCTGTGATCGGCTGGCTCAGCCGCCACACCGAAACCATCTTCCTCGAGCGCGGTAGCCGCAGCGCCGCCCAGCGCACCCGCGAACATCTGGCGGCGGAACTCGAACGCGGCCACCTAGTGGCGCTGTTTCCCGAAGGCACCACCAGCGACGGCCACGGCGTGCTGCCCTTCCACGCCGCCCTGCTGCAATCCACCATCGACGCCGGCGCACCGCTGACGCCGGTCGCGCTGCGCTACCTGGACAAGCACGGCAACACCAGCCAGGACGCCGCCTATGTCGGCGACACCAGCCTAGGTCAATGCCTGTGGTCGATTGCCCGCAGCGAGGGGCTGACGGTCTGGGTGCAGGTGCTGCCGGTGATGACCAGCGTAGACATCGACCGCCGCCACCTCTCGGCCCACGCCCACCGCGCCATCAGCCACGCCATCCAGCAGCGCAACCCGCCGCATCGCTACGTCGCCGAACACGGCGACACGCCGGCCCGCGCGGCGACGGATATCGACTCCGCCACCGCCTGAGACACCGCCGAGAGGAACTCAGGCGCCCGCTGCGCGCAGCGGGCTTTGCTCGATCAAGGTCTTGAAGGCCTGCATCAACTGCGGATCGTGCTTGATCCCGGTTTCCGCATCAAGAATTTCCATGATCGCCCGGTGCGGTCGCGCCGAGTGATAGGCGCGCACCACCGCCATCGCGTCGTAGCTGTCGACAATGCCGATGATCCGCGCGCAGATGGGAATCGCCTCGCCGGCCAGGCGGTCGGGATAGCCGCTGCCGTCGAAATGCTCGTGGTGATGGCGGATCACCTTGGCCGCCCGCTGGGCGCCTTCCATCTCGGTGGCGGCGATGATTTTTTCGCCAATCTCGGCGTGAAGCTTCATCGTGTCCCACTCGCCATCGTCGAACTGTGCGGGCTTCAGCAGAATGCGGTCGGGAATGCCGATCTTGCCGATATCGTGGAAGGAGGCGCTGACCTTGAGCGCCCCCAGGTCCGCCGCAGCCAGGCCGCAGTGGCGGCCCAGCGCCATCGCCAGATCGTGCACCCGCTGCGAATGCAGGCTGGTCAGCAGGTCACGATAGCCCAAGGCCACCGACAGGGCCTTGGTGTAGGTGAACAGGGCGTGATAGATATTTTCGTCACTCGGATTCATGGCGCTAGTTCGGCTGCATTTTCCCCGCCTAGTCTCGCGGATTGGCGTTCGATACGCAACGGCATCTGCGCGCCCAGGGGATGGGCAGGCGTGGCATAGTCGGACCTCTTCGCCCGAACCGCCAGCCCCATCCCTTGGACTCTAGCCACGACCCCTTTTCCCTGCTGGGCCTGCCACCGACAGCTTCGCTCGAAGAGGTGAAGCGCGCCTATCGTCGCCTGGCGATGCGCTGGCACCCGGACCGCAATCCCTCGGCGGCGGCGGAAGCCCAGTTCAAGCAGATCAAGGCGGCCTATGAACTGATCCTCGATCCGCAGCGCTACGCCGAGTGGCTGGCCAGCGCAACGGCGTCATCCACCGCCGAAGCCGCCAGCGGCGGCGAGGACCAGACCGAGACCCTCACCCTGAGCCTGGAAGAAGCCGCCCAGGGCTGCGTCAAGAGCATCGAACTGGTGCGCAGCACGCGCTGCACGCCCTGCCACGGCAGCGGCAAGATCCAGCGCACCCACTCGGTTCCCTGTGCCATCTGCAAGGGCGTCGGCCGCGTCCGCGGCGAAAGCCGCGCCACCCGGCTGTGCGAGGCCTGCGCCGGCCGCGGCTTCGTCCGCGAGACTGCCTGCGAGGATTGCGAAGGCAGCGGCTGGCGCAAGAAGCTGCGTACCCTGTCGGTCAAGGTGCCGCCCGGCATCCTCCACGGCGAACGCTTGCGCCTGCGGCGCCAAGCCCATCACGGGCCGGGAGCGGCGGCAGGCGATCTGTATCTGGAAATCCGCCTGGCGCCCCACAACCTGTTCGAGCTGCATGAACGCAACCTGCACTGCAGGGTACCGGTGAGCATCTTCCGCCTGCTGATCGGCGGCAAGATCGAGGTGCCGACCCTCAACGGCCATGCCATCCTCGAACTGCAGCCGTATCCGGAACACGGCCTGAACTACACCCTGACCGGGCATGGCTTCCCGAAAAAGCACGGCCGCGGCGCCGGCGATCTGGTGCTGAATTTACAGGCGATCTATCCGCAGCAACTCAACCCCAAGGACCGGGACCAGCTGGAAAGCCTGGACGCGGCCCTGGCTGACGATCTGGAACAGCACGCGCCGGAGTTGGCGGACTGGGCGACGCGCACCCATCGGCGCTAGGCCGGGCGCGCCTGCACCGGCCTATTCGAAATACTTGACCAGGTTTTCCAGTTCCCGCGCGGTTTGTTCCAGGTGCTGCGACGCCGCCCAGGCGCCTTGCACCGCTTCCCGATTGTTCACGATCAGGCCGGCGATCTGGCGCAGTTGCCGCGCCGTTTCCTCCACCGCCATGGCCTGCACGCTGGCGGCGCTGGCGACTTCCTGGGTCTGGCGTTCCAGGCCACCGGATACGGCAGGGCGTGCCGCCGCCGCCGCGGCTGACGCCGCCTTGGGTTCCAGCGCCGGTGTCGCCTCCGGGCTCTCGCCGAACAGGGCCAGCAGTTCCGCAGGCATCGGCTCCAAGGCACTGGCGGGCGCCTCGGCGGCACCTTCCGCAGTGCCCACTTCGGCGCCTTCGACGCTCTGCATCAGGGCGGCGGCGCTTGCCGCCATGGCCTTCAAACCGCTGCTGGACTCGACGATGGCATCCAGCGTCTGATAGACGCGGTCGTGCTGTTCCTCGGACTGTTCGGCCAGATTCATCATCAACTGGTTGAGGCTGTGGCACTGGCTGTGGATCGAGTCTGAGGACTGCTGAATCTCGTGCATCATCACCTTCAGGTGCATCTGCATCACCGTCACTGCCGCCATGACGCGGCCCGGCTCGCCGTAGCCGCCGCTATCCACCGCGCCGGAGAGATTGCCCTCGGCGATGTCTTCCAGGGCCAGCACAGCCTTGTGCAAAGGCATCACCGTGACGCGGAAGAAGAAGATGCCGCAGACGATCAGGATCAGGCAGCCCGAGACGATGCCGGCGATGGCCACCGCGGCAATCGTCTGGTTGCGCGCGGTGACCTGGGTGAACTTGGCCAGGCCCCGGTCGGAGAGGTGCTTCAAGAGCACTGAGACGCTGGCGTTGGCCTGATCGTAGAGCGGGTTCACGTTGTTCAGCAGAATCTGCTCCGCCTGCGGATAGTCGCCCGCTTCCAGCGCCTGCCTGGCCTTCAGCAGGCCCTCCTGGACGTAGCGGTTGCGCGCCTGCCAATACTGCTCGGCGAGGCCCTTCTCCGTTTCATTAGCGATCCGTTTGACGTAGGGCTCCCAGAGGCGGTCGATCTCTTCCTTGTTCTTCACCAGAGTCTGCGTATGGAAGGTCATCGGGTGATCGTGCTGGGCCGTCGGATGCGTGACCGGGTCGTGGTGCAGGGCCAGCGCCACCTGGGCGCGGTTGTCGGCCATCAGGAAATTGATCCGGCCGATCACCTGCACCGGGTCCATCTCTTCGTAATACAGGCTCTGGATCGCCGAGTTGGACAGGTTCAAACCGCCGATGCCGAGAATGCCGCCGGCGATCATCATCAAGGTGACGAAGAGAATCCACAGCGGAATGCCGTTCTTGATCGACAGGTATTTCTTCCAGCCGGCCACCGCAGTTTCCTTGATCGTTTCCGGCGCCGTGGCGGCGAGCTTGTAGGCGGCTTCGGCCGCCTCGATATCGGCCCGGGCTGCGGCTTTGCGCACCGACATATAGCCGATGATCTCGCCGCTCTTCTTGATCGGCACCACCTTGGCATCCACCCAGTAGTGATCGCCGCTCTTGCAGCGGTTCTTGACGATGCCCTGCCAGGGCAGGCCGCGCTTCAGGGTTTTCCACATCACCTCGAAGGCCGCCGGCGGCATGTCGGGGTGGCGGATGATGTTGTGGTTGGTGCCGACCAACTCCTCTTCCGAGTAGCCGCTGATCTCGACGAAATCCCGGTTGGCGAAGGTGATGATGCCCTTGGTATCGGTCTTCGACACCAGGGTCATGTCATCCGAATAGCGTTTTTCCTGTCCGGTGATCGGTAGGTTGATTTTCATGGCAGTTCCCTTAATTCCGATGAGTTAGGGAGAGGCAGGCAATACCCGTGAAGCGTTTCGCGGCGGCGGTTCATCTGGACCACACCCGCTTGATCGTGACCGAGGCCGAGCGGCATTCGGCGTAGGGCAGCAGCCCGCTGACCTCGTAGCCCGGCTCGCTGGTCTGGCGCAGCACCGGCTCTGCCAGCACCATGCCGGTCTTGCCGTAGATGCTGTACACCGTGGCGCCCTCGGCCTTCACCGTCGGGCTCTTGATCACGGCGATCTCGCCGCATTTGAGCTGGACGATGGTGCCCGGCGGCAGCAGGCCGATCTGGCTGATCAGCAGGTGGGCCATCTCGCCGTCGATCTCCGCATCCTTCTTCAGATAAATTTCCTTCAGCGCGTTCTGCGGGAAGTGCGCCTTGTTGCGGTAGGGCCGCGGCTTTTCCATCGCGCTGTAGATATCCGCTACCGCAACGATGCGGGCGCCGAGGGAAATCGCCTCGCCCTGCAGGCCCTGCGGATAGCCGCTGCCGTTCAAGCGCTCGTGATGGCCGCGCACGGTGTCGAGCCAGACCGGGTCGGTAACGCCGGCGCCCTCCAGCAACTCGGCACTGCGCAGGGGATGGCGATGCATCTTCTGCCGCAAGGAATCTGGCAGAGGCCCGAGGTGGTTGTCCAGTTCGGCCTGGAGCGGAATCTGCCCCAGGTCCCGGGTCAGCGCGGCGCACACCAGCGGCAGGCGCTGCTCCGGCGTCAGCGCCTTGCGCCGGGCGATCAGCTCGGTCAGCACTGCGCCCATCATCTGGTGCACGACGATGTAGGGATTCTGGAAATCGAGACAGGGCGCGGCCAGGGCACTGTCGATGTCCTGTTCGCAGATTTCCTGCACCGCCCGGGCGATCTTGCCGATCCGCGCGGCGACGTCGATCTGCTCCGGGGTCTTCAGCACCGTGCCGATCACATGCTTCAGGTTGAGGATCAGGCCGCCGAGACGCTCGAAGGGAGGCTGCTCTTCCTCCGGACTGATCGGTCGCGGTGCCGGCGCCTGGGCGCCGGGCGTCGGCCGCAGATCGGGGCCGTCGTGCAGGGCGCCGCGGGCCACCAGGCGGTCCACCTGATCGGGCATGCTGACCACCATGCCGTGACGCAAAAGCAGGCGGCCGTTCTCATCGAAAATTGAAAAGGGCAGGGGAACGCCGAGCACGATATCGGCCGGAACGATTTTTTTCACGCGGGGGAGCCAAGCAACGACGGAACCATCGCGGCAGTGTATTGCTTCGCTCGCCCGGCGGCGCACGCGGACGCCGTTTCGCGGAGGTTTTTTTGCCCACGGGCGGCCGCTGGATTCGCCGTGGAGAACTCTGCCTTAGAGGCTCGGGCGGCTGGTAGACTTGCAAGCATGAAAGCCCTGATCTCCCTTCTGCTGTGCTGCCTGTGCACCTGCGGCGCGGCCCTGGCGAAGACACCCGGCGAGGTGGAAGTCGGCGCCGCCTTGCGCGAAGCCAACCTGCAGGGCCTCACCGGCCAGCCGCGGAAGCTCTCCAGCTATCGCGGCAAGCCGCTGATCATCAACGTCTGGGCCAGTTGGTGCGGCCCCTGCCGGATGGAAATGGGCTCGCTGGAGCGGCTCAACCGCCGCTACGGCGGCAAGCAGTTCAACCTGATCGGCATCTCCACCGACGACTATCCCGATGCGGCGAAGAGTTTCCTCAGCCAGGTGAAGCCCGGCTTCAGCCACTACATCGACAAGCAGTTGGAACTGGAGAACATGCTCGGCGCCAACCGCCTGCCGCTCACCCTGCTGGTGGACGCTCAGGGCAAGGTGCTGGCCAAGTTCTACGGCGCCAAGGAATGGGACAGCCCCGAGGCCCTGGAAGCCATCGGCCGGGCATTCCAGGTCAAGTTCTAGGCGATCAGGATGAAATACGACGACAGCATGGAGAAGAGCGCCGAGTACCTGCGCCTCGCCGTGCAGCACATGGCGCGCCAGGCAACGGCGCTGCACCCGATCAGCTATGCGGTCTGGTACGAATATGTTTCCGGCCGCAACGCGGCATTGAGGGCTGCCATCGACCGGCAATTGGCGGCCGGCTCGGTGCTCGACGAACAAATGACCGCCGAGCTGTATCGGCAATACATTGCCGAAGCGGGCGGCGCCACCGCCCAGATGGTCAGCCAGGGCCTGCAGAAGGTCATCGCCGACATCGCCCATTCCGCCAGCCAGGCCGGCGACGAGGCCGACAAGTTCGGCAACGTGCTGGAGCAGTGGTCCGAGAACCGCAGCGAGGCACCAAGCGGGGGCGACGAAGGGCCCGGCGAACTGCTGCAGCACACCCGCGTGATGCAGGGTGCCATCGGCTCGCTGAAGGGCCGCCTGGCCGACAGCCACCGCGAGATCGAGCAATTGCGCGAGGAAGTCAAAAAGGTCCGCGAGGAATCCCTGGTGGACGGCCTGACCGGCCTCGCCAACCGCCGCCGTTTCGACCTGGTCCTCGCCGATTGCCTGGCCCAGGCCGGCGCGGAGAACCAGGGGCCGAGCCTGCTAATGGCCGACATCGACTTGTTCAAGCAGGTCAACGACAGCTACGGCCACCTGTTCGGCGACAAGGTGATCCGCGCCGTAGCGCAGATTCTCAAGGCCAACGTCAAGGGCAAGGACACCGCGGCCCGCTACGGCGGCGAGGAGTTCGTCATCCTGCTGCCCGACACCTCGGTCGGCGGCGCGCAGCGCCTGGCCGAGCAAATCCGCGCCACGGTCGAGCGGATGAAAATCAAGCGCGTGGAAAAGAACGAGATCATCGCCAACATCACGATCTCTCTCGGTGTCGCCTGCTTCCGCGACGGCGAATCGGCCGAGGACTTCATCGCCCGCGCCGACAGCGCCCTCTACGACTCGAAGAGCCAAGGCCGCAACCGGGTCACCGTCGCAGCGGCCTAGCGGTGACTACGGGATACGGCCCGTAGTCGCCCAGCTTCAACCCAGCCTCAGCGGCGGAACGCGCCTTCGGCAAGCACGAAATACTGCGGCTTCAGGTCGGCCAGCGGCCCCTTCAGCTTTTCCAGTTCGGCCGCGGGGCCATGCACCTCGAGCCGGGTGATCTTGGAAATCTTCAGCGCCTCGCCCAATAGCGTGCCGACATTCTTCAAGTGAGCCTGCACCGCGGCTGCGTTTACATAGCCCTCGCGGCAGTGGGCGGCTTGGCCGCTGAAGGAAAAGCCGTAATACATGCAGCCGGGCTCGTTGCGCGTGAGGGCCACGAACTTCGGCCCCAAGGCCTTGAATTCATCCAGCTTCCCTTCGGCCACCTCGAAATACGGCACCAAGCCGACGCAGGTATCCGCCTTGGTGCGCTTCGCCGCCTCGGCACTGCCGGAGATTCCAGCTAGGGCAAGCCCGGTGCCGACCGTCGCGGCCTTGATGAAGTTACGCCGAGCATTCACTTTGTCGTTGTTCATGTTCCATCCTCCTTGAGTTCGGGCCCTAGCTCCCATGACCATCATGGGACCGGCCCGCTGGTCAGCGTCCGCCGTTTTTGTGCCCAGCGGGTAACATCCGGCTACCACGTATCGATATTGGCTTATATAGCCAGCAAGTAAAGCCGCGGCGCACCATCGCTAGCGGCGCCTACTCGGTGCTGGTGTTTACCGGCCCTTCCTGTTACAGTTCGCGCCCCTTCGCGGTTGGGCTTCAGTCCTCCGGCCGCAACTGATGAGCGATCTTCGCTCTCCGGTTTCATACCCCCATTGATTCACCGTCTGGACTGGTCCGCTGCTGCGGACGGCCGGTGTCCGGAGTTATTCCATGAAGTTTTCCGATCTCGGCCTTAGCGCCGGGCTCCTGCGCGCCGTTGGCGAGCAGGGCTATGACACGCCTACGCCGATTCAACGCGAGGCGATCCCCCATGTTTTGGCTGGTAGCGATCTCGAGGCCCTGGCCCAGACCGGCACCGGCAAGACGGCGGCCTTCGTGCTGCCGCTGCTGGAGCGCATGAGCGAAGAGGCCGACAGCCCGCTGAAGCGCGTTTCCCATGTCAAGCCGCGGGTGCTGGTGCTGGTGCCGACCCGCGAACTGGCGGCCCAAGTGCTGGAAAGCGTGCGCGTCTACGGCAAATACACCACCGTGCGCAGCCTGGCCGTGTATGGCGGCGTCGGCATGCACCCGCAGATTCAAGTGCTGCGCCGTGGCGTCGATTTCCTGGTGGCGACCCCGGGCCGCCTGCTGGACCACGTGACCCAGCGTACCGCCGACCTGTCGGCCATCGAGACCCTGGTGCTGGACGAAGCCGATCGCATGCTGGACATGGGTTTCATCCGCGACATCCGCAAGATCATCGAGCGCCTGCCCAAGCTGCGGCAGAACCTGATGTTCTCCGCCACCTTCGCTCCGGAAGTGCGCGAACTAGCCCATACCGTGCTGAAGCAGCCGGTGACGGTGGAAGTGGCGCGGCGCAATGCGCCGGCCGAGAGCGTCGCCCAGCACGTCATTCCGGTGGACAAGGAAAAGAAGCGCGACCTGCTGCTGCACCTGTTTGAGAACCACGGCTGGCACCAGACCCTGGTGTTCACCCGCACCAAGCACGGCGCCGACGCCCTGGCCCGCAAGCTGGTCCAGGCCGGCATCCGCGCCGCGGCGATCCACGGCGACAAGACCCAGGGCGCCCGCACCAAGGCCCTCGCCGACTTCAAGGGCGGCAAGCTGGCCGCCCTGGTGGCCACCGATATCGCGGCCCGGGGCATCGACATCGACGCCCTGCCCCGGGTGGTGAATTTCGAACTGCCCAACGTGCCCGAAGACTACGTGCACCGCATCGGCCGCACCGGCCGCGCCGGTTGCGAAGGCGAGGCGATGTCCCTGGTATCCGCCGACGAGCGGATTCAACTGCGCGACATCGAGCGTCTGATCAAGCGCGATCTGGAAAAGCGCATCGTGGTCGGCTTCGAGCCCAGCCTGGTGCCGATTTCGGCACCGCCACGCAAGCCGGCCCAGGGCCGTGGCACGCCGCGTAATGGCGGCAACGGCCAGCGCAATGGCAACAATGGCGGCAAGTCTTCAGCGCCGCGCAGCCCCCGCAGCGGCGCCCCTGGCGGCTCCCGCAGCGGCGGCGGTCAACGCTCCGGCGCCGCTAGTGCCGGTGGCCAAGCCCGCGGCCAACGCAACGGCCGCAGCAGCTCGGGCGGTTAATTAGAAGGATTGTTCGTGGCGGCGATGCCGCCACGACGAGCAAGGGCCCAGCCGGCGCAAGCCGGCTGGGCTTTTATTTGGCCGGCTGGGCCGCCAGCCAATCGGCGCGACGGGCGCGGACCAGCTCGATCAGTTCGTTGATCGGCACCGGCTTGTGGAATAACGCCGCGCCGTGGGGCAAGCCGCCCCGCTGGGCGATCTCGTCCTTATCCAGCCCCGTCGCGACGATGATCTGCATCGCCCGGCCTCGGGCCGTGTAGCCGGCGATTTCCAGCATCTGAAAACCATCCAGGTCCGCCATCTGCAAATCCGCCAACAGGATGTTGGGCAGCCGCTCGGCGATTTTCAGCAGCCCCTCGCGGCCTGAGCCGGCGCTGCGCACCGAAATCTCCGGCGACGCCCTGCGCAGGGCCGCTTCATACAGGCGGCAGTAGATCGGATCGTCCTCGACGATCAGTGCATCGAACATAGCGCCCTCGGCGCCGGTCGCCGCCTGGCGATTCGCCAGCATGTCCTCCACCGAGTGGCGCAGGATGCGGCGATTACCCGCCGGGGTCTCCCAGGCCTGCAGGCGGCCTTCGTCAAGCCATTGCTGCGCCGTGGGTACGCTGACGCCCAGCGCCTCGGCAGCCTCACTGGCGGTACAGGTTTCGGAAATAAACGCGGGCCCCATGATCAGCTCGATTTAAGTTTCAGTTTTTTCATTTTTAGCGAATTTAAATCGCATGTCAATAGCGCCCAATGCCTCGCCGTGAATTTTCCTACGAAAACTGTCGGGCATTGTAAGGAGCCTCAACACAAACCAATTGATTAACAACAAAAATCCCCTGAAAGGCAATGGCCTTTCAGGGGATTTTTGATTTCTCTCAAGTCGGCTTATTTGGCAGCAGCTTTTCGCTTTGCCGGCGCCTTGGCGGGTGCCACCGATTCGGTTTTATCAGTTTTTTCGGCGGTGGCTTTTGTACCGCCCTTGGCCGCCTTGGGAGCCCGAACCTCGAACTCGAAGCCCACCTTGCCGTCCGCCCCGCGCACCAGGAAGGCGGAGAACTTGCGCCGGGTACGGGCCGAGACGAAGTTCTTCAATAGCGGCGTGCGGCCGGTTTCCAGTAGCTGCTGCATGTCGCCGCGGGCGATCTCCTGTTGCAGGATCACCTTGCCAGAACGGAAGTCGCAGCTCTTGCCGGGGCCGACGGACTTTTCGCAGACATAACTCATGCCGTGCTCGAACACCCGGGCGCTGCACTTGGGGCAGGGGCCGAGGCTTTCCTGGGCAGAGAAGTCCACCGGCTCGCCGTCGCCCTCACCGTCACTGTTGCCGAAGTCGAACTCGGGCATTTTCTCGGCATTGAGCTTGACGATGGCGGCGAAGGCGCGGCCCATCTTGCTGCGGAAGCCCTGCACCGGACCGATCACGCCCTTGGAGAGCAGTTCCTCCATCTCCTCCGGTTCCCACTGGCGGCTGGCCACCACCTTCCACAGCTTGTAGTCGCAGCCCTGGCATTCGAACTTCTTGTAGCCTTCGCGAATCTGCCCACCGCAGCGCGGGCAGGGCGTCTTCAGGGTGGAGAAAGCCTCGTCGGGCAGTTCGCCGGTCTTGATCCGCTCGACCATTTCGCTGGTCTTGGCGACGATGTGGTTCATGAACTCATCGCGACCGAGCTTGCCCAGCTCCATCTGCTTCAGCTTGTATTCCCATTCGCCGGTCAGTTCCGGCGAGCGGATTTCATCCACGCCCAGCTTCTCCAGGGCGAACAGCAGGGAAAAAGCCTTGGCCGTGGGTTGCAGTTCGCGGCCGTTGCGGTGCAGGTATTCCTCGGCGAGCAGGCCTTCGATGGTAGCGGCGCGGGTGGCCGGGGTGCCGAGGCCGCGCTCGCTCATGGCCTCGCGCAGTTCCTCGTCCTCCACCAGTTTGCCGGCGCCTTCCATGGCCGACAGCAGCGTGCCTTCGTTGAAGCGCGGCGGCGGCTGGGTGGCCTTGGACTTGACCTCGACGTCGTTGGCCCAGACCCGCTCCTTGGGCTCCAGGGGCGGCAGGTTGGGGTTGTCTTCCTCTTCCTCCTCGGTCTTGGCTTCCTTGCCGTAGACCGCCAGCCAGCCGGCATTCACCAGCACCTTGCCCTCGGTCTTGAAGGCCTCGCTCTCGACCCGGGTGATGCGGGTGGTGATGTTGTATTCGGCGGCCGGGTAGAAGATCGCCAGGAAGCGCTTCATCACCAGGTCGTAGAGCTTCTGCTCCGGTTCGGAAAGGCTCTTCGGAATCACTCCGGTGGGGATGATGGCGAAGTGGTCCGAAACCTTGGCGTTGTTGAAGATGCGCTTGTTGGGATGAACCCAGCCGCTCTTCAGGATGTGGCCGGCGAATACCGCGTAAGGCGTGCCGGACAGGTTGCCGAGGGTCTCCTTGACCGTGGCCAGGTAGTCCTCCGGCAGGTGGCGGCTGTCGGTCCGTGGATAGGTCAAGACCTTGTGCTTTTCGTACAGCGCCTGGGCCAGGCCCAGGGTGTTCTTGGCGGAGAAGCCGAAGCGGCCGTTGGCCTCACGCTGCAGCGAGGTGAGGTCGTAGAGCATCGGGCAGGCCTCGGTCTTGGGCTTGCTCTCCTCTTCGACCTCGCCGTGCTTGCCGAGGCACTTCTTGCGCAGGGCATCGGCCTTGGCCTTTTCCCACAGGCGCTCGGCGCGGGCGTGCTCGTCCTCACCCTTCTTGAATTTCTCATCAAACCAGCGGCCGCGGTAGACGCCGGCGACGCACTTGAATTCGGCCTCGACTTCCCAGTAGTCGCGGGAGACGAAGCTCTTGATGCGGCTTTCGCGCTCCACCAGGATCGCCAGGGTGGGCGTCTGCACGCGGCCCATGGGCGTCTTGTAGAAACCGCCCTCGGCCGAGTTGAAGGCCGTCATGGCGCGCGTGCCGTTGATGCCCACCAGCCAGTCGGCTTCGGAGCGGCAGCGGGCGGCATCGGCCAGGGGCAGCATTTCCTCATTGCTGCGCAGATGGGCGAAGCCGTCGCGAATCGCGGTGGCGGTCATCGATTGCAGCCACAGCCGGCGCACCGGCTTTTGCGCCTTGTCGCCAAAGGCGTGCTGGACCACGTAGCGGAAGATCAACTCGCCTTCGCGGCCCGCGTCACAGGCGTTGATCAGGGCGACGACATCCTTGCGCTTGATCAGCTTGGTCAGCATCTTCAAACGGTCGGCGCTTTTCTCGATCGGGTTGAGGGTGAAGCGCGGCGGGATTACCGGCAGGTGGTTGAAGCTCCATTTGCCGCGCTTGACCTCGTACTCCTCGGGCACGGCCAGTTCCAGCAGGTGGCCGACGGCGGAGGAGACCACATATTCGTCGTTCTCAAAGTAATCGCCTTGGCGCTCCAGACCACCCAAGGCACGGGCGATGTCCTGGGCGACGGAAGGTTTTTCGGCAATG
>DATDMT010000143.1:0-4916 GCA_036518635.1 Rhodocyclaceae bacterium | reverse complement strand
CTCCCCCGGCTTGGGCCCCTCGTCGAAGCCCACGGCACGGGCGTCTTCATCGCGGGCGCCACAGATCAGGGCCTGCACCCCGGACCAGAGCACCCCGCCGAGGCACATCAGGCAGGGCTCGACGCTGCTGACCAGCTCGTGGGCCGGCAGCTCCGGCGCGCCCAGGTCGTGAGTGGCGAGGCTTTGCTGAGCCAGGGCCAGGGCCACCATCTCGGCATGGGCCAGGGAGGAGCGGCTGGCCAACACCCGATTGGCGCCCGCCGCCACCAGCCGCCCACTCTCACGCTCGAATACCGCGGCGGCAAAGGGGCCGCCGTCCGCCGCGGCATTGCGCCGCGCCAGATCGATGACGAAGGCCATGCGCGCGGCAGGCTCGGCCAGGGTCAAGGGCTGGGCATTGATCTGGCGCAGAAAACCCGGCAAGCGCAGTGGAATAGAATCGGGGCTCACGGTGCGGGATGCTAGCCGATTACTCCGGCTGGGGACATCCCTTCCGCACCGACCGTCACCCACAATTCCACAAGACGGAGACACCATGGCCGACCTCAAGCGCTCGCTGTTCCAGGCTCCCGATCCCGACATGCTGCGGGAGTTCTACGAATCGCTGACGGACAAGACGCCGACCATCGAGCGGGACGTGGCGCGCCTGCGGCGCAACCCCACCGAGCGCGACCTGATCGCCGACCTGTTCCGCGCCATCCACAACATCAAGGGCGACGCGGCGATCACCAAGGTCGAAGTCGGCATCCGCATCGCCCATCCGATCGAGACCCTGTTGTCGCGCACCCGCGAGGGCAGCCTGGGCTTCACCGACATGATGGCGGAAAGCATCCTGCTGGCCCTCGACCGGCTGGAGTTGGCCACCGAAGCCCTGGTCGAACGCCGCGCCATGGACAACCTGAAGCTGCCGGAAATGATCGCCGGCCTGGAAGCGCTGTGCGACCTGCCGGCGGATAAATTGGACGCGGCCATCGCCCAGGTGATCGAGAACGTCACCGGCTTCCGCCCGCGCCAGAGCCCGCTGCCGAACAAGGCCACCACCGCGGCGCCGACCCGTACCCGCGGCAGCAGCGACGTGGATTTGCGCCTGTTCCGCCAACTGGCATTGCAGCTAGAAACCCGCTCGATCCTGTTCAAGGGCCGCTACGGCCGCCTGTTGCGCCTGGCGCTGGACACCAACGCGGTGGCCGGCAAGCCAGTGGACCCGGTGCAACTCGAAGCGGCGGTGTATTTCCATGACATCGGCATGATGTTCCTGCCGGAAGCCGCCTGGCTGACGGTAGAACGCCTGAGCATGGAAAACCTCGCCTCGCTCCGCAACCACCCGGCCTGGGCCGCCGAGCTGCTGGACCGCATGGACGGCTGGAGCGAAGCGGCGCAGATGGTCCGCCAGCATCACGAAATGCCCGACGGCCGCGGCTACCCCGCCGGCCTGGAGGGCGAGGCCATCGTTCCCGGGGCGAAAATCCTGTCGATCATCGACGCCTTCGAGTCGGTCACCCTGAAGCACAGCCACCGCGGCCAGAACCGCTCCCTGCTGCGCGCCATCGCCGAGATCAACGCCTGCGACAAGCAGTTCGACCCGGCCTGGATCGGTCACTTCAACCAGGTGATCCGCAAGATGGTCGAAGCGTGACCGCCAGCGCCCACTTATAATCCGCCGCAAATTTCAGCCTGACCGACACCGCCATGCGCTCCATCACCCTTTCCCGTTTCCTGATCGAAGAACAACGCGACAAGGAGGTGATCTCCTCCGACCTGCGCCTCTTGCTTGAAGTCGTCTCCCGCGCCTGCAAGGCGATTTCCATCGCCATCGGCAAGGGCAGCCTGGCCGACGTGCTGGGTTCCGCCGGCTCGGACAATGTCCAGGGCGAGGTGCAGAAAAAGCTCGACGTGATCTCCAACGAAATCCTGCTCGAAGCCAATGAATGGGGCGGCCACCTGGCGGCCATGGCCTCGGAGGAGATGGAGCATCCGCACCCGATTCCCAACCGCTACCCGAAGGGCGAATACCTGCTGCTGTTCGATCCCCTCGATGGCTCCTCGAACATCGACGTCAACGTCTCGGTCGGCACCATCTTCTCGGTGCTGCGCTGCCCCGAGGGCATGGAGCCCACCGAAGAGGCCTTCCTCCAGCCCGGCACCAAGCAGGTCTGCGCCGGCTATGCGGTGTACGGCCCGACCACGCTGCTGGTGCTGACCCTGGGCGACGGCGTGAACGTGTTCACCCTCGACCGGGAATTCGGCAGCTTCGTGCTGACCCAGCGCGACGTGAAGATTCCCGCCGACACCAAGGAATACGCCATCAACGCCTCCAACGCCCGCTTCTGGGAAGCGCCGGTGAAGCGTTACGTGGATGAGCTGCAGGCCGGCAAAGAAGGCCCACGCCAGCAGGACTTCAACATGCGCTGGGTGGCCTCGATGGTCGCCGACGTGCATCGCATCATCAGCCGCGGCGGTATCTTCATGTATCCGCTGGACAGCAAGTGCGCCGCCAAGGGCGGCAAGCTGCGCCTGATGTACGAAGCCAACCCGATGGCGCTGATCGTCGAACAGGCCGGCGGTGCCGCCACCACCGGGCGCCAGCGCATCCTCGACGTGCAGCCGACCGCCCTGCACCAGCGGGTGCCGGTGATCCTCGGCTCGAAGAACGAAGTGGAGCGGGGTGCCAGCTACTACGCCGGCTAACCCTTAACCGTCTGCCTGCCGCTGCGCCAATACCGGCGGCAGGAACAGGTGATCGGCATAGTCGGCCGCCATGGGCCGCGAGAAGTAGTAGCCCTGGAAGCGCACGCAGCCGTAGTTGAGCAGCATCGACAACTGGGCGTCGTTCTCGACGCCCTCCGCCAGGATGTCCAGACCCAGGTTGCGCGCCAGGCCGATGATGGCGGTGACGATGGCGGCGTCTTCCTTGTCTTCGCACAAGTCGCGGACGAAGCTCTGGTCCACCTTGAGCTTGTGCACGGCGAAGCGCTTCAGGTAGCTGAGGCTTGAATAGCCGGTGCCGAAGTCGTCGATGGCGAGCTTGACGCCCATCGCCGCCAGCTCGTTCAAGCGCTCCATGGTCTCCTCGACGTCCTGCATCAGGGTGCCTTCGGTGATTTCCAGCTCCAGCAGGTGCGGTGGCTGGCCGGCTTCCTCCAGCGCCCGGCGCACCATGTCCACCAGGCCGCGCTGACGAAACTGGCGCGGCGACAAATTCACCGAGATCGGCACCAGCGGCCGCCCCTGCTCCTGCCACAGGCGGTTCTGCCGCAGCGCCTCGTGCAGCACCCATTCGCCGAGGGGCACGATCAGCCCGGTCTCCTCCGCCACCGGAATGAACTCGGCGGGCGGGATCATGCCCTGCTCCGGCGCCACCCAGCGCACCAGCGCCTCGAGGCCGCAGACCGCATTGCGATTGAGGTCCACCAGCGGCTGGTAGTGCAGCAGCAATTCGTTCTGTTCGAGAGCGGCGCGCAGGCGGTTTTCCAGGGTGAAAAAGCGCGTCGCCTCGTCGTTCAGGCGGGCGGTAAAAAACTGGAAGTTGTTCCGCCCCTGCGCCTTGGCGTGGTACATCGCGGTATCGGCGTTCTTCATCAACTGCATCGCCTCTTCGCCGTCGTCCGGGTAGACGCTGATGCCGATCGAGGGCGTGACGTGCAACTGGTGGCTATTCACCACCACCGCCGGGCCGAGGGCGCCGACGATCTTCTCCGCCACCAGCACCACGTCGTCGATCACGCTGACCTCGTGCAGCACCACGACAAACTCGTCACCGCCGAGCCGCGACACCGTGTCGGCGCCACGCACCGAGGCCTTGAGGCGTTCCGCCACCTGCTTCAACAGCTCGTCGCCGATGGCGTGGCCGAGGGTGTCGTTGATGCCCTTGAAGCGGTCGAGATCGAGGAACATCACCGCCAGCCGCGTGTTGTGGCGCTGCGCCTGGGTCAGCGCCTGGCTCAGGCGGTCGTGCAGCAGGGCGCGGTTGGGCAGGCCGGTCAACGCATCGTGGTGCGCCAGGTGCCAGATGCGCTGCTCCGACTGCATGCGTTCGAAGATTTCCTCCTGCAACTGGGCATTGGCGTTGGCCAGTTCGCGGGTGCGCTCGTTGACCCGGTTCTCCAGCTCGTCGCGGGCGGCGATCAGGGCGCGCTCGGCGACGTTGCGGTCGGTGACGTCCTCGAAGACCCAGATCACGTCGAGGGTGGCGTCGGTGCGCGCGGTCTTGCGCGCCGAGACGCGAATCCAAATCGAGGAATCGTCCTGGCGCTGCTCGTGGAATTCGGCGACGAAGGTGCGGCCGCGCCGCACCGTGTCGTAGGCCCGCTCCAGCAAGCCGCTGAAGCTGGCTTCGCGGAAGGGCAGGTCGTTCAGGTCGCCGCCAGCAAAATCCCGCGCCTTGATGCCGAGGATTTCCGCCAGGCGCGGATTGGCGCGCAGCACGCGGCGGCCGCGGGTGAGGACGATGCCGACGGTGGCACTGTCGAAGATCAGTTGCTGCTCGTCGAGGGCCTGGCGCAACTGGTCCTCGGCGGCCTTCTCGGCGGAGATGTCCTCCACCATCCAGGCCGAGCCAGCGGCGGTGTTTTCCGGATCGAAGGCGCGGCCGGAAAAGCGCACCCAGAACAAGCTGCCGTCGGCGCGCTGCATCTGCGCCTCGCCGCGGTGCTCGCGGCCGGCGGCGATATCCTCGTCGAAGGCGCGGATCGCCGCGGAAAACCGATCGTCGGAGGGAAACAGCCGATCCACCGGCTGGTCGATCAGGGCGCCGACGGGGTAACCGAACAGTTGCTCGAAAAAAGCGTTGCAGCGGGCGACCCGTTCGCCACGCACCACGGCGATGCCGATCAGGCTGGTGTCGAAGATGCCCAGCAGCTCGCGGGTCATCTTGTCCAGGGTGTCGCGCATCAGGTGGTCTTCGGTGACGTCCTCCA
>DATDMT010000142.1:0-42301 GCA_036518635.1 Rhodocyclaceae bacterium | reverse complement strand
CAGCGAGGCGATCAACCAGAGGGACAGTTGGGCGGTGGTGCCCAGGGTGGGGATGATCGCCAGTGCCAGGCCCACCAGCAGCGCGCCGAGGCCGAACCACACCAGGACGAAGGCCGGCACTGCCAGCTCGGCCAGCATCAGTGCCAGCCCGGCCACCGCCCAGTGCCACCATTCGGCTGCCACGATCGTTTTACTTGGCGTGGGCGCCCAGCTTGATCCAGGTATCGACCACCGTGTCCGGATTCAGCGACATGCTCTGGATACCTTGATCCATCAGCCATTCGGCCAGGTCGGGATGATCGGAGGGGCCCTGACCGCAAATGCCGACGTACTTGCCGAGACGATTGCAGGTGGAGATCGCCAGTGATAGCAGTTGCTTCACCGCCGGGTCGCGTTCATCGAAGGCTTGCGCCACCAGGCCGGAATCCCGGTCCAGGCCCAGGGTGAGCTGGGTCAGGTCGTTGGAGCCGATGGAGAAGCCGTCGAAGTGCTGGAGGAACTGTTCGGCCAGCAGTGCGTTGGACGGAATCTCGCACATCATGATCAGGCGCAGGCCGTTTTCGCCGCGCTTCAGGCCCTGGGAGGCGAGCAGTTCCTCGACTGCCTTGGCTTCGCTCAGGTTGCGGACGAAGGGGATCATCAGTTCGACGTTGGTCAAGCCCAACTCGTTGCGGACCTTCTTCATCGCCTCGGTTTCCAGCTCGAAGCAATCGCGGAAGCTATGGGCCACGTAGCGCGAGGCGCCGCGGAAGCCCAGCATCGGGTTCTCTTCCTCCGGCTCGTAAATCTCGCCGCCGAGCAGCTTGCGGTATTCGTTGGACTTGAAGTCCGACATGCGCACGATCACCGGATTCGGGTAGAAGGCGGCGGCGATGGTGGCGACGCCCTCCACCAGCTTCTCGACGAAAAAGGCGCGGGGATCGGCGTAGCCGCGGGAGCGGCGGAGAATTTCTTCGCGCAGGGAAGCCGGCACCTGGTCGATCTCGAGGATCGCCTTGGGGTGGATGCCGATCATGTTGTTGATGACGAACTCCAGGCGGGCCAGGCCGACGCCGGCATTCGGCGTTTGGGCGAACTCGAAGGCCAGCTCAGGGTTGCCGACGTTCATCATGATCTTGACCGGGATATCGGGCAGATGGCCGACGTCCTGATGGGTGACTTCGTAGTCGAGGCGGCCGCGATAGACGTAGCCGGTATCGCCCTCGGCGCAACTGACGGTGACGGATTCGCCCTCGGTCAGGGTCTCGGTGGCGTCACCGCAACCGACGATGGCGGGAATGCCCAGTTCGCGGGCGATGATCGCCGCGTGGCAGGTGCGGCCGCCGCGGTTGGTGACGATGGCGGCGGCGCGCTTCATTACCGGCTCCCAGTTGGGATCGGTCATGTCGGCCACCAGCACATCACCTTCCTGCACTCGGTTCATTTCGGCCGGGTCATGCACCACGCGCACTGAGCCGACACCGATCTTCTGGCCGATGGCGCGGCCGGAGGTGAGCACCTTGCCGTGCTGCTTGATCTTGAACTTCTCCACCGTGCCAGTGGCTTGGGACTGCACGGTTTCCGGGCGGGCTTGGAGGATGTAGAGCTTGCCGTCGCGGCCGTCGCGGCCCCATTCGATATCCATCGGCCGGCCGTAGTGCTTCTCGATGATGACTGCATAACGAGCCAGTTCCAGCACGTCCTCGTCGGTCAGGGCGTAGCGCTGACGGTCGGCTTCGGCCACATCGACGGTGCGGGTGGACTTGCCGGCCTGCTTTTGCTCGGCGAAGACCATCTTGATCATCTTCGAGCCCAGGTTGCGGCGGATCACGGAGGGCTTGCCCAGCGCCAGGGTGGGCTTGTGCACGTAGAACTCGTCCGGGTTCACCGCGCCCTGCACCACCGTTTCGCCCAGGCCGTAGCTGGCGGTGACGAAGACCACGTCCTTGAAGCCGGACTCGGTGTCGATAGTGAACATCACGCCGGCGGCGCCGGTGTCGGAGCGCACCATGCGCTGGATGCCGGCGGACAGGGCCACCTCGGCATGGGCGAAGCCCTTGTGCACCCGGTAGGCGATAGCGCGGTCGTTGTACAGGGAAGCGAAGACTTCCTTGATGGCGTGGAGGATGTTCTCGTAGCCATGGATGTTGAGGAAGGATTCCTGCTGGCCGGCGAAGGAGGCGTCTGGCAGGTCTTCCGCCGTCGCCGAGGAGCGCACGGCGAAGGAGGCGTCGGCGCCGCTGCTGGCGATCAGGCCTTCATACAGCGATTTGATTTCCTCTTCCAGCTTGGCGGGGAAAGGCTGGTCCACCACCCATTGGCGAATCTGGGCGCCGCATTTCACCAGGGCATCGACGTCATCCACATTCAAGGCGTCCAGGGCCTGGTTGATGCGGTCGGCCAAGCCCTGGTGGGCGAGGAATTCGCGATAGGCCTCAGCGGTAGTGGCGAAGCCGCCCGGCACGCGCACGCCGGAAGCCGCCAACTGGCTGATCATTTCCCCGAGGGACGCATTCTTGCCGCCCACTTCGCCGACGTCGGTCATGCGCAGTTGTTCAAAGGGGATGACGTAGCGGGTCATGGATCGGCCTTTCTAGCTTCTGAGGGTTGGTGAGGCGTGGGGAAAGGCGATATTGTACCGTTTTCGATTTTCCTTTTCGCCTCCATGCCTGCCTCCCGCACCGTGTTCTTTGTCTCCGACGGCACCGGCATCACCGCCGAGACCCTCGGCCATAGCCTGCTCAGCCAGTTTGAGAGCATTGCCTTCCGCCAACAACGCATCCCCTTCGTAGACAGCGTCGAAAAAGCCCAAAGCTGCTTGGCCAAGCTCGAGGAGGCGCGGATTCGCGATGGCGTGAAGCCTATCGTCGTGTCCACCCTGGTCAATCCGGCGGTGGCGTCGCTGTTTCACGGCATCGACGCCGTGGTGCTGAACTTCTTCGAAACTTTCATCGCACCGCTGGAAACCGAGCTGGGCCAACGGTCTACCCATACCATCGGGCGCTCCCATGGCACCGCCAACAGCAAGAGCTACCTGGCACGAATCGAGGCGATCAACTTCACTATGGCCCACGACGATGGCGTGACGGACAAGGATCTGGATCAGTCCGACGTGATCCTGGTGGGCGTTTCCCGTAGCGGCAAGACTCCGACCAGTCTCTATCTGGCACTGCAATTCGGTGTCAAAGCAGCCAACTACCCGCTGATTCCCGAGGATTTCGAGCGTCGCGCCCTGCCGGATGTGCTGCGCCGGAATCGCGGCAAGCTGTTCGGCCTGACCATTTCGCCGGATCGGCTGAACCAAATCCGCTCCGAGCGTCGCCCGGATAGCCGCTACGCTTCCATCGAAAATTGCCGCTGGGAGATCGAGCAGGCGCAAAAGCTGCTGCAGCGGGAGGGAATCCGCTGGCTGGATTCGACGTCCAAATCGATCGAGGAAATCGCCGCCACCCTGATCGATACGGTGGGCCTGGAGCGCAACGGCTTTTAAGCGCCCTATTCGCGCATCTGCCGCAGCTTGACTTCCAATTCCTCCCCGGGCGGCAGATTGAGCCCCAACGAGCGCGCGACCGGCTGGTTCACGCCGACGCTGTAGTACTTGGGCGTCACCAGCCCCGGCAGGGCCCGGCCCTGCTGGTAGGCGCTGACGATTTCAGCCACCTGCTGGGCGATCTGCTCCGGCGTCGAATACACCGCCAGGGCCGCGCCGGCGCGCAGGTAGCTCTCGGAATAGCCGATCACCGGCAGGCCGGCGCGATAAGTCAGCAGTAACAGGGGCTGCACCGTGGTGGCGTTGTGGGTTACCGCATCGGGCATCGCCAGCAGGGCGCCGATGTTCGGCAGCAGGCGCTCGACCGCCGCGCCGACCTCGGTCTCCTGCTCCACCTTTTCCACGATCAGCTTCTGGCCGCGGTCATTGGCCAGGCTTTCATAGCGGCCCAGCCGCGCCTGCAGGGTCGGGCTGCTCAACAGCCCCAAGTTGTTGCGCTTGGGCATCGCCAGTTGCGCCAGGTTGAGCAGGCGTGCGAAGGGCGGATCGAGGATCAGCATGCCGCCCTTGCGCGATCCACCTTCCAAAGCCGCAGACGGCGGCGCAATGGCGAACAGGGGTGTTTCGGAAGGGGCATCGGCCATGGTCCGCCAACCCCGTGCGCCGACGGTGAGCACCAGGCGCCTGCCGCCCGCGGGGGCCGGCTCGAGCAGCACATCCGGCCCCAATTTTCTCAGCGCTGAGTCGATCCGCGTTACCGTTTGCTGGACAAACAGACTCTCCTCACCGCTGACGACACGTACCGCCAGCGGTTCTGCGGCCCAACTAGACATTCCGGCGACGCCCGTGATCAAAGCCAGGACGGCGCGCTTCAGCGACAGCATATTGCACACCCCATGCATGGCCTTGTCATTAGAGCATGCTATGGGAATTATTTCAGCCCATGGATCGAAACTAGTCCGAGTGCCTGAAGAGGATTGATGGGTCAGTAGCTCATGGAGTACTGGATGAATGCCACACGATCCGCAACCGTCAGGGGGCTCGTGCCTGCATAGTATTCCTTGTGCCGACCGAGGGCATTTTGTACAACCAAGGACAGCTTGCCGGTCGCGCTATTCATCGGCAGCGTCTGCGACAGCTTCAGCGTCAGGTAGTCGATTGCTGGAAGCTGCCGTCCGTTTTCTCCGGCATCCAGCCAAGCCATTTTGCCAACCCGCTGAAAATTCGCGGAGAAATTAGTTTGCGGGGCGATTTTTTGGTCCCAAAGCAAGGACAGGGTCTGTCGCGGCGCGCTCACGGAATAATGGCCCAGGTCATCGCTGGAGACGATCCGGGTAGTTGCTGCCGCCAGGCGCAGCAGCGTGCCGCTGCGGGGTTCCCAACGCAGGGTAAGGTCGCCCCCTTCTGCACGAGCGGTGTCTCGATTGACGTAGTCCAGGCCGGATTGCCCGATCAAGTCCCGGTAATGGTCCACGAACCAGCGCATGTCACCGCCAAATTTGTGTTCCGGCAGTTCGAAGGCGTAGCCGATTTCATCGGAGCGGACCGATTCCGAGTCCACCTTGCCGGTGGCCGAATAAATTGGCGCCACGATAGTCCCGAAGGGCGCCGGCAACTGTGCCGAGAAAGAATAATTGGCTTTCTTTTCCAGCAGTGTCGGCGTGCGCAGCGCCGTACTGCTGCTGACGCGCAAGACATGCCCGGTAACCGGCTCATAGGTCAGCGCAGTGCGGGAAGACCAGTCCGTCGAAGCAAGGGAATTGCGCTCCAGCATCGCGGCCAGGTGCAAGGTCCAGGGCGTGGCGAAATGCCATTCGAAGTTGCCGAAGCCGCGGGTCAAGGTGCTGGACTGGGTCTGCTCTGTCCCCATCAAGCGCGGCGAGTACACGGCATCGCGCCGTGCTTCGAGGCCCCAGACCGAACGAAGAGTCGAGTTCCAGCGCGTCGTCTGCTGCAATTCCACGCCATCGCGTTCCGTGGCGAAATCAATCTCCACGTTGTAGGGGAAAGAGAATGGCAAAAAAGGAAAGCGGTCGCGCAGATCGATCAGCACATGATCTTGCGTGCTGGCCTGCTGGTGGTAGTACTGGACCCACAGTTCATCATCCGAGGAACGGGCCTGGGTCCAGCGCAACTGGAGATCGAAGCGGCGGCCGAAAATAGTGTGGGGCTGCATGCTGCCGCCCCGCACGTCGTAGTCGCCAAGATCCTTTTGGTCATTGCCCCAGCGGGCGGAGAGCTGCACAGCCTGGGTCGGCTCGATCTGATATTCCGCGCGCAGATTACCGAACACGTAGCGCTGGCTATCGGGGCGGGTGTCGAAGCCGTTGGAGGCCCGCTGGGCAAGGGTGGCCCGATAGCGCAGGCCGTTGTCGAAGGTGCCGGCATGGCGGTAGGAGACATCCGCCACACCGCTGTCGCCGATATTGGCGGAAAGATGGCTGCCCTTTTCGGCGCCGGGCTCGCGGGTGATGATGTTGATCACCCCGGTAAAGGAATTGGGGCCGAAGACCGCGGCATTCGGGCCGCGGATTACTTCGATGCGCTCGATGTCGTCCAGGGTGATGGGTATCTCGGACCAGAGCATGCCGCCCCAAAGCGGCGAATACATGGAGACGCCGTCAATCAGCACCTGGACGCCGGAAGCGTAAACCGCCGACATGCCGCGCAGGGTCGCCACCGGCCAGTTGCCATCGTTGTAACCGACGACAGCGCCGGGCACGTAGCGCAGCAGGTCGGCGATCTGGCGGGCGCCGCTGGCCTCGATCATGGTGCGGTCGATCACCGTGACTGCGGACGGCGCCTCAGTGGCGGTTTGCTTCAGCCGGGAGGCCGACAGCACGACCGGGAAGTCGGCATTTTGGTCGCCGTCGTGGCCGGATAAGGTCTCGGCAGCGAAGGCGGAGGGCACTCCCAGGGCCAGCAGCGCTGCCCAGCAGATGGTTTTTTTATTCATTTTTTTCATTCATTCCGTACGAATAGGCCGCTGAACAAACAGATTGCCGCCGCAGCGGCGACATTCAATGATTCGGTATTTCCCGCCAAGGGAATCGTAACCCGGCGCGAACAGGCTCGCGTCAGTTCGGGGCTGGCGCCCTGCCCTTCGTTGCCGAACAGCCAGGCTCGCGGCTGCGGGATTGTTGCCAAGTGCAGGGCCTCACCTTGGTCCACTACGGTGGCAACGGTTTCCCCAGGATACGCGCGGATGAAATCCGCCAGCCCTACCCGCTCGACGATGCGCAAGGAGAAATGGGCTCCCTGGGCGGCGCGCAGCACCTTCGGCGTCCAGGCGCCGGCACAGCCTTCGCTCAGCATCACCGCGGGAATCCCCGCGGCAGCGGCGCTGCGCAGGATGGAGCCGACGTTGCCGGCATCCTGCACCCGGTCGAGCAGCACGCAGTCGCTGTGGATCGGCGCTGCATCTGGTTCAGCTTCCGGCTCCGGAATACGGATCAGCGCCAGGATGCCCACCGGGCTTTCCGTCCCGCTGATCTCGCGGAACAGGCTGTCGCGCAGGCAGATCACGCTTGCTCCGGCATGGCCCGCCAGCAGTGCCTCGACTTCATGCTGCTGGCAGCCGGATTCGCTGACCACCAGCAGTTCCGGCAGACCGACCCGCTGGCGATAGGTTTCCACCAGATGCGGGCCGTCGATCACCGTCATGCCCTGGCGCCGCTGCTCGCGACCGTCGCTGGCCAGGTCGCGCAACTGCTTGAAGGTCGGGTTGTCGCGGGAGGCGATCAGTTTCATCAGGCGCCACCGAACAACTGCAGTTGGGCCTTGACCGGGCCATAGGCGCGGCGATGGATGGCGCAGGGGCCATGCAGGCGCAGCGCTGCCAAATGGTCGGCGGTGGGGTAGCCCTTATGGCGGTCGAAGCCGTACTCGGGATACTGGCTGTGCATCTGCTGCATTTCCGCATCGCGAGCGGTCTTGGCGAGGATAGACGCGGCGGAGATTTCAGCCACGGAAGCGTCGCCGCCGACGATGGCGCGGCTTTGGTAATTCCATACCGGACAGCGGTTGCCGTCCACCAGGACCTCATCCGGCATCAGCCCCAAGCCATCCACTGCGCGGCGCATGGCCAGCAGCGAGGCGTGGAGGATATTGAGGGTCTCGATCTCGTCCACCGAGGCGCTGGCGATGCACCAGGCGACGGCGTGTTCGCGGATCAACGGCGCCAGGCGATCCCGCGCCTTCTCGCTGAGTTTTTTCGAATCGGCCAGACCGGCGATGGGCCGAGCCGGATCGAGAATGACGGCGGCGGCATACACCGCACCCGCCAGGGGGCCCCTCCCCGCCTCGTCCACGCCGCAGACGAGGCGCGGCCTCATCGCTGCTCCAGGCTGGCCATCACCGCGTCGGCGGCGCGGGTCGCGGTGTCCAGCTTGAGCCCGCGGTGCATTTCGTGGAAGACATCGCGCATCCGCTCGCGCACGCCCTGGTCGGCCAGCAGATTGCCCAGGGCCTGGGCCAGATTGTCCGGCGTCGCGGCTTCCTGCAGCAGCTCGGGCACGACGAACTTGCCGCTGAGGATGTTGGGCAGGCCGACCCAGGGCTGGTAGCGCATGCGTTGGGTGAGGCGCCAGGAGCCGGGCGCCATGCGATAGGTGATCACCATCGGGCACTTCAGCAGGGCCGCTTCCAGGGTCGCGGTACCGCTTGCCACCAGGGCCACGTCGGCCGCGGCCAGGGCATCCTGGGCGTGGCCGAACAGCAGCGTAAAGGGTAAGTCCTGGGCGCCCTGCTTCCACAGGGTTTCCTCGAAGATGTTGCGGGTTTCGCGGGAGACCAGGGGTACCAGCAGCTGGGCCGTGGGAAAGCGAGCCAACAGGCGCTTGCCGGTTTCGATATAGGTCTCGGCGAGGAAATGCAGCTCCGATTGGCGGCTGCCGGGCAGCAGCGCGATCAGCGGGCCGGGCGGCTCCTGCACGCCGAGGCGTTCGCGGGCGGCGGCGTGATCGACGTCGAGGGGAATCACATCGGCCAGCGGATGGCCGACATAGGTGACGGGAATACCCTGCTTCTCATACAGCGGCGCCTCGAAAGGGAACAGGGCCAGCATATGCCCCACCGAGCGGGCGATGTCGCGAATGCGGCCACCGCGCCAGGCCCAGATCGACGGGCTGACGAAGTGCATGGTGGTGATGCCGCCGCGCTTCAGCTTGCGCTCCAGCCAGAGATTGAAGTCGGGGGCATCGACGCCGATGAAGATGTCCGGCCGCTCTTCCTTGCGCAGATGTTGCAGAAGCTTGCGGCGGATGCCGGCGATCTCCCGATAGTGCCGCAGCACTTCGACATAGCCGCGCACCGCCAGCTTTTCCGAGGGCCACAGGGCGTCGAATCCGGCGGCCTGCATCTTCGGCCCGCCAATGCCATAGAAACGCGCGTTCGGCAGGCGTTGCTTGAGCGCTTTGATCAGATGGGCGGCCAACAGGTCGCCGGAGGCTTCTCCGGCAACTAGGGCAATTTTCGGGGTTTCCATATCGTCGAACATTTTGCCCGCAGTGCGCTGCGGCAAAGCCGCCAATTGGGCCGGAAAAAGGCCGGAATCCGGCCCTGCGGCGGCTAGCGGACGATGCCGCGACCGGCAGTAGCGATGAATTCCGCCAAGGGCTTCACTTCCGCCTGTTCTTCCGCCTGCTGATTCAGCGCGCTACGGGCTTCTTCCAGGCGCAGGCCGGACTTGTAGAGCGTCTTGTAGGCACGGCGCAGAGCGCTCAACGCATCCGCAGAAAAACCGCGCCGCTTCAGGCCTTCGCTGTTGAGTCCGTGGGGCACCGCGGTGTTGCCGGAGGCCATGACATAGGGCGGCAAATCCTGGAACAGGATGCTGCCCATGCCGGTCATGCTGTGAGCGCCGATGCGGACGAACTGGTGAACCACGGTGAAGCCACCGAGGATGGCCCAGTCGCCGACGTGTACGTGGCCGGCCAATTGGGCGTTGTTGGCAAATATGGTGTTGTTGCCGACCTGGCAGTCATGGGCCAGATGCACATAGGCCATGATCCAATTGTCGTTGCCGAGACGGGTGACGCCGACATCCTGCGCGGTGCCGCGATTGAAGGTGCAGAACTCGCGAATGGTGTTGCGATCGCCGATCTCGAGGCGGGTCGGTTCGCCCTTGTACTTCTTGTCCTGGGGCGCGGCACCGATCGAGCAGAACTGGAAAATCTGGTTGTCGCAGCCGATACGGGTCGGCCCCTCGATCACCACATGGGGGCCGATCGACGTGTTGGCGCCGATTTCCACCTGGTCGCCAATAACGCAATAGGGGCCGACGCTGACTCCTTCCGCCAGCACCGCACCGGGGTGAACGATGGCGGTCGGATGAATCACGGCGCCACTCATTCCAGGGGGCGCACCGTGCACATCAGGTCGGCTTCGGCGGCCACCTGGCCATCCACTTTCGCCACGGCGGAGAACTTCCAGATACCGCGCTTGTTGGCGGTGATGCTGACTTCGAATACCAGTTGATCGCCGGGGCTGACCGGGCGCTTGAAGCGGGCGTTGTCGATGCCGACGAAGTAATACACCGACTTGTCGTCCGGCTTGCCGCCGAGGGTCTTGAACGACAGGATCGCCGCGGTCTGGGCCAGGGCCTCGATCACCAGCACGCCGGGCATTACCGGATGATGGGGATAATGGCCGGGGAAAAAGGGCTCGTTGATGCTGACGTTCTTCAGTGCCGTGATGCGTTCGCCGGGCACCACCTCCAGCACGCGATCCACCAGCAGAAAGGGATAGCGGTGCGGCAGGTATTCGAGGATTTGATGGATGTCCATCGCAGTCATGACTTCTTCTCCAGTTCGGCCAGGCGCGTTTCGAGGGCGCGTATTTTATCCGCCATGGCGTCCAGATGACGCAGCCGGGCGAAGTTTCGCAGCCAGTCTTCATGGGACTGGAAGGGCACGCTGCCGGTATAGGTCCCCGCTTCGCGGATCGATTTGGTGATCAGCGTGCCCGAGGAAATGTTCACGTCGTCGGCCAGTTCCAGATGGCCCAGCACGTTGGCCGCACCGCCCAGCGTGCAGCGCTTGCCGATCCGGGCGCTGCCGGCGATGCCGACGCAGCCAGCCGCCGCCGTGTGGTCGCCGATATGGACGTTGTGGGCGACCTGAATCTGGTTGTCGAGCTTGACGCCGTTGCCGATCACCGTGTCTTCCAGGGCGCCGCGGTCGATGGTGGTGTTGGCGCCGATCTCGACGTCGTCGCCGATCAACACCCGGCCGGTCTGGGGAATCTTGACCCAGGCACCGTCGCGCTCGCGGGCGAAACCGAAGCCGTCGGAACCGATCACCACGCCGGCATGCACGATGGCACGGCAGCCGAGCTGGCAAAGATGGTAAATCACCACCCGCGGATACAACAGGGAATCGGCGCCGATCCGAACACCATCGCCGATCACGCAACCGGCGCCGATGACCGTGTTCTCACCGATTTCCACATCGCGGCCGATGACCGCCGAAGGGCCGACGGAGACGCTGGCCGGCAGCATCGATTCAACACTGGCGGAAGGATGGATGCCGGGCGCAGCAGGCGGCGGCGGGTTCAGCCACTGCGACAAGCGGGCAAAGTACAGGTAGGGCTGCGGCGTGACGATGGCCGCCACGGGACAGTCGGCCGCCGTGTCCTGGGACAGGATGACCGCCGTCGCCTTGACTGATGCCAGCTTGGCGCGGTAGCGACTGTTGGCGAGGAAGCTGATTTCACCGCTGCCGGCTTGTTCCAGCGTGCCGACGCGCTGGACATTCAGGGAGCCGTCACCGCGCAGTTCGCCGCCTAGGTGGGCGACAATTTCATCGAGTCTGGGCACCGCTGGCGTCGAGCTGCTTACTTTGCGGCGGAATCCGCCAGCGACTTGATCACTTTTTCGGTGATATCCACCCGCGGATTGACGTAGGCCGCCTCCTGCAGGATCAGGTCGAAGCCTTCCTTCTCCGCGATGGCGCGGATGGCCTTGTTGGCGCGTTCGACAATGCCCTGCAATTCCTCGTTGCGGCGGGCGTTGAAGTCTTCGTTCAATTCACGCTGGCGTCGCTGGAATTCCCGATTCAGATCGGCCAGCTCACGTTCTTTGGTCTTGCGCTGGCTATCGGCCATGGATGCCCCGGATTTTTCCAGTTCTTCCTGCATCTTCTGGCCCTGGACGCGCAGCTTCTCGAGATCCTTGCCGCGGCTTTCGAATTCCTTTTCGAGCTTCTTGTTGGCGCGCTTGGCCGGCTCGGAATCGCGCATCACGCGCTCGATGTTGATCGCGCCGACTTTGCTTTCGGCACGGGCGGGCAAGGCCACGGCAATGACAAGCAGGGCCGCGACGAGAGTGGCAATCTTATTCAACTTCATACGCTTCTAATCCTCAGAAGGTGGTGCCCATCTGGAACTGCAACCGCTGGATCTTATCCGTCGATTGGTGATGGATCGGCTGGGCATAGCTGAACTTGAGGGGACCCATGAAGGAACTCCAGGTGACCGACAAGCCGGAGCTGTAGCGTAGATCACCCAGGGAGACGCTGTCTCCCTCGCCCCACACCTGCCCCATGTCGAAGAATGCGCCCAGGCGCATTGACTTGTCCAGACCGCTGCCAGGCATCGGGAACAGCAGTTCAGCATTGCCGACCAGGCGCTTGGTGCCGCCCAGAGCTTCGTTCTTCACTGTATCGCGGGGGCCGAGCGAGGAGCTGTCGTAGCCGCGAACGGAGCCGATACCGCCGGCGTAGAAGCCCTTCCAGAAGGGCAGTTCCTTGCTACCAAAACCGTGGGCGAATCCCACTTCCCCATTCAACGCCAGGGTGTAGGTCTTGCTGAGCGGGAGGAAACGTTGTTCCTGGGCGGTCGCCTTGTAGTAGCGAATGTTGCCTACCGGCACGAATTCACCCGCCAGCCGATGAAGGCCGCCGCTGGTGGGATAGAGCCGGCTGTCCATGGAGTCGCTCACCCAACCTGCAGTGACGATCAGCGAATTGACCTTGGCACCATTGTTGTTCACCCAATCCACATAACGTTGCGGGCTGGCGCTGGTCAACGACAGCTTGGTGGCATCGACAGCGAAACCAAGGTTGACCGAGCGCTCGTCGGCGATAGGAATGCTGTAGCGCACGCCCCCGCCCAGCGAGGCGGAGTCGTAGGCGGCGACGGAGCTCAGGTTCTTGGTGTCGGTCTTCTTGCTATAGACATCGAAACCGCGGCCGATACCGTCCACCGTGTAATAGGGGTCCGTATAGGAGAGCGAGGTCACCTTGTTGGTGCCGCTGGTGCTCAACTGCAGGGCCAGAGTCTTGCCGCTGCCAAACAAGTTTTGCTGCGAGATGGCGCCGGTCACGGTGAGCTTTTCGCTGCTGGAAAAGCCGGCACCCAACATCAGGTTACCGGTGGAGCGTTCCTTGAGATTCAGGTTGAGGTCCACCTGGTCGGTGGTACCGGGCACCGGGGGGGTTTCCACCGTGACATCCTCGAAGTAGCCGAGGCGGTCGACGCGATTACGCGATTTGTTGATCTTTTCCTCGTCATACCAGGCGGATTCCATCTGACGCAGCTCGCGACGAATCACCTCGTCGCGGGTCTTGTTGTTGCCCGTCACGTTGATGCGGCGGACATAGACGCGGCGGCCCGGGTCGACAAAGATAGTGAAGGCGGCCTGGCGCTTTTCCTTGTTCAACTCGGGCATGGCGTTGACGTTGGCGAAGGCATAGCCTTCGTTGCCCAAGCGCTGGCCGATGGCCTTGGTGGACTCGGTCAGCTTAGCGCGGGAGAAGATTTCCCCAGGCTTGACCTTGACCAGACCGCGCAGCTCGTCTTCCGGCAACAGCAGGTTGCCGGCAAGCTTGACCGATGAAATGGTGAACTGCTCACCCTCGCTGATGCCGATGGTGATGTAGATGCCCTTCTTGTCCGGCGAGATCGAGACCTGGGTGGACTCGATGTTGAACTCCAGATAACCGGCGTCCAGATAGTAGGAGCGCAGGGCTTCCAGGTCGGCGGAAAGCTTTTGCTTGGAGTACTGGTCGTTCTTGGTGTACCAGGTGAACCAGCCCGGGGTGCGCAACTGGAACAGTTCCAGCAGGTCCGCCTCCTGGAAGGCCTTGGTGCCGACGATATTGATCTGGTGAATCTTGGCGACGTCGCCTTCCTCAACCGTGAAGTTGATGCTGGTGCGATTGCGCTCCAGCGGCGTCACCGTGGTCTGCACATTGGCGGCGTAGTAGCCGCGCGTCAGGTATTGACGCTTGATTTCCTGCTCGGCCCGCTCCAGCAGCGAGCGGTCGAAAATACGCGATTCGGCGAGGCCCAGCTCCTTCAGGGCCTTGATCATGGCGTCTTTTTCGAAGGCCTTCATGCCGGTGAACTCGATGCCGGCGATAGCGGCGCGCTCATCGACGATCACCACCAGGACGCCGCCCTCGATTTCCAGCCGGACATCCTTGAAGAAACCGGTAGCGAACAGCGCCTTAACCGCCTGGGCGGCTTTTTCGTCGTTGAGTTGCTCGCCGACCTTGACCGGCAGGTAGCTGAACACCGTACCCGCTTCGGTTCGCTGGATGCCCTCTACCCGAATGTCCTTGACGGTGAAGGGATCAAAGGCGCTGGCCGAAACGGAAAACAGCGCCGATAGAAGGCCCGCGATGAGCGTTTTGTTCATGGAGTTAGCCGGAAAAGACGGACAAGATCGTTATACAGGGCACCTGCCATCAGCAGCCCCAGCAGGACGAGCCCAAGGCGTTGACCGATTTCCAGCGAGCGCTCGGAGACGGGGCTGCCCTTGAAAAACTCGGCCAGATAATACATCAAATGCCCACCGTCTAAGACCGGAACAGGCAGCAGATTCAGCACGCCAAGACTGACGCTGATCAAGGCCAGAAAGCGCAGATATTGGACGATGCCGAGGGCCGCCGACTGGCCCGCATAATCGGCGATGGCCACCGGCCCGCTGAGGTTGCGCCAGGAGATGGCGCCGGTGACCATGCGCCCCATCATCACCAGGCTGATGCGGATGGTGTCCCAGGTCTGCGCCAGGGCCTTGCCCACCGCGGTCAGCGGGTCGTAGCGGATCACGGTAAACAAGCGGGCCTGCAATGCCGGGTCGATCTTCACCATGGCGCCCATGCGGCCGATGGTTTTACCGCCCTCCTCCTCCGCCCGCGGCGTCAGTTTGATGGTGCGTACCTCGCCGTCGCGGCGGATCGCCAGCGCGATCTGCTTGCCGGCACCGCCGCGGATGGCCTCCACTACCTGGCTCCACTGGTGAATCGCGCTGCCGTCGATCTCGACGATCTCGTCGCCGCTTTTCAAACCGGCCTCGGCAGCCGCGGAGCGCGGCTTGACGTCGCCGATCACCGGCCGCGGCGACGGGCGATAGAGCATCAGGCCCAACTGTTTGCCCAGGTCCTGATCCGGGTGGGTCGAAATGTCGGCGGGGATTTCCAATGTGTAGCTAGCGCTGGCACCGCTCTCGGTTTCCACGTCGAGCTTGATCGGCCGATGGGTGGTGATGCCTTCCAAGAGGGCGATCCGGGTATCGGTCCAGCTCAGCGTGGTTTCACCGTCCACCGCCTTGATCGTTGCGCCTTCGGGCACTCCGGCCACCGCCGCCGGCGTGCCGGCCGCCGGCAGGGCCACCACTGGGCGCAGCTCATCCACGCCGAGTACGAACATGAGCCAGTAGAACAGCACGGCGAACAACAGATTGGCCGCCGGGCCGGCGACAACCACCAAGGCCTTGCGACTGAGGGACTGGCGATTAAAGGCACGATGCGCTTCATGCGGGGCGACCTCGCCCTCGCGCTCGTCGAGCATGCGCACGTAACCGCCCAGGGGGATCGCCGCCACCACCCACTCGGTCTGATCGCGGCCGCATTGGCGGGTGTACAAGGCCCGGCCAAAGCCCACTGAAAAGCGCAACACCTTGACGCCGCAGACTTGGGCGGCGAGGAAGTGCCCCAATTCATGAATGGTCACCAGCACGCCGAGGGCGACGATAAAGCCGCCGGCATACCAGTACCAGGCGATGCCCATCAGCGAACCCGCTCCACCAATTCGGCAGCTTTGCGCCGCGCATTCGCGTCCGCCGCCAGCACCGCCGCAAGATCGTCGGCGGCCACGGTCGGCAGCGCATCCAAGGTTGCGGCGATCACGTCGGCAATGCCGAGGAAGGGCAAGCGCCCGCCAAGGAAGGCCGCCACGGCAATCTCGTTCGCCGCATTCAGCACCGCCGGTGCCGAGCCGCCGGCCCGCAGCGCCTGATACGCCAGGTCCAGACAAGGGAAGCGGCTCAAGTCGGGACGTTCAAAGTTCAGTTGGGCAATGGCGAACAGGTCCAGCGGCGGCACGCCGGCCTCGATCCGCTCCGGATAGGCCAGGGCATGAGCGATCGGCGTACGCATGTCGGGGTTGCCGAGCTGGGCCAGCACCGAACCGTCGATGTATTGCACCAGGGAGTGGATCACGCTCTGCGGATGGACCACCACCTCGATCTTTTCCGGGCCCGCGTTAAACAGCCAGCGGGCCTCGATGACTTCCAGGCCCTTGTTCATCATGGTGGCCGAGTCCACCGAAATCTTGCGCCCCATCACCCAGTTCGGGTGGGCGCAGGCCTGCTCAGGCGTGACCTGGCGTAGCGCCTCCAAGGGGGTGGAACGGAAGGGGCCACCGGAGGCGGTGAGCAGAATCCGGCTGACGCCCGATTCCTCTAAATTACTTGAATAATTACTCGGAAGTGACTGAAAAATAGCATTATGTTCGCTATCAATCGGGAGCAGAATGGCCCCCGATCGACGCACTTCGGCCATGAATACATGGCCGGCCATCACCAGGGCTTCCTTGTTGGCCAGCAGCACCCGCTTGCCGGCACGGACTGCCGCCAGGGTGGGTTCCAGGCCGGCGGCGCCGACGATGGCGGCCATCACCGCATCCACGTCCGGATCGGCCGAGACTTCCGCCAACGCGGTCGCCCCCCACAGCACCTCGGTCTCCTGCCCAGCTTCGGCCAGCAGGCGGCGCAATTGCTCGGCACCCTCGGCACTGCCGGTCACCGCATAGCGTGGGCGATGCTTGATGCACTGCTCCGCCAAACTGGCTATGCGTTGCTGCGCGGTCAGGGCAAAGACCTCGAAACGCTCAGGATGACGGGCTACCACGTCCAGGGTGCTGAGGCCGATGGAGCCGGTGGCTCCGAGGATAGTCAGGCGTTGTCGCTTCATCGGGTTTAGAGCAGAACCAGGGTCATTACCATCAGCGGCAGGGTCGAGATCAGGCTGTCGATTCGGTCCAGCACTCCGCCGTGGCCCGGCAGGATGGCGCTGCTGTCCTTGATGCCGGCCTGGCGCTTGAGCAGGGATTCGAACAGGTCGCCTTCGATGCTGACCACGGTAAGCACCACCAGGAACAGCACCATGGCTGCCGCCGAAGCGGCCGAATGGATAGTCCAGAGATTGCTTGCCGGAAACACCATCAGGCCGTACAGCAATACCCCGGCAACCGCCCCGTAGGCGCCCTCGCGGGTCTTGCCCGGGCTGATCTGCGGCGCCAGCTTGACCTTGCCGAAGCGGCGGCCAGTGAAATAGGCGGCGATATCGGCCACCCAGATCGCCGCCATCAGGGCCAGCAACTTGGCCGGGCCAAAATGCATGAACAGGGAAGACAGGGCTGCCCAGGTGGCGGCCAGCAATACGGCACCCAGTCCGTAGCCAAGCAGGCGCTGACCGGCCAGGGACCAGCGGCGGGCCAGCCAGATCGGCGCGCAGAGCAGCCAAAACAGTGACGAAGCCCCCCAGAGCAGCGGCAGCAAGCTATCCAGCGCCAGCGTGGCGCCACACAGGGCCAACACAGCAAGGCCGAAGGCGATCCGGCCGCCCTGCCCTGCACCCATCAAGCCGGCCCACTCCCAGGCACCGATCGCCGCCACCAGGGCGAAGAAGGCGGTCACCGCCTGGAGCGGAGCGAAGAACAGCAGGGAAAGCAGTACGGCAACCAGGACCAGCGCGGTGATGACGCGGGTCTTAAGCATCGCCGGCGGCCTTTTTCTCGTCGCCGCCCAACTGTTCGCTGGTACGGCCGAAGCGACGCTCACGGGCGCGATAGGAAGCGATTGCCGTATCGAAAGCGGCGGCGTCGAAATCGGGCCAGAGCTGGTCGGTGAAGAAGAACTCGGTATAGGCCAACTGCCACAGTAGGAAGTTGCTGATGCGTTGTTCGCCGCCGGTGCGGATGAACAGGTCGGGCTCGGGCGCGTAGGCCATCGCCAGATACGGCACCAGATCGTCCTCGCCATAGTTGCCGGCCTTTTGCGGCTGCTCGGCGCTGAGGCGGTTGACCGCCTGGAGGATGTCCCAGCGGCCACCGTAGTTGGCGGCGATGGTCAGGGTCAGGCGGGTGTTCTCGGCGGTGGTGGCTTCGCCGCGGCGGATCAACTCCACCAAGCGAGGCTCGAAGGCCGCCAGGTCGCCGACGACGCGCAGGCGCACGCCGTTGTCGTGGAGCTTGCCGATTTCGGCTTCCAGGGCCGAGATGAACAGGCCCATCAGGAAGGACACCTCGTCCTTGGGGCGGCGCCAGTTCTCGGAGCTGAAGGCGAACAGGGTCAGGTATTCGATGCCGCGTTCGATGCAGGCCTTGACCATGCTGCGGACGGTTTCGACGCCACGCTTGTGGCCCGCGACGCGAGGCAGGAAGCGTTTCTTGGCCCAACGGCCGTTGCCGTCCATGATGATCGCCACATGGCGCGGCACCACCGCCACCTCGGGAATGTCCCGGGTCGAACTAAAGAAGCCCATGGTAGCGGCGGATTGTGGGAGATGGCGAATCAGATCGCCATCAGATCCTTTTCCTTGTCCGCCAGCATCTTGTCCACTTCCGCCACATAGCGGTCGGTGAGCCTTTGCACTTCGTCCTGGGTACGACGCTCGTCGTCCTCGGAGACTTCCTTCTTCTTCAGCGCTTCCTTGAGGGTGTTGTTGGCATCGCGGCGCAGATTGCGGATGGCAATCTTGGCGTTCTCGCCTTCATGTTTGACCACCTTCAACAACTCCTTACGCCGCTCTTCGGTCAGGGCGGGCATCGGCACGCGGATCACATCGCCCTGAGTGGCGGGGTTGAGGCCCAGGTCGGCGTCGCGAATGGCCTTCTCGACCTTGGCGACCATGGGCTTTTCCCAGGGCTGGACGCCGATGGTGCGGGAATCCAGCAGGGTCACGTTGGCCACCTGAGTGATCGGCACCGGCGAACCGTAGTAATCCACCTGGACATGATCGAGCAGGCCGGTATGGGCGCGGCCGGTGCGCACCTTGCCGAGGTCGTTTTTCAGAGCCTCGAGGCTCTTCTGCATCTTGGTTTCGGTGGTTTTCTTCAGCTCTGGGATCATCTGCAACTCCTAGACATGCACCAGGGTGCCTTCGTCCTCACCGAGAACGACGCGCTTCAGGGCGCCCTGCTTGAAGATGGAAAAGACATTGATCGGCAGCTTCTGGTCGCGGCACAGGGCGAAGGCAGTGGCATCCATCACCTTCAGATCGCGGCCGATGGCCTCGTCGAAACTGATCTTGGCGAAGCGGGTCGCCTTCGGATCCTTCTTCGGGTCGGCGGTGTAGATGCCGTCCACCTTGGTCGCCTTGAGCACGATTTCAGCGCCGATTTCCGAGCCACGCAGGGCGGCGGCGGTGTCGGTGGTGAAAAAGGGATTGCCGGTACCGGCGGCGAAGATGACGATCTTGCCCTCTTCCAGGTAGCGGATCGCCTTGCCGCGGATGTAGGGTTCGATCACCTGCTCGACATTCAACGCCGACTGGACGCGGCCGTTGAGCCCAGCCTGGCGCATCGCGTCAGACAGGGCCATGGCATTCATCACTGTCGCCAGCATGCCCATGTAGTCGGCGGTGGCGCGGTCCATGCCGGTGGCGGTGCCGGCCAGGCCGCGGAAGATATTGCCGCCACCGATGACCACGCCGATCTCCACGCCGAGATCGGCAACAGCCTTGATCTCGGCGACGATGGAGGCCAGCATGGCCGGGTTGATGCCATAGGCATCATCGCCCATCAGGGCTTCGCCCGAGAGCTTGAGCAGAATGCGCTGATAGGCGGCGGCCATGGGGCTACCTGCTTACTTGCCGGCTGCGGCAGCAGCGGCCTGGGCGGCCACTTCGGCGGCGAAGTCGGTGACCTTCTTCTCGATGCCTTCGCCGACCACGAACAGGGAGAAGGAAGCCACGGAGGCGCCCTTGCTCTTCAGCAGTTGTTCGATGGTCTGCTTGCCGTCTTCAGCCTTGACGAAGACCTGGCCCAGCAGGGTCACGTCCTTCAGGTACTTCTGCACGGTGCCTTCGGCGATCTTTTCCAGCATCGCTTCGGGCTTGCCGCTTTCGCGGGCCTTCTCGATGGCGATACGGCGCTCGGTATCCAGCAGCTCGGCGGAAACACCGGAAGCGTCCAGGGCCTTGGGCTTGGAGGCGGCGATGTGCATCGCGATGTCCTTGGCCAGTTGCTCGTCGCCGCCGACCAGGTCGATCAGCACGCCGATCTTGGAACCGCCGTGGATGTAGGAGGCCAGGGTGCCCTTGGCGTCCACGCGCTGGAAGCGGCGCGGGCTCATGTTTTCACCGATCTTGCCGACCAGGGCGGCGCGCACGGATTCGACGGTGCCGCCATCCAGGGGCAGCGCGGCCAGGGCGGCCACGTCGGCCGGGTTCTTCTCGGCGATCAGGCGGGCGCAATCGGCAGCCAGCTTGAGGAAGTCGTCGTTCTTGGCGACGAAGTCGGTTTCGGAGTTGATCTCGAAGAGGCTGCCGGTCTTGCCGTCGGCGCTGATGTGGATTGCCACCACGCCTTCGGCAGCCACACGGGTCGCGGCCTTGCTGGCCTTGTTGCCCAGCTTGACGCGCAGGATTTCCTCGGCCTTGGCCAGGTCGCCAGCGGCTTCCGTCAGGGCCTTCTTGCATTCCATCATCGGCGCGTCGGTCTTCTCGCGCAGTTCCTTGACCATGCTTGCGGTGATTTCCGCCATTGCTCTACTCCAAATTCATTCAAAACCGGATTGCTACGGAAAGGTCACGGAGCGCGGGCTCCGTGACCGGAAGGGCTTTACTCGGCGGAGCCTTCTTCGACTTCGACGAATTCGTCGTCGCCGGCGATCGCCTGAACCACTTCATTGAGCGACTGGCTCTTGCCTTCGAGGATCGCGTCGGCGGCGCCACGGGCATAGAGACGGATGGCACGGCTGGAGTCGTCGTTGCCGGGGATGATGAAGTTCACGCCTTCGGGGGAGTGGTTGGTGTCAACCACGCCGATCACCGGGATGCCCAGCTTGTTGGCTTCGGTGATGGCGATCTTGTGGTAACCGACGTCGATCACGAAGATGGCGTCCGGCAGGCCGGTCATGTCCTTGATGCCGCCGATGGACTTTTGCAGCTTGTCCATCTCGCGCTTCTGCATCAGGGCTTCCTTCTTCGACAGCTTCTCGAAGCTGCCGTCCTCGACCATCTGTTCCAGTTCCTTCAAGCGCTTGATGGACAGCTTGACCGTCTTGAAGTTGGTCAGCATGCCGCCGAGCCAGCGCTCGTCAACGAAGGGCATGTTGGCGCGCTGAGCTTCCTCGGCGATGATCTCGCGAGCCTGGCGCTTGGTGCCGACGAACAGCACGGAACCCTTCTTGCCGGCCATCTTCTTCAGGAAAGTCATGGCTTCTTGGTACTTGGCCAGGGTCTTTTCCAGATTGACGATATGAATCTTGTTGCGATGGCCGAAGATGTAGGGGGCCATCTTGGGGTTCCAGAAGCGGGTTTGGTGGCCGAAGTGGACGCCGGCTTCCAGCATTTGACGCATGGTAGTGCTCATCGAATTGATCTCCGAATATGGGTTGAACCTCCGCCCGACCGCATAGCGCCCCGATATTCGGGGCACACCCATTCGGCGTCAGGCGTGCGAATTTGTCCCCGGGATTGAGGACAGCCCAAGATTATAGCGATTTCATCCACTTACCGGCAAGTGCTAAAGCCAATCGGGAATCCAACGCGCCGGCGGCCTTGGCGCAGCGGGTAGAATGGGCGTCCCCACTACAGAAATCCCCGCATCCCCATGGGAATCTCCATAAAAACCCCTGAAGAATTCGAAAAAATGCGGGTGGCCTGCCGATTGGCGGGCGAGGTGCTCGACTACATCGAGCCCTTCGTCAAACCCGGCGTCACCACCGAAGAGCTGGACCGGCTGTGCCACAACTACATGGTCGACGTCCAAGGCTGCATCCCCGCCCCGCTCAACTACGCCCCACCGGGCTATGCCCCCTACCCCAAGTCGATCTGCGCCTCGGTGAACCATCAGGTCTGCCATGGCGTGCCCAACGACCGGCCGCTGAAGAAGGGCGACATCGTCAATCTCGACATCACCACCATCAAGGACGGTTGGCACGGCGATACCAGCCGCATGTTCCTGGTGGGCGAATGCTCGATCCTGGCCAAGCGCCTCTGCACCATCACCTACGAATGCCTGTGGAAGGGCATTCAGCAGGTGCGCCCGGGCGGTTTCCTCGGCGACATCGGCGCCGCCATCCAGCGCCATGCCGAGGGCGTCGGCTTTTCCGTGGTGCGCGAATTCTGCGGCCACGGCATCGGCCGTCACTTCCATGAAGAACCCCAGGTGCTGCACTATGGCAAGGCCGGCACCGGCGTCGAACTCAAGCCGGGCATGATCTTCACCATCGAGCCGATGATCAACGCCGGCAAGGCGGCGATCTCCGAGCTGCCCGACGGCTGGACCATCGTCACCCGCGATCGCAGCCTGTCGGCGCAATGGGAACACACCATCCTGGTCACCGAAACCGGCTACGAAGTGATGACCATGTCGGCCGGCGCCCCGCCCAACCCCTTCGCCTAGCGCGCATGCTTCCTGTGAATACCGGCCATCCATGAAAGCGCGCAAGGCAGCACCAACGCCCGCCCCCTCCCATCCACCCCCTCGCGGGGGAGGCTACTAATCGGCTCGCTACGCTCGATATCACCGGGCGCATTGTTCAACTCTTTTACGCTAAGTCCCCCATGACCCTGGCCCTCAGCAGCGACGAGCCACGCACCCTGATCGGTGAAACCCGTGCCCACCTGCAATCGGTGCAGGCGAAACTGACCGAGGCCTATCAGGCCGACGAAGATGCCGCCGCCCTGATCCGCGGCCGTACCCGGCTGGTGGACGAAGTCCTGGTGGCGCTCTGGCGCCACATGGGCTTCCCGCCGCCCTTGGCTCTGGTGGCCGTCGGCGGCTACGGCCGCGGCGAGTTGTTCCCCTGCTCCGACGTGGACCTGCTGCTGCTGGTGCCGGAAAACTTCGATACCAGCAGCGAACCGCGCATCGGCGAATTCATCCAGTTGTTGTGGGACATCGGCCTGGACGTCGGCCATTCGGTGCGCACGCCCTCCGAATGCGTCGAGGAAGCGGAGCGTGACATCACCGTTGAGACCACGCTGCTGGAAGCCCGCTACCTGACCGGCGACCCGGACCTGTACCAAGACCTGCATCACTCCCTGGCCGAACACCGCAAGCCGGACGACTTCTACAACGCCAAGCTGCTGGAGCAGGCCGAGCGCTACTCCAAGCACGCCGAGACCCCCTACAGCCTGGAGCCCAACTGCAAGGAAAGCCCCGGTGGCCTGCGCGACCTGCAGGTGATCCTCTGGGTGGCCCGCGCCGCCGGCCTCGGCAACAGTTGGCGCGAACTGGCGGCCCAGGACCTGGTCACCGAGGACGAAGCACGGCAATTGGCCCGCGCCAGCAATTTTCTGGCGCGGCTGCGAATCCGCCTGCACCTGCTGGTCAAGCGCAAGGAAGAGCGCCTGCTGTTCGACCACCAGGAGAAGCTGGCCCAGGCCCTGGCCTTCGAACCAACGCCGACCAAGCGCGCGTCAGAAGTGCTGATGCAGCGCTACTTCCGCAACGCCAAGCTGGTGACCCAGCTCAACACCCTGGTGCTGCAGAACCTCGGCAGCCGCATCCTGAAGCGCACCTCTTCACCGCCGCTGACCGTGGACGAGGATTTTCAGACCGTCCGTGACCTGCTCGACATCCGCGATGAGGGCGTGTTCCAGCGCAAGCCCTCGGCCCTGCTGCGCGCCTTCCTGATCCTGGAACAGCGCCACGAGCTGCACGGCATGACCACACGCACCCTGCGCGCCCTGTGGGCCGGCCGCCACCTGATCGATGCGGATTTCCGCAGCGATCCGGCCAACCGCGCTCTGTTCATCCAGTTGTTCAAGCAGAACCACCTGGTGCACGAACTGCGGCGGATGAACCAGTACGACATCCTCGGCCACTACATCCCGGCCTTCGGCCGCATCGTCGGCCAGATGCAGCATGACCTGTTCCACGTCTATACCGTGGATCAGCACATCATGCAGGTGATCCGCAATCTGCGGCGCTTCGCCATGCCCGAGTTCGCCCACGAATACCCGCTGTGCACCCGGCTGATGTCCGGCTTCAAGGACCGCTGGCTGCTGTATCTCGCTGCCCTGTTCCATGACATCGCCAAGGGCCGCGGCGGCGACCATTCGCTGCTGGGCATGGACGACGCCCGCACCTTCTGCCAGAACCACGACATCTCAGCGGAAGACACCGAGCTGATGGTGTTCTTGGTCCAGCACCATCTGCAGATGTCGGCGGTGGCGCAGAAGCAGGATTTGTCCGACCCGGACGTGATTCACCAGTTTGCCGAGACCGTGGGCAACGAGCGCAATCTGATCGCGCTCTACCTGCTCACCGTGGCCGACATCCGCGGCACCAGCCCCAAGGTCTGGAACGCCTGGAAGGGCAAGCTGCTGGAAGACCTGTTCACCATGACCATTCGCATCCTGCGCGGTGGCAACGCCGCCGCCGTCAGCGGCATCGCCGGCCGTCAGGAGGAAGCCCTGACCCTGCTGCGCTACCGCGGCCTGCGTCCCGGCACCGAAAAGGATTTGTGGCAGCACCTGGATACCGGCTACTTCATGCGCCACGACGCCGAAGAAATCGCCTGGCATACCCGCCTGCTCTACTACCGTGCCGACAGCGCCGAGCCGGTGGTGCGCGCCCGCCTCAACCCGATCGGTGAGGGCCTCCAGGTGATGGTCTACCTGGCCGACCAGCCGGATTTGTTCGCCCGCCTCTGCGGCTTCTTCGCCCGCCACGGCTACACCATCGTCGATGCGAAGATTCACACCACCCGCCACGGCTACGCGCTGGACAGCTTCGTCCTGCTCGATTCCTACCAGCAACTACCCTACCGCGACATGATCGCCCTGGTGGAACACGAACTGGTCGAACAGTTGAGCAAACAACCGCCGCTGGAAGCGCCGCTGTCCGGCCGCCTGGCGCGCCAGGTCAAGCATTTTCCGCTGCCGCCGGAAGTGCGCATCACGCCTGACGAAAAAGGCAACCGCTACCTGATGTCGATCATGGCCGCGGACCGTCCCGGCCTGCTGTTTTCCATCGCCCGAGTACTCGGCCAGCATGGCATCGTGCTGCACACCGCAAAAGTGGTTACCCTTGGCGAGCGGGTCGAAGACACCTTCCTGATTTCAGGCCGCGAATTGGCTAAGACCTCGACGCTGGTGCGTCTCGAACAAGAGTTGCTGGAGACATTGCAGATATGAGCTGGCTCAAGGAAGACTTCTCCTTTCACGACACACAGCGCCTGCTGTTCAAGCTGGCCGAGCGGGTCAAGGCCTTCCATGGTTTGAAGCCGGCGGAAATCGCCGAACTGCTGGGGCGCGCCGAGAAATGCACCTTTGCCCCGGGCATGGACATCGTGGTCGAAGGCAACGTCGGCATGCACATGTACGTGATTCTCGACGGCGAGGCCAAGGTCACCAAGACCGGCCGCGACGGCGAAGTCGAACTGGCGCGCCTGGGCCCGGCCGACAGCTTCGGCGAAATGGCCCTGACCGACCAGGAAACCCGCAGCGCCACAGTGACAGCGCTGGGCCCCTGCGTGCTGGTGCGCATCTCCGACCGTTCCATCGACGCCAACCCGCTGATCGGCATCAAGGTCTTCCGCAACATCTGCCAGGTGCTGTCCACGCGCCTGCGCGCCGCCGACGAGCTACTGGCCTGGCGGCTCTAAGCCGCGACCTATCTCAGTCAGGCCTCGGCGGCGCGGGTTTCCAGCGTCTCCCAGCGCTCCAGCGCCGCCAGTAATTCCTCCTCAAGCGCTGCGGCGCGTTCGTTCAAGCGCTTGGCCTCCTCCGGCGCATCGCGGTACACGCTGCCGTCAGCCAGGCGCTCGCCGATCGCGTGCTGTTCCGCCTCCAGGGCGGCAATGCGGTCCGGCAACTGCTCCAGCTCCTTCTGTTCCTTGTAGCTGAGCTTGGGCTTGGTTTTTGCCGCCGGCGCCGCAGCCACCGGGGTGGCGGCGCTCTTGGCCGCAGCCTTGGGCGTTTCCGCGGCAACAGGGGCAGGCCGCATCCGCTCCCAATCGGCATAGCCGCCGACATACTCTTTCCACACGCCATTGCCTTCGGCAGCGATTGTCTGGGTCACCACGTTGTCGAGGAAGGTCCGGTCGTGGCTGACCAGCAGCAAGGTGCCCTTGTATTCCTGCAACAGCTCTTCCAGCAGTTCCAGGGTCTCGATGTCCAGGTCGTTGGTCGGCTCGTCGAGCACGATCAGGTTCGCCGGCTGGGCGAACAGACGCGCCAGCAGCAGACGGTTGCGCTCGCCGCCGGACAGGCTGCTAACCGGCGAGCGGGCCCGTTCCGGCGCGAACAGGAAGTCGCCCAGATAGCCGATCACATGCTTGCGCTTGCCGCCGATCTCTACGTACTCGGAGCCGGGGCTGATGGTATCGGCCAGGGTCGCCTGCTCGTCGAGCTGGGCGCGCATCTGGTCGAAGTAGGCGATCTCCAGCCGTGTGCCTTGCCGCAACTGGCCCTCGTCGGGAACGATCTCGCCGAGGATCAGCTTGATCAGCGTGGACTTGCCGGCACCGTTAGGGCCGATCAGACCGACCCGGTCGCCACGCAGGATGCGGCAGGAGAAGTCTCGCACCACCGGGCGGCCGTCGTAGCGCTTGCTGACATGGGTCAGCTCGGCCACCAACTGGCCGGAGGCCTCGCCCTTGTCCAGGGCGAAATCCACCTTACCGACCCGTTCGCGTCGCGCTACGCGGTCCTTGCGCAACTGCTCCAGCCGCGCGACGCGGCCGACGCTGCGGGTGCGGCGGGCTTCGACGCCCTTGCGAATCCACACCTCTTCCTGGGCCAGCAGCTTGTCGAAACGGGCGTTGGCCTTCTCTTCCGCATCCAGCAGTTGCGCCTTGCGCTCCTGATAGACGGTGAAATTGCCGGGAAAGCTCGCCAGCCGGCCCCGATCCAGTTCGACGATGCGGGTGGACACCCGATCCAGAAAGCGCCGATCGTGGGTGATCAGCAGCACGCCGCCACTGAAGCCCAGCAGCAACTGCTCCAGCCATTCGATGCCGACGATGTCCAGGTGGTTGGTCGGTTCGTCCAGCAGCAGCAAGTCGGGTGCAGCCACCAGGGCACAGCCCAGGGCCAGGCGTTTTTTCGCACCGCCGGAAAGGGTTCCGACCACGGCATCCGGCGATAGGGTCAGCGACTCCAGCACCTGGCGGATGCGCGCTTCGATGGCCCAGCCGTTGTTGGCGTCGAGGGCGTTCTGCACCTCGTGCATTCGATCCAGAGAAGCCGCCTCGCTACCGGCATTCAGCGCCAGGGCGTGATATTCACGCAGCAGTTGCGCGGCGCCGCCGGCACCCGAAGCCACCGCATCGAAGACGCTCAGCTCGGGGTCGAAAAGCGGCTCCTGCGGCACATAGGCAATCTGCAACTGCGGCGCACGCCACACCTCGCCGTCGTCCAGCCGGGCGGTGCCGGCGATGGCTTTCAGCAGGCTGGACTTGCCGGTGCCGTTGCGGCCGATTAGGGCGACACGCTCACCCTGATCGATCTGCAGGTCGGCATGATCCAGCAGCGCGACATGGCCGAAGGCCAGGCAAGCTGCCTGGACGTTGATCAACAATCCCATGGAATTACCTTAATCGTCCGGTACGACGGAGCCGTCCGGGAACAGCACTTCGGTATAGCCGAAGCGGCTGAAATCGCGCACCCGCATCGGGTACAAAATGCCGTCGAGATGATCGCACTCGTGCTGCACCACGCGGGCATGGAAGTCCGCCACATCGCGCTCGATGGGCTTGCCGGCCGGGTCGAAGCCGCTATAGCGCAGGCGCCGGTAACGCGGCACCCAGCCGCGCAGGCCGGGAACCGACAAGCAACCTTCCCAGCCCTCCTCCATCTCGTCGGAGAGCGGCGTCAGCACCGGATTGATCAGCACCGTGAAGGGCACCTCGGGCGCATCGGGGTAGCGCTCGCTGTGCTCGAAGCCGAAGATCACCAGGCGCAGATCCACGCCGATCTGCGGCGCAGCCAGACCGACGCCGTTTTCATAGGCCATGGTTTCCATCATGTCGGCGATCAGCTTCTGCAACTCCTTGCCGCCGAAGTCGGTCACCGGCTTGGCGATGCGCAGCAGGCGTGGATCGCCCATGCGCAGGACTTCCTTGATGGTCATACCGGGCAGTAGCTTTCGGTGCACAGGCCGGCGATGATGTTGCGCACCCGGCCGAGGGATTGATGCAGTACGTCCTCGATCTGCTCGAACTGGATGCCCTCGCTGCTGTCGGCGCGGCCGGCACCCCAGTTGGCGACCACGCAGAGCGCCGCATAGGGTACTTCCAGCTCCCGCGCCAGCACGGCTTCGGGCATGCCGGTCATGCCGACGATGTCGGCGCCGTCGCGCTCCAGGCGGTCCACTTCGGCGGCGGTTTCCAGACGCGGGCCCTGGGTGGTCGCATACACCGCGCCCTCTACCACAGCTTCGCCGACGCCTTCGGCAGCGCGCAGCAGGGCGCTGCGTACTTCTTCGTCATAGGGGTGGGTGAAGTCCACATGCACCACCTGGCCCTCGCCGCCTTCGAAGAAGGTGTTGTCGCGGCCAGCGGTGTAGTCGAGGATTTGGTGCGGGATCACCACCGTGCCCGGCCCCAGGTCGCGGCGGATGCCGCCCACCGAGGCTACCGAGACGATGCGCGTAGCGCCGGATTCGCGGGCCAGGGCCCAGATGTTGGCGCGGTAGTTCACCCGGTGCGGCGGAATCGTGTGGCCGTAGCCGTGACGTGCCAGGAACACCACGCCCTGGCTGCCGATGCGGCCGAACACCAGGGGGCCCGAGGGCTCGCCGAAGGGGGTGCGCACCACCTGGCGGTGGGAAATATCCAGATTGGCCAATTGGGTCAGGCCACTGCCGCCGATCACTGCCAGCATTCGTATTTCTCCTCAAGTTGGGCGGATTCGGGTAGGCACATGCCTTGCATGGTAGAATCCCCGCCTTATTTTTGCAGCGCAACACCCACAGGAACCCCATGAGCCGCGCCCTACGAAACATCGCCATTATCGCCCACGTTGACCACGGCAAGACCACGCTGGTGGACCAACTGCTTCGCCAGTCAGGCACCTTCCGCGAAAACCAGCAAGTCGACGAGCGAGTCATGGACTCCAACGACCTGGAAAAGGAACGCGGCATCACCATCCTGGCGAAGAACACCGCCATCGATTACAACGGTACCCACATCAACATCGTCGACACCCCGGGTCACGCCGACTTCGGCGGCGAAGTGGAACGGGTGCTCGGCATGGTGGACGGTGTGCTGTTGCTGGTGGATGCGGTTGAAGGGCCGATGCCGCAAACCCGCTTCGTCACCAAGAAGGCCCTGGCCCTCGGCCTGCGCCCCATCGTCGTGATCAACAAGGTGGACCGCCCCGGCGCCCGCGCCGACTGGGTGGTGGACCAGACCTTCGACCTGTTCGACAAGCTCGGCGCCACCGACGAGCAGCTCGACTTCCCCATCGTTTACGCCTCCGGCCTGAACGGCTTCGCCAAACTCAAGCTGGAAGAAGAGACCAGCGACATGGTGCCGCTGTTCGAGACCGTGCTGTCCCACGTGCCGCCCCCCAGCGGCAGCGCCGATGCGCCCCTGCAATTGCAGTTGGCCGCGCTGGACTACTCCACCTACACCGGCCGTCTCGGCGTCGGTCGCGTGCTCAACGGCCGCATCAAGCCCGGCCAGGCGGTGGTGGTGATGAATCACGAACAGCAAGTCGCTTCCGGCCGCATCAATCAGGTGTTGGGTTTCCAGGGCCTGGATCGCGTGGCGGTCGATGAAGCCGAAGCCGGCGACATCATCATCATCTCCGGCCTGGAAGATATCGGTATCGGCGTCACCATCTGCGACAAAGACAACCCCGTCGGCCTGCCGATGCTGACCGTGGACGAGCCGACCCTGAACATGGATTTCATGGTCAACTCCTCGCCTCTGGCCGGCACCGAAGGCAAGTTCGTCACCAGCCGCCAGATTCGCGACCGCCTGACCAAGGAACTGCTGACCAACGTCGCCCTGCGCGTCGAGGACACCGCCGACTCGGACCTGTTCCGCGTTTCCGGCCGTGGCGAACTGCACCTCACCATCCTGCTGGAAAACATGCGCCGCGAAGGCTTCGAGCTGGCTGTCGGCAAGCCCCGCGTGGTGTTCAAGGAGATCGACGGCGAGCGCTGCGAACCTTATGAGAACCTCACCATCGACCTGGAAGACGCCCACCAGGGCGGCGTCATGGAAGAACTCGGCCGCCGCCGCGGCGAGCTGACCAATATGGAATCCGACGGCAAGGGTCGTACCCGTTTGGAATATCACATCCCTGCCCGCGGTCTGATCGGCTTCCAATCCGACTTCATGACCATGACCCGCGGCTCGGGCCTGATGAGCCACATCTTCGACGACTACAAGCCGGTCAAGCCCGACCTGCCCGGCCGCCATAACGGCGTGCTGATCTCCCAGGAAGACGGCGAAGCCGTGGCCTACGCCCTGTGGAACCTGGAAGACCGCGGCCGTATGTTCGTCAGTCCCGGCGACAAGCTCTACGAGGGCATGATCATTGGTATCCACAGCCGCGATAACGACCTGGTGGTGAACCCGATCAAGGGCAAGAAGCTGACCAACGTCCGCGCCTCTGGCACCGACGAGGCCGTGCGCCTGACCACCCCGATCAAGCTGACGCTGGAATCCGCCGTAGAATTCATTGACGACGACGAACTGGTGGAAATCACCCCGAAGTCGATCCGCCTGCGCAAGCGCCACCTGAAGGAACATGAGCGCAAGCGCGCAGTGACCGCGGCCCGCGCACTCAACGAAGGCGCTTAACCCGGCCGGCCACCGTTTGACGAGGGATGCATGAGCAGCGAACAGCAATCAGAAGCCCTTGAAGAAATCTTCGTCGGCCGGCAACCGATCTTCGATCGGGAGCAGGGCACGGTCGGTTATGAATTGCTGTTTCGCGAGGGCCACGACAACGAGGCCCATGTCACTAGCCAGCGGGCGGCGACGGCAGATGTGGTCTGCAAGGTCTTCGCCGAACTCGGGCTGGCCAACGCGCTGGGCAACCAGCGCGGTTTCATCAACGTCGACGAGGATTTCCTCTTCGACGATGCCGTCGAGCTACTGCCGAATCACATGGTGGTGCTCGACATCAAGCTCCAGGCGCCGCCCTCGGCGCGCCTGGTGGAGCGGGCTCACGCCCTGATGAACCTGGGCTACCAGCTTTCGCTAAGCGGCATCAGTGCGGTCAACGAGGAACTCAAGCCGCTATTGGTACTGGCCTCCTATGTCCGCGTCGATGTGCTCAACCAGAGCGAAGCCTTCATGGCTGCGGCGGTCGAGGCCCTGCGCGGCGACGACCGCAAGCTGATCGCCAGCCGGGTCGAGTCGGAAGCCCAGATGCTCAGCTGCAAGGCCCAGGGCTTCGATCTGTTCCAGGGCTACTACTTCGCCCAGCCGGTGATCATCGAAGGCCGCAAGCTCGATCCGGCCACCACCACGCTGCTACAGTTGATCAACCTGCTGAACGAGGATGCCGAAGCCTCCAAGCTGGAAAATGCCTTCAAGGCCGAACCGGCGCTGTCGATCAATCTGCTGCGCCTGACCAATTCCGTCGGCGCCGGCGTCACCACCCGGGTCACTTCGATCCGCCATGCCATCACCGTGGTCGGCCGTCGCCAGCTCACCCGTTGGCTGCAGCTACTGCTGTTCGCCAAGCCCGGCCAGGGCGCCGGCGTCGCCCACAACCCGCTGATGCAGTGGGCCGCCATGCGCGGCTACTTCATGGAGCTGGTGGCAGGCCGCACCAGCCCCGACCGGCGCGAACTGCGCGACCAGGCCTTCATGATGGGCCTGATGTCGCTGATGCCGCTGGCCCTGGGGATTTCGATGGAAGACATCCTAGGCCGCATCGCGGTCACGCCCGACATGCGCAAGGCGCTGCTGGAACACGAAGGCCAATTGGGCGCCCTGCTCGAACTCACCGAGGCCTACGACAACAACGACATGGCGGCCACCAGCGCCGTATTCCCGCGCCTGGGCCGCCGCATCACCCTGCAGACCCTGGGCCTGTGCCTTGCCGAGGCCATTACCTGGGTGCAGCAACTGGGCGCAGAGGCCGACTGAGCATGGTCCGCTGCCTGAAACTCTGCGGAGTCCTGGCGGCGCTGATGTTCATCATCGGCTACTTCGCCCCGCGGGTATCGCCCCCCGGCATGTGCAAGATTTACGGGGAAAAATCCATTGACATGTCAATGCCGGGAGCCTGCCTGTTCGTCTGAACATTCGGTTAATCAATGACTACGGCAGAAGCCAATAATCATTACCTCCGCTCCTGGACAGATACCTTACTGCGCAATTCCGACGAACCGGCAGTGTGGTATCGATTAAGCCAAGTCATTGCCTTGATCGACACGGAGCAGCGCAGAAGCTGGTTGGATCACATCGACTCGCTGCAACTGCCCACGCCCCATGCCCGCTTTTATCAAAAATATTTCCGACTGACGTACGACCGTACGCCAGCCAACGCGGCATGTGCTGCCGACGCACTGGAACAGCTACCTCAATTTTGCGTGAATCGAGCATGGCACTTCGTGCGTTTGCTGTGGAGTTTTTCCTTTGGACTAACCGGTAACGCAAGTTCACGAGAGTTTCTGCAAGCGGGGAAAGCCCGCCGCTGGATACAGCGAATCGCGAACCATCTCGATTCCGAGTTGCTTGCCCCATGTCACTCGCAGGCCAAACCGGACTCGGTGAGCCAACAGCGGGTTGCAATCGTCACGCCCTATCTCGCTCGCTTCAAGCACGGCGCAACGCGGTTGGCGCTGGAACATTCCGCGCTGTTACACGAAGCCGGCCATGATGTCGCTGTGTTCGCCGCCCAAGATAGCGACGGCTTTCTCGAGCCCTATTGGCTCGGCTCGGCTTTCGTTTCGGACCCACCACCGCCCGCACCGGAGACCTGGCGCGTCGAAGCGGTCGATCAGCCCGTTCCGCTGAGGGTTTGGTGTGCTGATGAATTGTTGCCGGTGGAGCACCGCTGGAAGCAAACCGTTGAGGTGCTTACCGGCTTCGCCCCGCAAGTCGTTCTCTACATAGGATTCTGCTCTCCCCTGCTCGATCTCATCAGCCGGCGCTTTGCAACCGTAGCGCTTTCCCTGCATTCGCTTCCCCCCCTTGGCGACGCCGACGTCTGGCTGCATTCCTGCATTCCTCCGGCAATACCCACGGAACCTTGGCAATCCACGGATCGGATTCACCCCTACCTCTATCCCTTCCGCATTCCCCGCAGTAAGCCGCAACAGGCAGACTGGCGGCAACGCTTGCAACTTGGGCGCCGAAACGTGCTGATCACCATCGGCGCGCGCCTTTCCTACGAAATCCGCCCGGAGTGGTGCGCGGAGGTACGACGCCGACTGCAAGACAAGCCGGATTGGGTATGGCTGCTACTCGGCGAATCCCGCGAGATCGCCGGTGTGAGCGCTGATGACAAAAACGTTTTGAAACTGGATCACCTGGATGACGTGCCAGGGCTGCTGCTGGACTGCTCGATCTACTTGAATCCACCGCGACCCGGCGGCGGATTCAGCGTCCTGGAAGCCATGGCGGCAGGCATCCCGGTAGTCTCCATGCTTGACGGGGATGGCGGGAACAAGCTCGGAGAGCTTGCGGTTCAGCATGAACAAGACTACTGGCAGCTATTGGACGATTTGATGGATTCTCCCGACCGGCGTAAATCGCTGGGTGCCATGGGGCTTGATCGTTACGAGACATACTTCAACCTCAGGAATTCGGGGAGACACTTGTTGGACGCATTCAAATTGGCTGAACAACGGTTTCAGATCGGCCCATATGGAGGACGCCCCTAACCATGCCTGCCCTGGTCATTTTCGGCGCCAGCAATATCCTCTCCGACCTCTTCGACGCGGCAATGTCCAATGGCCTCGAGTTGGGCAAGGTGGTCATCGACGAACCCGAGGCCGCTGGCGATCGGGATATCCCAGCAGCGACTCGGATCAAAGCGGTCGCAGCATTTGCTCGCCCCCCGGAACTAATCCAACTGGGTGACTTTCAGCCCCAGGCCGACGAGCTCTATCTGCTCGGCCCTACCACGCCTACCCGGGAAAAATTAGCCAAGCACCTGGTGCACCATTGGAATATGAAGTTCCATACGCTGGTGCATCCAAGTGCCTATGTGTCCAAGATGGCGACCCTGAGCGAGGGCGTATTTGTCGGCGCCAATTCCACCATTGCGCCGGGCGCCAAGCTGGCTTCCCACGTCTTCGTCAATCGCGGCGTGACCATCGGTCACGACACGCGCATTGGTGAGTTCAGCCGGATTCAGCCCGGTGCCAACCTCGGCGGACTGTCCTTGATCGGCAAACGTGTCACCATAGGCATCGGCGCCACCGTCCTGGAACGGCTGGAGATAGGTGATGACGCGGTAATTGCCGGTGGCGCGGTGGTTCTTCAAGACGTGAACTCATCAACGATGGTGGCTGGCGTGCCAGCGTCAATACGCAAACGCTACGGTGCGGCGTCCTGAACGATGCAAGCGGACCAGGGAATCATCATCAATTTGGCCTGTACCGGCATGACGCCCACTCGGGAAAGCAGTCGTCACGTACCGTTGAGCCATGACGAAATCGTCGACAACGTTGCCAGGGCCATGGAGTCCGGAGTGCAGATGTTCCACTTGCATGCCCGCGACGACCAGGAACAGCACACCGGCGACCCAGAGTCCTACGGCCGCATCATCGAATCGATTCGCAAGTTGCCGGGCGGCCGTCTCGCGGTGCTCACGGTAACCACCAGCGGTCGCTCCACGCCTGACTTTGCATCGCGCGCCCGGGTTTTGGACCTGGATGGCGACATGAAGCCGGACATGGCCAGCCTAACCCTGAGTTCCTTGAACTTTCTATCCGGCGCCAGCGTTAACTCTCCTGATACCGTCAGGCAATTGGCGGTGCGAATGAAGGAGCGGGGCATTAAGCCGGAACTGGAAATCTTCGATCTGGGAATGGCCAATTACCTCAAGGTTTTGCGCCGTGAAGGCTTGGTGGATGGGACTGCCTACGTGAACCTCCTGCTGGGGAATATTGCCGGGGCCCAGGCGACGCCCCTTGAGTTTGCGGCGCTCCGCGCAGCCATCGACCAGGATGTCCTGGTGTGCGTTGCTGGAATCGGCCGCCACCAGTTGAACAGCAATCTGCTGGGCCTGTTGTTTGCGGATGGGGCGCGCATCGGCCTCGAAGACAACCTCTGGTACGACACCGAGCGGACTTCGCTGGCCACCAACGATCAGTTGGTCGCCCGTTTGTTGCGGATCGCCAACGAGCTTGGCCGCAAACTGATGCCCCCTGAGGCGCTGCGCAAGGTACTTGGCTTGAACTGACGCTCCGGCATGATGGCCGGACGAGACTGCCTGGATAAAGCCTTAACGACTTACAGGGGGCGGGATGTTACTGGTCCCTCGGCATCCCGAACCAGACTCAGGGCCACCGCTTCGGCCACCTTGATCCCGTCCACACCTGCCGAAAGAATACCGCCGGCATAACCCGCGCCTTCCCCGGCGGGATACAGGCCGCGGGTATTGATGCTCTGGAGGTCTTCGCCGCGCTTGATCCGGATCGGCGACGAGGTGCGGGTTTCGATCGCGGTCAGCACCGCATCTTCCATGGCGAAGCCGGGGATCTGCCGCTCGAAGGCCGGCAGGGCCTCGCGTAGCGCCGCGACGACGAAGGGCGGCAGGCACAGCGACAGGTCGGTCCAGTGCACACCAGGCTTGTAGGATGGTTCCACTTGGCCGGGCGCCTGGGTCGGTCGGCCTTTGAGGAAATCTCCCAGGCGCTGCGCCGGCGCCGCATAGGTGCCGCCGCCCGCCTCGAAGGCCTTGGATTCCCAATGGCGTTGGAACTCGATGCCCGCCAGCGGATGGCCCGGGTAGTCCACCTCCGGCGTGATGCCGACGACGATACCGCTGTTGGCGTTGCGCTCGTTGCGCGAATACTGGCTCATGCCGTTGGTGACGACGCGGCCCTCCTCCGACGTGGCGGCCACCACGGTGCCGCCGGGGCACATGCAAAAGCTGTAGGCGGAGCGACCGTTGGCGCAGTGATGCACCAGCTTGTAGTCGGCGGCACCGAGGATCGGATGGCCGGCGAACTTGCCGAAGCGGGCCCGGTCGATCACCGACTGCGGGTGCTCGATGCGAACGCCGACGGAAAAGGGCTTGGCCTCGATATACACGCCCCGGTCGAACAGCATCTGGAAGGTGTCGCGGGCGCTGTGGCCCACCGCCAGCACCACGTGATCGGCAGCGATACGCTCGCCGCCGGCCAGCACCACGCCCTTCACCTGACCCTGGCCGCCGGCGTCGCGCTCGATCTCGATCTCCTCCACCCGGCTGCCGAAGCGCACCTCGCCCCCCAGGGCGGTGATGTTGGCGCGCATCTCCTCGACCATGCCGACCAGGCGGAAGGTACCGATATGCGGCTTGCTGACGTAGAGGATTTCCTCAGGGGCGCCGGCCTTGACGAACTCGGTCAGCACCTTGCGGCCGTGATGGTGGGGGTCCTTGATCTGGCTATAGAGCTTGCCGTCGGAGAAGGTGCCGGCGCCACCCTCGCCGAACTGCACGTTGGATTCGGGATTGAGCCGGCTCTTGCGCCACAAGCCCCAGGTGTCCTGGGTGCGCTCGCGCACTGCCTTGCCACGCTCGAGGATGATCGGACGGAAACCCATCTGCGCCAGCAGCAGGCCGGCGAACAGGCCGCAGGGGCCGGTGCCGATCACCACCGGACGCGACGCCAGATTGGCGGGCGCCTGGGCGACGAAATGGTAGGAAACGTCCGGCGCCGGCATCACATGGCGGTCGTCCTTCATCCGTTTCAGCACCGCCGCCTCATCGCGCACCTCGACTTCCAGCGCGTAGATCAGACTGATCGCCGACTTCTTCCGCGCGTCATAGCTGCGGCGAAAGATCGAAAAACCGAGCAGATCCTGATCCTTCAGTTCCAGGCGCTGGCAGATCGCAGCGCGCAGCGCCGCTTCGGGATGATCGAGGGGAAGCTTTACTTCGTTCAGTCTCAACATGCGAGCAATCCGGAAACCCGCGTGACGAGGGCATCGCCACGGTGAAGGGGCGCTATTCTACCTGCCCGGGAATCGCTCCCGGAGCCATACGCCACCGCTAGCGCCCGCGTGCGCCAGACTTCCTACCGCCCCCGGCGCCGCCGCCTCGCGGTGGCCTCTTGCCGATATCGCCGATCAGGCCGCCGTCGCCGTACTTGGGCTTCTTGGGCTTTTTCGGTTTTTTCACCACCGCCCCAGCCCCATTGGTCAGCGGTACCCGATGGTCCGGCTCGAAGCCCTCTTCCTCGACCCGTTCCAGGGTCTTGCGGGTCAGGGTCTCGATTGCCGCCAGCAATTCGACCTCATCGGCGCAGACCAGGGAGATCGCCTCGCCGCTGGCCCCCGCCCGACCGGTGCGGCCGATGCGGTGGATGTAATCCTCGGCGACGATAGGCAGATCGAAGTTCACCACCAGGGGCAGATCGTCGATATCCAGGCCCCGCGCCGCCACATCGGTGGCCACCAGGAGCTGCACTTCGCCATTCTTGAAGCGGTCCAGCGCCCGCTGCCGTGCCGCCTGGGGCTTGTCGCCGTGGATCGAGTCGGCGCTGACGCGCTGCGCCAGCAGGGTTTCCACCAACTGCTCGACGCCCTTGCGGGTCTTGACGAAGACCAGGGCCTGGCCCCAGCCCTGTTGCCGCAGCAAGTGGCAAAACAGCGCCGGCTTGCGCTTCTTGTCCACCGGCACCACCCATTGCTTGACGCTCTTCGCCGCGGTATTGCGCGGGCTGGCCTCGATGGCGAGGGGATCGGCCAGCCGAGCCGTCGCCATGTTGCGTATGGCGTCGGAAAAGGTCGCGGAGAACAGCAGGGTCTGGCGCTGCTTGGGCAGGGCAGCGAACACCGCCTCCAGTTCGCGGGCGAAGCCGAGGTCGAGCATCCGGTCGGCCTCGTCCAGCACCAGGATCTGCAACTGGCCGAACTTGATGGCGTTCTGCCGGTACAGGTCGAGCAGGCGGCCAGGGGTGGCGACGATCACGTCCACGCCCCGACGCAGCCGCATCATCTGCGGATTGATGCTGACGCCGCCGTAGATCGCATAGCTGGAGAGCGGCAGGTGCTGGCCGTAGGCGCGAAAGCTGACATTCACCTGCTCCGCCAGTTCGCGGGTGGGGGCCAGCACCAGGGCGCGCACCGAGTTGCTGGCGACCGGCGTGCCCTCCTCCATCAGCCGCTGCAACAGCGGCAGGGCGAAGCCGGCGGTCTTGCCGGTGCCGGTCTGCGCCGCCGCCATCAGATCGCGCCCGGCCAGCACCGCAGGGATCGCCTGGGTCTGCACCGGCGTCGGGGTCTGGTAGTTAAGGCCCTCGAGGGCCTGCAACAAGGGGGCGGCCAGGCCCAGTGCAGCGAAAGTCACTGGAAGGCCCTACAGCCCCTTCACCGCATAGATCGCCGGCAGGTTGCGCCAGGCCCCCTTGACGTCCATGCCGAAGCCGAAGACGAAGCGGTTGGGCAGGGTGACGCCGACGAAGTCGGCCTTCAGCGGCTTCTTGACGCCATTGGCCTTGTCGGCGAAGACCGCGGTGTACACCGCCTTGGCCCCCTGCACCATCAGGCGATCGCGGATCGCGGCGAGGGTGATGCCTTCGTCGAGAATGTCGTCCACCAGCAGCACCACCCGGCCCTGGACCGGCGTGCGCGGTTCCACCACCCAGGCGATTTCGCCGCCGGTGATCAGGTCACCGTAGCGGGTGGCATGCAGGTAGTCGTACTCCAGGGGAAAGGCCAGTTGCGGTAGCAGATGGCCGGCGAAGATCGTGGCGCCGCCCATCACCGCCAGCACCAGCGGGTAGCTTTCCGCCAGCACCTCTTCCACCGCATCGGCCACCTGGCTGACCGCCGCCGCCACTTCCGCAGCGGAAACGATCAGGTCGGCCTCATCGAGAATCTGCTGGGCTTCTTCGCGGTTCATTTCAGCTCCGCCAGGTACTTGGAAAACTCGGGGGCGACCTCGCTATGGCGCAGGGCGAACTCCACGGTTGCCTGCAGGTAGCCGATCTTGGAGCCGCAATCGTAGCGCTTGCCCTGATAGCGATGGGCCAGTACCTGCTGCTCCCGCAGCAGGGAGGCGATACCGTCGGTCAGTTGAATCTCGCCGCCGGAGCCGGGCTTGATGGTTTCGAGATGGTGGAAGATGCGCGGCGTCAGCACGTAACGGCCGACCACGGCGAGGGTGGACGGCGCCTCCTCGGGCTTGGGCTTCTCGACGATGGCGGATACCTGCTCGATACGCTCGGCCAAAGGCCGGGCATCGACGATGCCGTAGCTCTTGGTGTCGGCCCGCGGCACGTCCTGCACGCCGAGCACCGAGCAGTGGTAGTAATCGAACACGTCCACCATCTGGCGCAGCACCGGCGGCTCGCCGTCCAGCAGGTCATCGGCTAGCAGTACGGCAAAGGGCTCGTCGCCCACCACCGGCTTGGCACAGAGCACCGCATGGCCCAGGCCCAGGGCCTCGGGTTGGCGGATGTAGATGCAGTTGATGTTCTTCGGCAGCATGTTGCGGACGAACTCGAGGGTCTCGGTCTTGCCGCGCAGTTCCAGCTCGGATTCCAGCTCGTAGGCCTTGTCGAAGTGGTCCTCGATGGCGCGCTTGCTGCGGCCGGTGACGAAGATCATGTCGGTAATGCCGGCGGCCACCGCCTCCTCCACCGCGTACTGGATCAGGGGCTTGTCCACGATCGGCAGCATTTCCTTGGGGCTGGCCTTGGTGGCCGGCAGGAAGCGGGTGCCGAGGCCGGCGACGGGGAATACGGCTTTGGTGACTTTGCTCATGTCTTATTCCTGTTTTTCGATTTGATGTCGGCGGTGAAGCCAATGCCATTTCCAGATGATGTAGGGCGCAGCATCAACTGGCGCAGGGCGTCGATCAGCCCGGCGATTGCTTGATCGTGGGTCCCCAGTCGGCGCTCGATCTGCTCCAGCTTGTGGGCCAATTCTTGATGGGTCGCCAGCATCTGGCGCAGTTCGACAAAGGTACGCACCACCAATAGGCTGACCTCGACCGCCCGTTCCGATTTCAACACATTGCCGAGCATCAGGGCACCGTGTTCGGTGAAGGCAAAGGGCAGCGTGGAGGAATATTTGAGCTTGCTGAGGTGGTCACAATTTGTGACCACCTCCGTTTTTTCTTCTGCACTCAGTTGGAACATGAAGTCAGCGGGGAAACGTTCCTGATTCCGCTTCGCCGCCTGATTCAGCGCCTTTGTCGGCACGCCGTAAAGTTCGGCGAGGTCCGCATCCAGCATGACCTTCTGCCCCCGCAACAGCAAAATCCGCTGCGCGATGGATTCGCTGCTTACCAGGGTCAGGGCCGTCACGTTTTCAGCAACTCCATCAATTGCGCTTCATCGATTACCGGCACGCCCAGCTCCAGGGCCTTGGCCAGTTTGGAGCCGGCTTCGACGCCGGCTACTACGTAATGGGTTTTCTTCGAGACCGAACCGGCCACCTTGGCGCCGCGGGCCTCGATCAGATCCTTGGCCTCGTCGCGACTCAGGGTGGGCAGTGTACCCGTGATGACAAACGTTTTTCCGCGAATGCCATCGTCGGCGACGGCCTCGGCAGCGGGCATGGCGGCCAGCAGTTCGGCCCGCAGGGCGGCAAGCCGCAGCAGAGCCTGCCGATTTTCCGGCGATGACAGCCACTGCAGCACCTCCTCGACTACCGACGCCGGCAAGATGCCAGCCTGTTCCAGGGGCGTGGACGGCGTGGCGAAAAGATCGTCCCCCGCCTGGGGCAGGCCGATGCGCGCCAGGGCTTCGCCCTCCGGCACGATCTCCGCCAGTTGGCGGGCGCGGATTTCGGTCAGCTTGGGAATGCCGAGTTGACCGTAAAGATTCTCCCAGGCCAGTAGCGGCGCCAGCGCTGCGGCCGGCGGATGTTCGCCGGCTGGCGCCACACCGGCCGCCAGCAATTGATCCAGGGCCGTCTGGTTGCGGGATTCGGCGAAGAAGTCGGCGATGGCCTCGGCCACCGTGGCGCCGATGTCCGGCAGCGTTTTCAACAAGCAGACCGGCGCCCGACGGATCACGGCGAGGCCGCCCAACCAGTCGGCCAAGACCTTGGCGGTGGACTCGCCGACGTGGCGGATGCCCAGGGCGAACAGAAAACGGGCCAGCGTTGGCGTCTTGCTGGCGGCGATGCTGGCGATCAGGTTCTCCGCCCAGAGAGTGGCGATCTGGCCCTGCTTGACCGTCTCTGGCGTGACGCCATCCTTCTCGTCGGCGCGGCGCTTCATCTCGAGCAGATCGGCCAGGGTCAGGCGATAGAGGTCGGCGACTCCGGTCACTAAATCGAATTCCACCAGGCGCTCGACGTAGCGGTCGCCCAAGCCCTCGATGTCCATCATGCGCCGCCCGGCGAAGTGGAGGATGGCCTGCGCCCGCTGGGCGCGGCAAGCCAGACCGCCGGAGCAGCGGGCCACCGCCTCGCCAGGTTCCCGCACGACGTGGGAGCCGCAGATGGGGCATTGGCCGGGTAGAGCAAAAGGCGTGGTCCCCGGTGGGCGCCGCTCGCTCACCACCGCCACCACCTCGGGAATCACGTCGCCGGCGCGGCGCACGATCACTGTGTCCCCTACCCGCACATCCTTGCGCCGCACCTCGTCCTCGTTGTGTAGAGTCGCATTGGTCACCGTCACGCCGCCGACGAAGACCGGCTTGAGCCGCGCCACCGGCGTGATCGCGCCGGTGCGGCCGACCTGCACCTCGATGGCTTCCACCGTGGTCAGCATTTCTTCCGCCGGATACTTGTGGGCCACGGCCCAGCGTGGCTCGCGGGTGATGAAACCGAGGCGCTGCTGCAGGTCGAAGCGGTTGACCTTGTACACCACGCCGTCGATGTCGAAGGGCAGGCCGTTGCGGGCGGCAGCGATGCGGTCGTGGAAGGCCGCCAGCCCAGCACCGCCCTGCACCACGGCGCGATGCTCACAGACCGGCAGGCCCATGGCGACGAAGGCGTCGAGCAGCTCACCATGGGTGGCGGGGGGCGTCCAGCCCTGGACTTCGCCCATGCCGTAGGCGAAAAAGCTCAGAGGCCGCTGCGCGGTGATGGCCGGATCGAGCTGGCGCACGGCGCCGGCGGCGGTGTTGCGCGGATTGACGAAGGTCTTCTCACCTAGCGCCAATTGGCGTTCGTTGAGCTTGGCGAAGTCGTCACGGCGCATGTAGATCTCGCCGCGCACTTCCAGCACGGGCGCATCGATGCCGATCAGGCGTAGGGGCACCGAATGCACGGTGCGGACGTTCTGAGTGACGTCCTCGCCCACCGCGCCATCGCCGCGGGTCGCCGCCTGGACCAGGATGCCG
>DATDMT010000141.1:0-5116 GCA_036518635.1 Rhodocyclaceae bacterium | reverse complement strand
CTTGCCGCCCGTGGACTCGCGGTCGACCCAGCGGGCCACCGTGGCGTACAACATCTCCGGCTGGATCGGCTTGCTGAGGAAATCGTCCATGCCCGCCGCCAGGCAAATCTCCCGGTCCTGATCGAGGGCGTTGGCGGTGATCGCGATCACCGGCGTCGCCGCGCTATGCGGCTGCGCCCGCACCCGCCGGGTGGTCTCGATGCCGTCCATCTCCGGCATCTGCACGTCCATCAGCACGCAATCGAAGCGCTCGCTGCGCAACAGGTCGATTGCCTCCTTGCCGTTGTTGGCGACGCAGACGATGACCCCGACATCCTCGAGCAGTTCCGACACCACCTGTAGATTGAACGGATGGTCGTCGGCTACCAGGATGCGCTTGCCGCCGAGGGCGGCCTTTACCGTGGCCATCGCGCCGATCTGCCCGGCCGAGGCGAAGCCGCCGCGCGCCGCCGTCGCGCCGCTTTCCGGCAACGCCAGGCGCAAGGTGCACCAGAAGGTGCTGCCCTCGCCGAGGCGGCTGTCCACGCCAACCTCGCCGCCCATCAGTACCGCCAACTGCTTGCAGATCGCCAGGCCGAGGCCGGTGCCGCCGTACTTGCGCGCCATCGAGCTGTCGGCCTGCTGGAACATGCGGAACACCTTGGCCTTCTCCTTGGCGTTCATGCCGATGCCGGTGTCCTCCACCTCGAAGCGCAGGATGCAATGGCTGCCTGGCTCCAGCTCGACCAGCCGGCCGCGCACGACGACCTTCCCCTGCTCGGTGAACTTGACCGCGTTGTTGGTGAAGTTGATCAGGATCTGCGCCAGGCGCAGCGGATCGCCGCGCATGCGCTGCGGAATCTCCGCGTCGATCTCGAAAATCAGGCTGAGGCCCTTGGCCCCTGCCGCTGGCGCGCAGACGTTGCTCAGCTTCTCGATCGCCGTCGCCAGGTCGAAATCCACCGTCTCCAGATCGAGCCGGCCGGCCTCGATCTTGGAAATGTCGAGAATCGAGTCAATCAGGCCCAGCAGGTGCTCGCCGGCAGCGAAAATCTTTTCCAGGTAGTCGCGCTGCTTCAGCGTCAGCGCCGTGCGCATCACCAGATGAGTCATGCCGAGCACCGTATTCATCGGGGTGCGGATTTCATGGCTCATGTTGGAGAGAAACTCGCTCTTCGCCCGGCTCGCCGCGGCGAACTGGGCGGTACGCTTTTCCACCCGCCGTTCGAGATCGCGGTTCAGTTCGAACAGCTCCTCCTGGGCCCGCTTCAACTCCGTGATGTCCTGCAGTGTGCCGATGCAGAAGCTGGCCCGGCCGTCGTCGGCAAAGCGGATATGGGCGCAGTTGCGCACCCAGCGCACGTCGCCGTCAACGACGACGCGATGGCTGATCTCGTAGGGCAAGCCACCCAGCGCTGCCCGCCAGGACACCGCCACCGCATCCTGGTCCTCCGCATGCACCAGGGCCAGAAAGCTTCCGAAGCTCTGCGTCGCCTCGGCATCGAGGCCGAAGATGCGGCAGGCCTCGGCCGACCAGTTCAGCGCGTCGCCGGCGATGTCGTAGGTCCAACTGCCGATCCGCGCCACCGCCTGGGCCTCGTTCAGCGCCGCCTCGCTGGCGCGCAGCGCCAGCTCCGTGTGTTTGCGCTCGGTGATGTCGGTGGCGATGCCGCAGGTCGCATAGGGCCAGCCGGCCTCGTCATACAAGGGGAACTTGACCGAGATGTAGGTATGCAGCCCGTCTTCCTGGGGGATTTCCTCCTCGAACTCCGCCGCCCGGCCGGAGGCCAGCGTTTCCCTGTCGGCAACGCGCAGCGCGTCGGCCGTCGGCGCCGGCAGGATGTCGTAGTCGGTCTTGCCGACCAGGGATTCCTGGGGCGTGTCGAACAGTTGCGCGAAGCGCTGGTTGACCAGCAGATAGCGCCCGTCCAAATCCTTGACGAAGATCACCGTGCCGGAATGGTCGAGGATCGATTGCACCAGTTGCTGGCTCTGCCGCAACGCGGCCTCCATCTGGCGACGCTCGGTGATGTCGTGGATGATCGAGAACAGCAGGGTCGCCCCGCCCGACTCGATCGGCGTCGAATGCACCTCGACGTTGCGCTGCCGGCCGTCAGCCAGGCGATGGGTGAACACGAAATAGCTGCGCCGTCCCTGCAGCACCTCACGCCGCGCCGCGGCCAGCTCGGCGGGCGACATGGTGTTGATCTGCTGGATCGACATCGTTTCCAACTGCACGCGGCTGTAGCCGTAGAAGGCGGCGGCCGCCTCGTTGGCGCCGATGATGGCGCCGCTGGCCGGGTCCACCAACAACATCACCGCGTGGTTGTGTTCGAACAGGCCGCGAAAGCGCAGTTCGCTCTCGCGCAGCAGCGTCTGCGTCTTCTGGAAGCTCTCGATCACTCGCCCCATGCGCAGCAGTTCGTCGCCGGCCCGGTCTTTCGAGCGGCGCTCCACTGTCACCAGGCCGGCGGCTTCGCTGGCCGGCTCCTCGCCTCTATCCTCCGAGCGGCGGTCGGCGTTGCCGATTTGGGCCAGCGTGTCGATCTGGGCTTCGAGGGAGCTGGACAGAATCCGCGCCAGATACAGCGACAACAGGAACAGCAACAGCGCACCGATCGCGCCGGCAAAGGCGAAAATCAGGCTGCGGGCATTGCTCTGCTTGACGCTGTAGCCGATCTCGCCGGCCAACTGGCGCCGTTGCCCCTCCAGATAACCGGTGAAGGCGCGGGTCATCTCGACGAATTGCTGGTTGGCCAACGCCACCTGCGCCAACCGGTTGTCCGCTTCCAGCAAGCGGGTCTCCACGGCCCGGCCCACCGTCACGCGGTACTGACCGCTCAGCTTGAGGATTTCCTGTGGCAGCGCCCCGCTGCCATCCGCCGCGGTATCGGTTCTGCCCGTCGCCGCGGGCCAACCGCCTTCGATTTCACTGATGGCCGCATTGATCTGATCGAGGTGGCGCTTGGCACGGATATAGACGGCCTGTTCGTCCAGCGCCACCGAGTTGGTCAGCAGATCGTAGAGTTCGACATGCTCGCCCGAGAGCCGGGCGAAAGTCGCCGCGTAGCGGTTGAAGCCAGCCATCCGCGCATCGACGATGTCGGTCAGCATCTGGTTCTGGCTGCGCAAGTCGTAGATGAAGCCGGAAACCAGCAGGCCCAACAACACCAGGCCGAGGAAGGGCGCAACCAGAAAGCGCCGGCGCAGCGGCAGGCGCTCCAACTGATTCAGCCATCTGCTCATGTGGCGCACTTCACGGCGTTCGCCGCACTACTGCCGCCACCCGCTCCCACTCGTCCGGCAAAACCCTGGCGACGTCGCCTGCGCAGCAGCACTGCGGTTCGATACCCCATTGAAGCGCTCTCCCCTGTGTTGCCAACGTAATGGCCTGACGAAAATTAGTACAAATACATTACTGCATCAATTCCCGCCATGAACGCCGCCCGCCGCCTGTGGCGCGCGCGCCGCAAGGAAGGCCGTGGCCTCCGCCAGCGGCATCGGTTTGCTGAACCAATAGCCCTGGATTTCGTCGCAGCCGAGGCGGCCCAGCAGGGCCAACTGATCCTCGGTCTCCACCCCTTCGGCGATCACCTTGAGGCCCAGGGTCTGGCCCAGGCGGACCACGGCTTCAACGATGGCCGAATCCTCCGCCGGCGATTCCGGCGTCAGCGGGCGGACGAAACTCTGGTCCACCTTCAGCTTGTCCAGCGGGAAGCGCTTCAGATAGGAGAGGCTCGAATAGCCGGTGCCGAAATCGTCGATCGCCAGCGCCAGGCCGAGACCGCGCAGGCGCTCCAGCTCGGCCACCACCGCATCCGGGTCCTGCATGATGGCGCTCTCAGTGATTTCCAGTTCGATCATCGCCGGCGGCACGCCCGTATCCGCGAGGGCCTGGGTCACGGTGTCGAAAAAGCGCGGGTCCTGGAACTGCCGCGCCGAGATGTTCACCGCCACCACCGGCTCGCCCAGCCCCGCCGCCTTCCAGGCCATGGCCTGGCGGCAGGCCTCGCGCAGAATCCACTCGCCCATGGCGACGATCAGGCCCGACTCCTCGGCGATGGGGATGAACTCGATCGGCGAGATCAGCTTGCCGTCGCGGCGCCAGCGCACCAGCGCCTCGGCGCCGATGATGCGGCCGCTGTCGATGTCCATCTGCGGCTGGTAGAACAGCTCCAGCTCCTTGCGCTCGACGGCATGGCCCAGCGCCGCCTCCAGGGCCAGGCGCTCGGCGCTGCGGGCGTTAAGGGAGGATTCATAGGCGTAGAAACGGGTGTCGATGCGCTTGGCGTGCTGCAGGGCGGTGTTGGCATTGCGAATCAGGTTTACCGCATCGCCGCCGTCCTCGGGATAGCGCGCGGCGCCGCAGACGATGGCGATCAGCAGCTCGTACTGGCCCACCTGAAAGGGCTGCGCGCCGGCCTCGAGGATGGCGTGCACATCGCTGCCCTCGGCGGCGGCACTGGGCGGCGGATACAGCAAAGCAAAGTTGGCGCCGTCGAGGCGGAACATCTGCGCGCCGAACACCCGGGTCATCGTCTCCACCCGCTCGGCCACCGCGCGCAGGGCGGCATCGGCGACCTCGTGGCCGAGGGTGCCGACCAGCCGGTGAAAGCGTTCCAGGGAGATCACCACCACCTGCCGCGGCTCGCCGCCCAGGGAATTGATCACGGTCTCCAGGGTGCGGCGATTGAGGCGGCCGGTCACCAGATCGTGGCCGGCACTGTAGGCCAGCTCGTCCTCCGCCAACGCCCGCGCCTTGATGTGATGGGCCACCAGCATGGCAATGCCGAAAATCAGCGCGCTATAGGCCACCACCAGCTTCACCATCAGCCCCAGGTGACTTTCGGTCGAGGCGCTGGCTTCGAGCACCGAGGACTCCACCACCTTACGCACGCCGTCGAGCTTTTCCTTGATCTCGCCCGCATCCAGGGTCATTTCCACCAGCACCGCGCGCGGCTCGTCGAGGGCCGCTTTTTCGCTGGGTTTGGCCTGCATCAGGCTGTCCAGTTGCGGCGCCAGCTTGGCCGAGTTCTGATAGGCCTCGCGGATGGAGATCAGCCGCATATCGCCGGGAAAGGCCCGGTCGAGGCGGCCCAGGCTGACGAGAAACTTGGCCTCCGCCGCCTGGCGCTCC
>DATDMT010000140.1:0-2172 GCA_036518635.1 Rhodocyclaceae bacterium | reverse complement strand
CCCCAGGTGCTGCTTTCGGTCAGCGAGCGGTCCATTGAACCCTGGGCATTGGCGATGGTGGCGGGCAGCAGCGGATCGAAATTTTCATTGCTGTTGCTGGAGACGTTGGTGCTCTCCAGGCGGCGCAGATAGGCGCCCCAGGACACCAGGCGCTTGTCGTCGAGGAAGCGGCTGCCGTGGCCGGAGAGCATGGACAGGCGGTTGTCGGTGCGGTCCGGCCAGGTGTAGCCCTGGCGTGGGTTGTCGAGCATCGAAATGGGCAGGGCCTGGGTGCCATAGAGCCGGTTGTCGGCCAGCAGCAGGCTGACGTCCAGGTCCATGCCTTCAGTCTCGTGGCCGACCTTGGCGAATAGTTGCTTGACCTTGCTCGGCGAGTGCTCGCGCCAGCCGTCTTCGCGGGAGAAGTTGCCGGCGACGAAGTAGTCGTTGTCGTCGTCATGGCCGCCGTGTTCGAACTGGGCGCCGATGCGGCCCCAACTGCCGGCGGTGACTTCAATGTTGCCGCCGGGATTGCGGAAGCCGCTCTTGGTCACCAGGGACAGGGCGCCGCCGAGGGTGTTGAGGCCGAACACCGGGTTCGAGCCGGGCATCAGGTTGGCGGCGGCCAGGGCGTTGGGCGGCAGCAAATCCCAATTCACCGTGTCGCCGAAAGCTTCGTTGATGCGTACTCCGTCGAGGAATACCGAGAGCCCTTGCGGCGCGCCCTGCAGCGGCGAGGCGACAAAGCCGCGGAAGCTGATGTCCGACTGCCAGGGATTGTCCTGGGAGGGGCTGGAAACCACGCCGGGAATGTTCTGCGTCAGGTGTTCGGAGAGGTCCAGGGTTTGCTGCTGCTGCACCTGTTTGCCGCTACGGCTTTGCACGTTGGCCGGCACCTTCTCGATGGGCACGCCGATGCCCGGCAACGGGGTAGTGCCGATCACCGTGATGGTCGGTGTTTCCAGCTCGACGCTGGCGTTCACGGCGAGGGCGGCAGGGGCGGCAAACAGCAGGGCGATGCCAAGGGACAGCGGGCGATGCTTGAGCGACATAGATTTCTGGAAGGCCTGTTCAGGCCGGCTTTGCGAGTTTGAAGCGAACCGGAATGACGAGTTGCAATTCCCGATCGCCGAGGGCCGCCGGCGGTGCCGGCAGCGTGGCGTTCTGCACCAACTGGATGGCCTGTTGGTCGAGGATTTCATAGCCGCTGCCGTGCAGCACCTGTACCGACAGCAGGCCGAGCTTGCGCGCGACGCGCACCGACAGGCGCACTTCGCCTTCCCAGCCGCGGGCCAGGGCCATGCGCGGATAGACCTGCTGGCGGGCGAGCAGGGAGGAGATCGATTTGCCGTATTCGTCCAAGGCAAGTACCTCCGTGGGCGGGGTGACGGCGGCGGCGGGTGCTGCGGGCGGTGGCGCCGCCGGCGCGGCAACGACGGGTTGCGGCCGTTCCGGCTCGGCGGGCGGCGTGGGCTCCACTGGCCGCGAGAAGCTCGGAGTACTCGACGGCGCGGTGATTACCGACTTCACCTTCTCCGGGCGGGGTAGGGGGTGCTCCGCTGGCGGTGGCGTCTGGATGGCTTCGCGCGCCGCCTGGATCGCCGGCATCAGCGTCGCCATCAGTACCGTCGGCGGCCGCTCTTCGGCCATGCGCGCCAGCCCGGGCAGCAACAGCACCGCCAGGACGTGCAGGGCGATGGAGCCTGCCAGGGACCAGGAGAGTCGCGGTGGATTCGGCGGGAAAGAGTAGGCCAGGGCAGTCACCGTGCAGTCTTCGCCTAGGGCTTCTTGCCGCGGAAGGCCTGGGCTTCCGCGGCGGGATAGAGATGGCCCACCGAGCGCGGATATTCCGCCTTGACCACGGCGATGTCGTGGAACTCGTCGGGCAGCGGCAGGGCCAGTAGCTCGGTCATGTCCAGCCCGGCGTTGGCGGCGTCATGCATGCGTTTGGTCAGCCACTGCAGCCAGGCGCGGGTCTGGCGGATCGGCGCGGCGTCGGTGACCACGTCACCGTGGCCCGGCACCAGAATCTTGAACGGGGTCTGCTCCAGTTGATCCAGGCTCTTCAGCCAGGCGTCCACCTGGGCGTGGGGCGTGGTCGGGGCGCGACCGTTGAACACCAGGTCGGCGGCGAACAGCACGCCGGTCTCGCTGTCAAGCAAGGCCATGTCGGCGCCGGTGTGGCCGTGCAGC
>DATDMT010000139.1:0-12829 GCA_036518635.1 Rhodocyclaceae bacterium | reverse complement strand
GACTGGCCCGACACCAAGGGCGGCGCCGTCACCCACACCTACGAAACCACCGCCCAGATTTCAAAAAACTGATGAATATCCGGCCGCCACTTCAACGGGGTTTCAGCCTAATCGAACTGCTGATCGGCATGGCGATTGGCCTGGTCGGCCTGTTCGCCGTCAGCCAGATCATGCTGTCCTTCAACAAGCAGCGCGGCAGCATCAATCAAACCCTAGCGACGCAGAGCAACGGCGTCATGGCCCTCTATCTGCTAGAGCGCGATATCAGCCAGGCCGGCTACGGCATGATGAATCTGCAATGCCCGTGGATCAACTATTCCTACGACGGCACCGGCTACTACAACACCCCCTACCAGTCCTCCACCCTGCCGGGAGCCGGCAACGTAGCGCTGACCGCGCTGCCGGTCCGCATTCACAACAACGACGGCGGCCTCGGCAACGACATCATCGAAGTGCAATACGGCAAGACCGCCTCCGGCGTGCCCGGCGCCACCATCACTACCGCCCAGACCGCCTATGCCGATGCCTACACGGTTGCCTCAACCACCGGCATCGCCGACGGCGACATGTTCGTCACCTACTCGGGGAGCGTATGCACCCTGGGCCAGGTCAGCGCCGCCCCGACCGCCACCACCATTCCCCACGTCGCGGGAGTCTCCGCCTACAACGTGACTACCGGTGCGGGCGGAACCGGCTGGAACACGGTGACCTCGGCGGATCTGGGCCTCAGCCCCAAGCCCTTCGTCGCCGACATGGGCAACTTCGTCAGCCGCCGCTTCGCGGTACGCAGCGGCGCCCTGACCCTGGCTGAACTGCCCTCCCTCAATCCGGCCGTGACAACACCGCCCAACCTGGTGGACGACATCATCTTCCTCAAGGCGCAATACGGCCTCGCCAGCAGCGCCAGCAGTTCCGCCGTAGCCACCTGGGCCAGCGCCGACGACCTGACCACCACGCCCTACGACGGCACCAAGGCCGCCCGGGTGATCGCCATCCGCGTCGGCGTCGTCGCCCGCAGTCCGCTGCTGGAAAAGGAAGACGTCACCACCAGCACCACCCTCACGGTGCTGCCGGCGGTGTCCGGCACATCGACCACTACCCCCGGCAATGCCGGCGAATGCGCGACCGACGCCACCTCCAAGGCGGTGCTGTGCAAGGTACCCGACGTGACCGGCGGCGGCGCGGGCAGCAAATACCGCTACCGCGCCTACTCCACCATCATCCCGCTGAAGAACGCCATATGGACGCGCTAACCCTGCCGCGCCGCGCCCGCCGGGAAGGCGGCTTCATCCTGGTCATGACCCTGGTGATCCTGGTGGTGATCACCTTGTCGTCGATGGCGATGATGCTGGGGACCAAGGCCGGCATTTCTGCCGCCGGCAATATCGCCTTCCGCCAGGCGGCCACCCGGGTGGCCGATGTGGCGGTGGAAACGGCCTTCCAGTTTGTCAGCACCCAAATCGGCACCAGCGCCGGAGCCTTGGACAACACCAATGCCGCCAACGGCTACTACTCCAGCTATAACGAGGTGCTGGCCGCCTGCACCACCAGCGGCACCACCACCTTCTCGCCGGCCGCCTACGACTTTGCCAACGGCAACTGCGCAATCAAACTGACCAACCCGGTGTCGGGCTACGACCTCTACTACGTCATCCACCGCATGGCCACCACGGCCAACACTGCCTGCCCCGCCGCCGGCTGCATGGCCCCAGACGTCACATTGACCAGCAGCAGCGGCACCACACCGGGCGGCTCCACCGAATCCGGCGCCAGCGTCTTCGGCAGCAGCGCCGGGACCGTCAGCAATCAGATCGTTTATTACCGGATCACCGTCAAAGTGGCCGGCCCCAAACGCAACAACCGCTACATCCAGGCCTTCGTCTACTGATTCGGCCTGCCTCGCCCCGTGAGGTCCATCATGAAAAGCACTCCCTTCCGCAGAATCGTCGCCTGGCTGGTGATCGTTTCCCTGAACTTCACCCAGGTCACCCAGGCCATCGCCCTGACCCTGGCCACCAGCCCGCTGGCGGCCACCACGACGTCTACGGTGCGGCCGAACCTGATGTACGTGCTGGACGATTCGGGCTCGATGGATTGGGACTACGCCCCGGACTACATCAACGACACCACCACCGCCGCCGACCCGGGCAGCATCGGCGGCTCGCGGGGCGACGGCGCCTACGCCACGGTCAGTGGCGGTGCCGTCACCGCCATCCTGCCGGCCAACGGCACCTGGGACACCGCCTATACCGCCGGCACACCGACCGTGGTCATCCAGGGCGGCGGCGGCACCGGCGCCTCAGCCTCGGTGACGCTCAACGCCAGCAAGAAGGTAGCTTCGGTCACCATCGGTTCGGGCGGCAGCGGTTACGGCGCCTCGCCGATCAGCACCACGGCGACCGGCACCTCCGCCACCAAGACCATCACCGTGGCCAACGCCACCGGCATTCTCCCCGGCTACATGGTCAGCGGCACTGGCATCAGCGCCAATGCCTTCGTCCAGAGCATCTCCGGCACCACGGTCACCATGTCGGCCACCAACTCGGCGAGCCACACCAATACCGCGGTCACATTCACCCCGGCGCCGGTCGTCTCCCTGGTGGGACCGGTGCCCAACGCCACCTGGGGCATGTGCTGGGGCACCACCGGCACCAACAATGCCGGCGGCATTCCTAAGGACACAAACGTCTCGCCCACCTGCAGCAGCAACTCGCAGCCCCCCTACGCCACCGCCGCGATCAACTACATGTACTACGACCCGGCGGTTTCCTACGTGGTGCCGATCAAGGCTGACGGCAGCACCTACTCGGCCGCTGTCGCCACCTCGGCGGCGACCGACGGCTACGGCATCCAGTCCATCGGCTCGCTCAACCTGACCACCGGCTGGCCCCACGAGGTCTGGTGCAACGCCTCCACCGCCAGCCCCAGCGCCGCCGACCCGACCGCGGGCGGCAAGTGCCACGAAAATCTGGACAGCGGCAACGTGGCCAACTTCTATCCGAACACCACCTTCAATTTCCGCAAGACCTACACCGGGCCCGCGTCCTACTACTCGATGAGCCCCAGCGAGTACTGTACCGACGACAGCCTCAGCAACTGCACCCGGTCTACGACGCCGGTCTCCTCGGGGGGTAGCGTGTTCAACATCGCGTCCACCTTCCGCTGGTGCGCCTACTACAACCCACAGACCCATACCTACGGCCAATGTCAGGCCCATCACGACCTGACCCATTACATCCCCAACTATCTCGGCGGTTGGGTCAGCGCCGGCACCCCCGGGGTACAGGCCACCGCGGGCCTGGAAATTCTCTCCGTGAGCGCCGGCCAGCAACTCACCACCGTCACCGTCGGCGGGGCCGACGTGGTCGGCGGCACGACGTTCACCGTCGGCGCCAACTTCAACTATGGCACCGTGGCCAGCCCCAGCATCCGCGCCATGAACACCACCACCGACGTGGCCCAGGCGGTCTGCAAGACCATCAGCGACAATATCGGCACCACCGGCTACGGCTGCGCCATGTCGGGCAGTGTCGCGGTCATCGAGGCCGCCGTCGTCGGCGCGGCCCCCAACACCTTGCCAGTCATCGCCTCCGGCCCATCCGATTCGAGTGCGAACCCGTCCCTGGCATCCTTCCAGGTCACCTCGGCCAACACCGGTGCCCAAATCGACAGCATCCGGGTGGTGCGCGGCGACGGCACCTCGACGGAACTGCTCAGCGCCAGCGCCGTACAGAAGAACAACAGTATTTCCGATACCGCAAAGGAAATCTGTGCCCAGATCAAGGCGGGCCCTGCCACCGCCACCTATGAGGTCCGCTCCCGCGACACCACGGATAACACAGTGGCCTGGGGCACCTGTGCTGCCTCCGCCAACGGCCAGGTGGAAATCCGCCGCAAGGACGCCACCGCCACCGACGACGGCGCCACGCTGGCGATCACCGGCCCCACCGGCAACAGCGGCAGCATCACCGTCACCACCACCGCAGGGGCTACCCGCATCGACGACATCAAGGCCACTGTCGGCGGCGTCGCCAACACGTCGCTGGTTCCCAGCAGCAGCAAGCCATGGACCTATACCGACGGCACCGCCACCAGCACCATCGCCGCCGACATCGCCACCCGCATCAACAACGACTCCGGCACCAGCGGCTGCACTGCTACCGTGGCCCCGGCCGGCGGCAACGCCATTCGCGTCAGCGGCACCTGCACCGGCACCCTCACCGTCTCCGCCACCGCGGTCGCCGCCACCGGAACGGTGCACATCGAGCCGAGCAGCAGCACCAACACCGCAGGCGACCTGGGCGGCCTATCCGTCAGCACCACGGCGATCGTCGGCCATGTTGCCTACGGCACGCTCCCAAACACTGCGGATGTCGCGTCTACCGCCAGCGCGATCCAAGCCCAGATCAACGCCTCCACCAGCGTTGCCAGCAACAGCGTCGGCCCCACCAACTTTAGCGCAGCAACGCCAACGGTCAGCGGAACCGGCCGCAACATCGTGGTCACGGCGCCTGCCGGCAATGCCTACAACGGCCTATCCTTCAGCCCCAGCCATGGTACGGCCGGAACGGCCGCCGGCGGCACCCAGCCGCAATGGTCCTTCAACATCACAGGGGCCACCACGGACAGCGCTGCGTTGTCGATGAGCTGCAACGGCACCACCAGTTTCAGCGGCAATACGGGAACCAGCGGCTCGGCCTCCGATTGGGTGCACAATCTGGCCACCGGATTCAGCGGCAAGACCGCCACCATCGGTAGCGGCATCTATGCCGGCGATTACACCTATAACTGCTCGAATTCAGGGCTGACGGCACCGACCCATCGGTGCACGGTGACGGGTCCGACCGGCCACCCCACATGCACGCTGGCAGTAACGCCGGGCACGGGCATCAGCGCCGGCAATATCGTGGACACCACCACCGGCGGCTCGGCGCCGCAATGGACCTTCAACATTTCCGACGCCACGACGGACAACAAGAACATCAACTCGCTGTCCTGTGGCGGCTCTTCAATCTTCACCGGTACGGCAAACACAGGATCGGCTACAGCGCTCACCGCCGCGCAGCGCATCCAGAATCTGGCCGACGACCTTGTCGCCAAGAGCGCCAATGGCTACACGTTCGCCAAGATCAGCGGCGCGTCTGGCTCGGGGCAGCGCATCCGGGTCACCGGCCCGAACGGCACCACGGGCGGCCAACCCTTCTGCAATTCCAACCTGTCGATCACCAAGGACGCCTCGATTACGCTGTCCACCTCCAGCCCGGCCGCTTCGCCGGCGGGCTCCGGCTATTCCGCGGGCGCGGCAACGACGTATACCCAGACCTTCACGGGAGCGACGTCGGATAACCGTGCCATCCACAGCCTCGTCTGCGGCAGCACCTGCGTCTGGGACGATGGCAGCGGCAGTTGCTCGTCCGCCACCAACAGCTCGATCGCGCCGAACACGGGTACTACGACAGCGCCGGCGACCTACGCGACGACGCTTGCCAGCAACATGATGGGATCAGGAGGCGCCAACTTCGACCCGGACGGCGGCTCGCACTGGACCTATAGCAGCGGCAGCGCCTCATACTGCACTCCGAACGATGCGGCGGGAACCGTCGCTTGCACCTTCCAGAAAACATCTCCGGCCTGTACTTCGCCCTTGAACGTGGTGGTCGGCTCGGGATTGAGCGTGTCATCGGGGCCGGCCCTGTCAGGATCGAACTGGAGCTTCACCATCAGCGGCGCCAGCGCCGCCAACCGGACGGTGACCTCGATCACCTGCCCGGAAACGACCGTCACGACATTTACCAGTGCCGGGGCGGGTGCCGGTAGCAGTTCGACGGCCACCACGCGAGCGTCCACGTTGGCCACGGCGATTATCGGCAAACTGAGTTCCACATACTGGAGCGGGACGTCGGCCTGTAGTTCGGGCGGCGGTACCACGGTGAGCTGTACTTTGGTCCCTGCCAGCGGAAGCACGTGCGGCGACGCATCGCCGGTGGTAACCAACAGCGGATTGACCATCAGCCAAGGCGGCAGCAGTGCGGGGTGGACGTTGTCGATCAGCAGCATCGATGCCAACGACAGCGTTACCAACATTGCCTGTCCCAGTTCCACCACCTATCGCGCGATCGTCGGCAACGCTTCGACGGGCACGAATACCACCACCGATACCCAGATTGTTCAGCGGCTCAACAACCTGAAAACTGGTCTCAACGCCATCAATCAGTCGGGCTATTCGTTCAGCTGCTCGACGGCGACCAACTCATCGGTACAAACCGCCTGCACGATGACCGGCCCGATCGCCTCTGGCTCGTTCCCGACGTGCTCGTTTAATACCAGCAGCACCATTTCGCCGACCGATCCGACGATGACCCGTACCGGCGGTACGCTATCGAATGCGGGCACGTCGGCGCAATGGACGTTCGACATTACCAACGCGACGGCCGACAGCAAAACCATCGGCGCCATTAGTTGCAGTTCCGTCGATGCCCTCGGCGGGCAGACGGCCAACTCTGGGGCTGGCACCGCGCTGACCGATGCCCAACGGGTTAACAACCTCGGGACCTATTTGGCCAGTCATGCGGCCACCAATTGGACCATTACCCAGAACACCAGCGCCACCGGCAGCGGTGCTCCGCCGACGACACCCGCCACATTCACCGCCACCGGGCCGGGTTCTTCCTATGCCTGTTCGTGGACCCAGAGTACCGATCCGACAATCACCCTGAGCACCCCCAGCGCCGTTGCCGGCACGGGCACGGGCAATCCATCCTGGACCTTCGACATCACCAATGCCACGGCGGACAACCTCAACTTCGGCGGTGTCACCTGCGGTGGCACCTCGATTCTGCCCTCGCCCACGCCCAACACCGGCACCGATTCCAGCGGTATTGCCACGCGGATCAACCATCTGACCGGCTCCAATGGCGTCAACAACGGTAGCTCGACCTCCAATAGCTACACGACGACCTGCAACCCAGCCACCTCGGCCGGCACTGCTTGTACCCTCGTGGGGCCGGCCGGTGCGGCCAAGTGCAATACGCCTGGCGATGGGAAATTCGTCATCTCCAACCCCACCGGCACGATCACTGTCGGTACCGTCACGCGCACGGCCCCAGGCAGCGATTCCGGCATCGCCGTGGAGGATTTCAAACCCTACATCACCACCGCCTCGAATTTCAGCGGCGGCTATGCAGCCCAGGGAGCGAGCACCACGGCCCTGTCGGTACTCGGCACGATCGGCACGTCGCCATCGCCCATCACCTTCAGCAGCGCCGTGCCATCGGCCACCTTGGCGGTAGACAGCAACACCGCCGGCGGCCGCAGCGGCCTGACCCTGAACATGGCGGGGGGCAGCGATCCAGACACCAGCGCCAACCACTGGAGCAATGTCGGTATCTTCAAGCGGGTGGATATCGTGCCGGGCACCAACTCCTACAGCCGCGGCTCGGCCCGTACCGACTGCACCGGGGCCACCTGCACCTACGCCGAGGAGCTGCAGAACTTCGCCAACTGGTACAGCTACTACCGCACCCGGATGCAGATGATGAAGTCCGCATCGACCATCGCCTTCAGTGCCCTGGACGCCAACTATCGGGTGGGCTTCGACAACATCTGTCAGGCCAGCGGCACCACCGTCAAGCTTGGCGCCGCCCAGTTCGTGAACAGCGGCGGCGAGACGGCGAACCAGCGGACCAACTGGTGGAGCCAACTGACCAGCGCCAACCCTAGCTGCGCCACGCCGCTGCGGACGGAAACCGGCAAGATCGGCCGCTACTACGCCGGCAAACTGAGCAGCACCGACCCGATCCAGTATTCCTGCCAGCAGAACTTCATGCTGCTGGTCACCGACGGCTATTGGAACGAAAGCGAGCCGCTGACCGCCAACATCAGCGCCGGCGATATCGGCAATGTGGATAACAGCACCGCAACGGCCGGCCGGCCCTACTATGACGGCCAGCAAGCCTCCACCACCTGCCCCGGCAGCGGCACCCGCAGCAGCGCCAGCTCCTGCCGCACCTTGGCGGACATTGCCTGGTACTACTACAGCACCGACCTACGCAGCACTGGCTTCACCAACAAGTGCAACGGCGGCTTGGGCAACGGGTGCACCGACGGCAGCGCCAACGACGTCTCCACCAACAACGTGCTGACCACCGACGACGACAAGAACCAGGCCCAGCACATGGTGTTCTATGCGATGGGCCTCGGTATCGACGGCACCCTGGAATACCGCTCCGACTACAAGACCGCGGGCATCGGTGACTTTGCCGACATCCGCGCCGGCAACAAGGACTGGCCGGCCGTACTGAACCTGGACCCGACCGGGGTGGACGATCTGTGGCATGCCACGGTCAATGGCCGCGGCAAATATTTCAGCGCCCGCAACCTGCCCAACGTGGTGGCCGGCCTGCGCGAGGCCCTGACCAAGATCGGCTCCCGCGTCGGTTCGGCGGCGGCGGCGGCCACCTCGAACCTGGAGCCGGTGGCCGGCGACAACTTCGCCTACGTCGCCAGTTACGCGACGGTGGACTGGACCGGCGACCTACAGTCCCGCTCCATCGACGTCAGCACCGGGGATGTCTCGCCCGACACAAACTGCTCCACCGCCGGCTCCGGTTGCCAGTGGTCGGCCCAATCCAAGCTGGACAACATGACCTGGTCGGCGCGCCGCATCTACATGGCCCCCACCTCCAATGCCAGTGGAGCTTCCCTGTTGGCCTTCACCTGGCCCAATCTATCGGCCGCCCAACAGGCCTATTTCGACCCGAGTTCCCTCTCCCAGTATGCGACGCTGCACGTCAGCAATCCGGGCGACATCACGGGTTCAAACTTGGTGGACTTCCTCCGCGGCGACCGCAGCCTAGAGCAGGACGGCGACCTCGGCCATCCGCAGATTTGGCGCCAGCGCGCCCATGTCATGGGCGACGTGGTGGATACTCAGCCGATCTACATGAAGGTGCCGAACCGGACCTACACCGACACCGGCTACTCCGCCTACACCCAGACTGGCACGGCGGCGGCTCGCCGCCCGGTGGTCTTCGTCTCCTCCCAGGACGGCATGGTCCACGCAATCAACGCCGATACCGGTTCGGTGACTATGAACGGCGTCACCGTGGCGCCCGGGGAAGAACTCTGGTCCTACATTCCGCAGCAGGCGATGGCCAGCATGAAGGTCTTGGGCGATACCAACTACGCCCTGCATCACCGCTACTTCATCGACGGACCGATTGCGGTCAGTGACGTGGACTTCGGTGCTCCCTCGACCACCGACTGGCACACCATCCTGGTGGCGGGCGATGGTGCCGGCGGCACCTCCTACTTTGCCCTGGACGTGACCGACCCGGTGAATCCGAAATACCTCTGGGAAATTTCTCCCAGCACTTCGGGCTTCAGCAACCTGGGCTATACCTTCTCCAACCCCACCGTCGCCAAGCTGCCGAACGGCGAATGGGCGGTGTTCTTCGCCTCTGGTTACAACAACGCGGACAACCAGGGGCATCTGTATGCAGTGAATCCACAGACCGGCGCAATGAAGAGCGGCTATCCCCTGGATACGGGCTCCGGTACCGCCGGCAGCCCAAGCAACTTGGGCAAGATCGCCGTCTGGGTAAATGACCCGGCTAAGGACAACACCGCGCAATACATCTATGCCGGCGGCACTGATGGCGATCTGTGGCGCTTCGATCTGGACCCGACTGCGGCGGGCCATACCGGCACGGCGGTGTTCAAGCTCGCCCACTTTGCCGACAGCGGCGGCACCGCCCAGCCGATCACCACCAAGCCCGACCTAACCACCGATTCGGACGGGCATCATCTGGTCTACGTCGGCACCGGCAAATATCTGGAATCCAGCGACCTGACCACCACCGCAGTGCAAAGCTTCTACGCCCTGAAGGACACTCTGGGCGCGGTCAACCTGAGCAGCAGCACCTCGCAGGACACCTGGCATCCGCGCACCGACACGCTGCTCAGCGACAACACCAAGAAGGCGTTCCTGGCACGGCGCTTCATCGAGAACGACGAAAACAGCAACCCCATCACGAAGACGGTGAATGGCGTGACCACCACCTACCGCAAGGTCTGCCCGGGGGCATCGTCCACGGTCAAGGCCGACGGCACCTGCAACAACGTCGACTCGACCACGATGGACTGGAGCACCTATGGCGGCTGGTATGTGGACTTCCCCGACTCCGGCGAGCGGATGAACGTGGACATGAAGCTGACTCAGGGCACCCTGGTGTTCGCCAGCAACATCCCGTCGGCCACCAGTTGCACGGTGGGCGGTAGCGCCTGGGGTAACTTCCTCGACTACAAGACAGGCCTGCAGGTGGAAAATGAGACTACCAGCTCGATCAAGATCGCCGATTCGCTGGTGGTCGGCATCACCGTGATCAAGCTGCAAAGCGGCCAATACAAGGCCATTGCCACCAAGTCGAACTATCAGCAGGAAACCCTGGCCGTACCGGTGGCGCCCAGCGCGAGCACAACCACTACCAGCCCGTTCCAAAACAAGCGCAGCCTGTGGCGGGAATTCGAGGCCTATTGAGTAAGCCCGGCCGATTGAAGCAAGACGACGGCAGGCAGGCGCTTCACACCTGCCGTCGCCCGGCTCCGCAGCGGGTAACGGCCCCGCGGAGCACCCATCGGTAGCCCCAAAAAAATGGCGGTTCAACGTTTCCGGGTATACGACCCCTGGCTGAGCGAAGAGGACCAGCGTTTCGCGCTGGCCCTGTTCTTTTCGGCCCTGGCGCATCTGGTGTTCGTGCTAGCGTGGAAGATGCCGCCGAGCGAGTGGCAGTCCGCCGGCCGATCGACCCTGAGCGTCAGCTTCCGTGCCAGCGGCACCGAAGCGCATCCGGACAAGCCAGCAGCCACCCCTGCCAAAACCGCTGCCGCCGAACGCTCCGCTGTACTGGTAAAAGCCCAGGCGCCGATAGCGGTCGCTCCTCCGCCAACCAAAGCCTCGATCACCGGCGCACCAATCGCCAAGGCGTCGCAAGCCGGGGAGCCCAGCGCCTCGACGCAATCACAGCCAACGACCAAGAGCGTGGCACCTCCGGGCGTCGAGGCGCCATCGGCACGGCCTGGCTGGGTGAACGCGCTGCTTTCGATCAGAGAAAACGGTGAAGTGGGACAAATCCTCTGGCGGGAACTGCCGGCGCTGACCAACCAGCAACTGCGGCGCCTTGAGTCGTCCATCCGGGCAAAGAATTACGGCAACGCCCTGGCTGGTCGCACCGTCAACGAGGCGGTGGACGTGCGTCCCTACCTCACCGAGGCGGAGGGCCGCGAAAGCGGCACAGCGGCAGAGCCGCAGCCCCAGTAAGCGCCGTCAGGCGCGGGCCGCCAGCTCCTTCGGCAGCGGGAACTGCACCCCCTCCTCCGCGCCCTTCAGCTCGGTGACGCTGGGGGCGCCCATGGCCTGCAGGCGGGCGATGACGTCGGTGACGAGGATTTCCGGCGCCGAGGCACCGGCGCTGACGCCGATCCGGCGATGGCCGAGCAGCCAGTTGGGATCGATGCTTTCCGCGTCGTCCACCAGATAGGAAGGCACGCCCAGGTGCTGGGCGACTTCGCGCAGACGGTTGGAATTGGAACTGCTCTGGGAGCCAACAACGATCACCACATCCACCTGGGGCGCGATGAACTTGATCGCGTCCTGGCGGTTTTGCGTGGCGTAGCAGATGTCGTCCTTCTTCGGCCCGACGATCTCGGGGAAGCGCGCGGTGAGCGCCTCGACGATGGTCGCAGCGTCGTCCACCGAGAGGGTGGTCTGGGTGACGTAGGCCAGCTTGGACGGGTCGGTCACCTGCAGTTGGGCGACGTCGGTGGCGTTTTCCACCAGGTACATGCCGCCGTTCAACTGGCCCATGGTGCCCTCGACTTCGGGGTGGCCCTTGTGGCCGATCATGACGATCTCGCGGCCCTGCTCGCGCATCCGCGAGACTTCGATATGCACCTTGGTGACCAGCGGACAGGTCGCGTCGAAGACGCGGAAGCCGCGCTGTTCGGCCTCTTCGCGGACCGACTTGGGCACGCCGTGGGCGCTGAAGATCAGCGTCGCGCCGGCCGGCACGTCATCCAGGGATTCAACGAAGATGGCGCCCTTGGCCTTCAGGCCCTCGACCACGTAGCGGTTGTGCACCACCTCGTGGCGGACGTAGATCGGCGCGCCGAATTTTTCCAGGGCGCGTTCGACGATAGCGATGGCCCGCTCGACGCCGGCGCAGAAGCCACGGGGGTTGGCGAGCAGGATTTCCATCACAGGACGCCGATCACCTGGACTTCGAAGCTGAGCTGCTTGCCGGCCAGCGGATGGTTGAAGTCCACCGTCACGGTGGTTTCGTCGGCATCGCGCACCAGGCCGGAGAAGCACTCGCCGGTGGGCGCGGTGAAATCGATCTGCGAACCCGGCGCATCCGAGGCGTTCGGCGGCAGCTCGCCGCGCGGCACGCGGTGAATCAAATCATTGTTGCGCTGACCGAAGGCTTGCTCAGGACCCAGTTCGATGGTGCGGCGCTCGCCGTCCGCCATGCCGATCAGGCACTCCTCCAGAGTCGGCGCCAGTTGGCCGCTGCCCATTTGCAGGGTGGCCGGCGAATCGTCAAAAGTATTGACGATTTGCTGACCGTCGGAGGCGGTCAGTCGGTAGTGCAGGGTCACGAAACTGTCAGCCTTGATTTGTGCCGCCATGAGCGGGCTCCTTATGGGTGAGTTGCTGCCACAGCAGCAGGGCCACGCCGACGCAGATCGCCGAGTCGGCCACGTTGAAGGCCGGCCAGTGCCAGCCCGCCAGATGTACATCGAGAAAATCCACCACCGCGCCATACAGCAGGCG